>NZ_JABFRA010000096.1 GCF_013141425.1 Methylotenera sp. | reverse complement strand
CGTTTTGCTGTTTGCTTTGAAGTTTTAACTAGCTCTGCAAACATATCATTAAGGAATTGTGTGACTACGGGTGGGGCTTTTTCTGGGGAGCCCGCATCGAAGGGTGGTTCTGGGTTATATTCAAGGTAAAGCTGAACAGCTTTTGCGTAATCTTCATTGCGTAACATGGCTACAATTTTTAAACCAAAATCAATGCCAGCAGTCACGCCGCCGCCAGTGATTCTGTTTCTATCAACAACCACTCGACCTTTTGTTGGAATTGCTCCAAGCTCAGCAAGTACATTTAACGTCACCCAATGGGAAGTTGCTTTGTAGCCATTTAACAACCCTGCTGCACCTAAGATGAGCGAGCCTGTGCAGACGCTAGTGATGTATTTTGCAGTTTTTCCTTGCTCTGCTAAGAATGCTAGCACTTCTGGATCTTCCATCATGGTAAGCGTGCCAGGAACGCCACCAGGCACAAACAATACATCTAGGTTTTTAGGACAATCTTTAAATGTGGATGTGGGTGTAACTGGAATGAGCGCTTTGTGCTCAGGCTTTTCATTCGCAATAGGTTCTAGATTTTTCCAAACCAAATGAATATCCCGATTCATCAATGCCTCAAACACCGCCAGCGGCCCGACTAAGTCTTGCAAAAACATGCCAGGGTACACCAGCATGCCAATGACCACCTTGCTGCCACCAGTCAAACTTGCGTAGCGTTGCATTGCATCTAAATGTTGTTGCTCGGCGGAATCGTTTGTCGCTAGATGCGTTTGTTGCTCTGCTTCATCCGCATGACTGACACTAAGTTTTGCAAGCGCAATAGCCGCGCTGGCGCTTGAAGTAAGCTTAATAAATTTTCTGCGGTCCATCTTAATATTTCATTGAGACTGACAGATAGGCTTGTGTGCCGTTATCTGGCGCAATGCGACCACCTAGATAATTATAGAACTGGTAGTAATCTTCATTGGTCAGGTTTTTTACCGTCAAGCCAACATTGTAGCGAGCTGTTTGATAATTAATTGCAGCATCAATCGTGTGGTAGCTATCAGCCTTAAAGGTATTGGCATTGTCTACATAGGCTTCTGATTGCCAATACGCACCTAAGCCTGCACTCAGGCCTGATACACCCAATGATGCAAAATTGTAATTTGCCCAAAGCCGGGCACTATTTTTCGGCACGCCTTGCAACTGGTTGCCGCTGACGACCGTGGTGCTGGCATTCTTGGTAAATTCCGCATCGGTGTAGGCATAGTTGCCAAGGAATTTAAGCGAGGGCGTCGCTTGCCATGTTAAATCGGTTTCAAACCCACGTGAGCGTTGCTCGCCATTGGTTAATGAACGCGTAAGGCTTGCTGGATCTGAAATAGCCACATTGCTTCTATCAATATGATAAATTGCCAATTGACCTGTTAAATTGCCTGTATCAACCTTAATGCCTGCTTCGCGCTGGCGAGTTTCTTCTGGTTTTGGTGTACCGCTAAATAATGCAAAAGGTTGTCCCCGCAAACCTTCACTATAGTTAGCAAATACAGAAATACTATCTGTAACATCAAAAACAGTACCAACTCTTGGTAGCAATTTATTCTTCTCGGTGTTGGCATTAGCTTGTTGATAAACGGATACAAAGTTACCTAGCAGCGCATTGTTAATGGTGGCCGTCATGTCCAGTTCCGGGCCAGTAAAATCAATTTCTACGTGAGCCTGGCGTAAACTGGCCAACAGGTGCAGCCTGTCTGCAATGGTGCTTTGCCATTGCGCGTAGGCACCATAGGTGGTGTTGGTCACAAAGTTGTTGTTCACGCCTGCACCCGGTTTGCTATAAGGTGTAAAACTGGGGTTGGTCAAATCCACTGGCGTTGAGCACGGAAAACTAAAGAGCGCCGCCGTGGCACAATCAGCTGGTGCCGGAAAAACTAATGCACCTGCGGCAAGCACTTTAAGCGTGTCAGCATCAAATGCCGCGTCCAGATCGATAAAGCCTTTGTCTTTGAATTTGCTGTAATCGGCACCAAGCAACACGGTATTTTTAGTGGCTCCCCAATCAAATTTGGCAGTGGCGTTAGCCAATATCGTTTTTTCGGTTTGCTCTTGAAATAACTGCGTGTTGTAGATTGAAAAGCTCGTGGGGCTAATATCAGCACGATCTGGGGAGTTACCACTAAGTGCCTGAGCCTTTTGATCAAACTCTGACTCTGCGTATCTGCCCTTTACATTAAAAGACCAAACATCATTGAGTTTATGGTCCAGCGTTGCCCAAATACCATCAAACTCTGTGGTACTGTCAGGTAAGCCTTTGTCTCCAATGAACAATTTTGACTTGAGTTTAAAATTGCCCGCAACCGTGCCTGTCGCCGGCAAACCTTGATAGTCTTGCTGCCTCCAGCGAGAAACCTTACCCTGCAAGGTCAAAGAAGTTGTTTCGTTATTGGTAAACGTAATGACTGGATTAATGTTGTAGCGTTTTTGCTCAACCACGTCCGTATTGCTATCGGCGCGTGTATATTCACCAGTAATGCGAAACAGCACATTATCATTGATGGGCTGATTAATATCGAAAAACGGCTGTACAAAGCTATCAGTTCCAACTTTAACTCCGAGCTCTCCAAACGCGTTTGCTTGAGGTAACTTTGAGGTAATGTTGACCACACCACCTACTGGCGAGCCAGAACCCCCACTAAATAGAACGGCATTCGACCCTTTTAACACTTCAATTTTTTGCACATTAACTAAACTTTCACGGTCACCTGAATTGTAGTACTGCGTAAAACCGTCGAGAAGTTGTTCAGCTTTGAATCCTCTAATTTTTGTAGCCTCAAATGAGGGGGTTGAGAATGCATCATTTGTTACCACACCACTAACATTTTTAAGTGCTTCACCCACTGTCACATTTTGCTGATCATCCATTAGTTGCCGTGGCAGAACTTGAATAGATTGTGGAATTTCTTTTATTGGAGTATCGGTTTTAGTAGCTGAAGACGAGTTTTTTACCGCATAGCCTGTCTCTTGTGTTGCACGTACTTGAATCGAATCAAGTTGCGTTGCGTTGGCTTCCGTTGCCCCATTCACTGTATCTTCTGCAAGGACTACCTGGCTACTACAAAGCAATAGCGTGCTTAAAGTTAACTTCTTTATCATGACTTTCCCCTTGATCATTATCAACTGGAATTGTATTTGATATAGCCACTTTACGGAATGCGTCAAATTGTCGCAGGGATACAGGTCAATAGTTGTGAATTACTGGCTTGGTTAGGATAAATCAGTGAGGCAAAATAATCTGAGTGATATGGTTAAACTATCTGTTCTTTTGCAGTTGCCGTTTCAGCTCTGTCGCCAAAGTAAAGCGGCCTTCCGTACTTAAATAACGCCCAACCTCAGTCTCACGGCCATGTGAGCGTAGAGCAAGGTACCGGCAATCGCCATGAGATTGGCATTCCATCACCACTTTTGCCCATAAAGGGTTCATTTCAACTTCTTTATTTTGTGCCAGCATTCGGCTTTTTATCTGTAAGGTGCTGTCTTTAATCATGATTTTCTCATAATTCTGCGATTGTTTTAAGGTGTGCTGAAACCCTGCACTTAATCCAAGCAATACCAAAACGGCATAAATTAAAACTGGCCAAGCGCCAATGAATGCGAAACACATCGCTACTACCATCATAACCAGCGCTATGACAGATAAAACATAGAGTGCCGTTTTCTTGGAAATCGAAGCGTGAGGTCTTGTAGTCATTGAAAATTGTTTGCCTAAATCCGTTTTCGCTGCTGCTATCAATGAAGCTTCATACCCCTGCCTAAAATCTTGTTCGTAATCAATATTGTGCATTTGTAAGTTTTGCCTAAATTACATAATGTTAAAATTATAAAGAATTAATACTCCCCAAGTAATATGACAAATTGTCGCGCGTCAATGTGACGCACCGTTGATTTTATTGAAAAAAAACCCAACACCGAGGTGCTGGGCAAAGGGGGAATTCAATAATTTTAATAAAAGTTGATTTATATCAAGAGCAAATTTGCTACGTAATTTAATTTCTAAACACGTACACCCTCACTTGTAAGTAGGTAAGGATATTAAAGCCCTTTACTTTAAGCCGTTAATCCATTCTGCAATCTGCTTAACATCTTCAGCAGGCACTTGCGGCATGGGTGGCATTGGCATGTAACCTGGCCAGTTTTCTGGTTTGGGTGTTTTAACCAATTCCACAATTTGGTCTGCCGTGTAAGCTTTAGCCGCTACGTCTTTGTAGGCTGGGCCAACCACTTTGATGTCTGCATTGTGACAAGCTAAACAACCATGTTTTTCTGCCAAAGATTGACCTGCGTGCACATTGGCTTGTGTTGCCACTGGCGTTGCAGGGGTATTTTTAGCTTCTTCAAACGCTGCGAGTGATTCTCTTTGAAAGCGTTCTGTTTTAGCGTGTGAGGCGTCTAACACAGGTTTAACCAAGCCCATACGCATACCGTGGCGTAAGCTAGCCATTGAAAGAATAGCAACAACCATTACTGCAACCACCGTCCACACACGTTTTGCAGGTAGGTCATCATTGAAAAAGTCTTTCAATAATAGGTATAGCGAAAATAGTGCTAAAGCTACGGTGAGGAGGATGCCCCAGAAATAACCATTTTCAAAAAAAGCTTCAATACCGTAATCAGGAAAGCTAAACAGCACCAATGGGCCTACAAAGAAGTTAAGCACAGTGGGGATAATGAACCATGTTTTACCTGTACGGGTAAGCACCACACCTGCTTCACGGTCTTCTGCATTATCACTTTTGCGTTTGTACATACCATACACCAACATAAACACGCCTGTTACTGCAAAAGTGGCTAAGTAAAAGTGCACCAAGCGGAAGAATGTATCCGCGCGTAGTAGCGCGTCCCAAAAATGAGTGGTGTATGTCCAAGTGCTTGGTGTCATAGCGAGTTGCACGTTAGCCATAAATGCCCATGGAAGGGTGTAGAACAACGCTACTCCAACTGTACCAATAAAAATGTGTAAGGTTTTGCGATGCTCTAGCGTATGCCAAGTATATTTATACAAATACGAGAGCAAGAACGCCACCACGTTACCGTATATGATATGCAACCAATGCGGCGAAATCATAATAGATGACGAGTAAAACAAAGGCGTAAGCAATATACTCACTAGCAAGAGCGGTGCCACCCCCCATAGCGCGCCCATGTTCTCTGAAATGGTTACAGGTGTGGTGAGCAAGTAGGCCACTCGGTCATAGATTGGATTTTTCTCTTTATGCCCTTTACTATTGAAATATACTGAGGCAAGCGACGCCCCCAGCAACACGTTAATAAACAGAATATGCACTACCCAAGCCACAATCAACAGACCGTGGAAAAATGGTTCCATGAACTCCAGCCCCATGGTGGGCAATGGCAACGGAATGTCACCAGGAATGATTCTAAAATCGGTCATTTTTTCACCTCATCTAATTGTTTTTGATAAGCGAGCGCAGGTTTATCGTGCGTTGCCAGTGAAGCTAAATAGGCAGCTAATGCCTTGCGTTCGGCATCAGTGCCTGTAAACGGCGGCATAAACGGCGTAGCGGGTGAGTTTAATGAACCGATACGAATATAGATTGCCTCTTCACTCAAGCCAGCGGTACGCGCTTTCACTGAGTTAATACCATTGGTCGTGTGGCAATAACGGCATTGCATTTGATAGAGATATTTACCTGCCACCAGTTTGTTTTGCTCGTTCACCTCACGGAACTCTGGCGGCACAAACGCAGCGTGTTTTAAGTAGCCCGTTTTGTTGAGGTAAGGTACATCGGCCACACGCACGCCATTGGCATACATGTAGTCGTAGATGATGTACGGCTTACGCACAAATTCGCGCACGCGCTCAAACTCACCAATCAAGCCCATTGAGCCGATTAACATCATCACCGCTAAAAACACAGGTGCGTGTTTTGGTTTGGTATATAAAGAAACCGCGCCAATTAATACCATGCTTGAAAGTGCAACTATTAAATATGTGGCATATTCAGGGTGTGCCGCTAAACGACGTGTAATCGCGCCCATCCAAAATAAGTCTTTGGCGGCTTGTGGAAACTGTGCGTAATACCAAGCGCCAAACAACACAAAAAATGGAATGCAGACCAACAACACCGTGCCGAATAAACGCATGGCTTTTTGGCGTAGTTCCAAATCTTTTTTAGTGAAAAACCAAGTCAGCAACATCGCCATAGCCGCTGCCCAAGCAATTGACCAGAACGTGCGGAAGCCAAGTGAAGGAATCCAAGACGGATTGAACAGCGCTGCCATGTAATCTGGCTCAGCTGGGAAGTATGATTTCAACCAATTACCTGGGGTCATCATAAAGCCTAAAATCGCTGTAATAATCGCCATGGTGAGCCATGAAGCAACCGCATAAGATAGAACCAAATTAAAGACTTTTTTCTTACCTTGTGTGCCAAGCGGATGTTTTTTCCATATCAGGAACAGCCACAGTAAGAGTATCATCTCAGCATTAAAGACAATCCACTCAATAAACCATTTCCAGAAGAATACGCGAAGTAGCGCACCAATCGCAGCAGGGTTGATGATATTAATGTGTATCCAAATACCGATACCCGTCAACGCACCAACGGCAGTAGCTAAAATAAAAAACGTAAATAAAATTTTGTAAGAAAGTGCATCTAGCTTATGGTCGTTATTTTTAATGGCGAGCCACTGGGTGAGTGCCAAAATAATACTGCCGCCCACTGCAGCACCATGCGAGATAAACACATGCAAAATCGCATCAAATGCAAATAGCAAACGATGTCCAATAAACGGCATTTCAAAAATCGGATAGTCAAACATGATATTCCTCCTGACAGCGCTTCATTTTTACTCCCCTTAAAATACAAAAATGGATTTGAACGTAAAACTGGCAGGATATTAAAACTAAAAAAAATGTTGCGGAAGTGACATGATGTCGCGCGGCTACTTGTCGCGCGGCCCCCTGACGCGCGACAATATGTCACATTCTAAAGCGATAAAATCTCTATATAATGCCTATTATGTCTGCCAAAAATCACTCACTATTGCTAGAATCTCTCCACCAACACGCGCTGGAAAATCCCTCACGCCGAAATATGCAGCGCTTGTTTTTACTACGCAATGTGATGATTACCTTCATGCTTGCAGCCACGTTGGCGCTGTTTTATCTGCGCATTCCACTGCCTAAACTACCAATTGCATTTGCAGTTGGCGGCATGTTATTGCTTAACCTCATCACCATGCTGCGCTTAAGGAGGCATAGCAATGTCAGCGATCGGGAGCTGTCATTTCAACTACTGGGAGATTTAATTGCACTTACTGTGCTGTTTTACTTTACGGGCGGCTACAGCAATCCGCTGGTGTGGATGTATTTATTACCGCTTACTGTGGCAGCGGTTGCATTGAGAAGAAAATATGCTTGGCTGCTTAGCGCAACAGCCGTCACGTTTTATTCTATTTTGGTGTTTTATTATGTTCCTCTTTCACACTTACACATGCATTATGTGGCAGGAAAATCGCTTGACATTCACCTGGTAGGTATGTGGCTAGGCTTTGTAGTCAGTGCGGGTATTATTGCGTTTTTTGTCACCCGCATCGGTCAAAGCCTACGTGATTACGACCGCATTGTGGCAACCATCCGAGAAAAATCTTTAGAAAGTGAACGTATGTTAGCACTTGGCACTCTCGCAACCAGTGCCGCACACGAACTAGGTACGCCATTGGCCACCATGGCTGTGATTAGCAAAGAACTATCGAATGACTTTCAAAACCATCCTGAAACATTAAATCAATTGCAAATGTTACGGAATCAAATATCTCGCTGTAAGGAAATTCTATCGTCAATTACGCGTAACGCGGGACAAGCTCGAGCGGACGAGGGGCAAGGCTTGCCACTCTCAGATTTTTTAGAGGATGCCATTCAACGCTGGCGAGATACGCGCCCTGCAACTGAGCTAGTGGTGAATCTTACAAAAAATCCACTTAATCCAATGATTCACATGGATAGAACATTGACTCAGGCCATCCAGAACTTACTTGATAACGCGGCAGACGAATCGCCCGAGCGCGTACTTTTGAACGCCAATTGGAATGAAAAAATGCTGAACATCGCTATCAGAGATTTTGGCAAGGGCTTGAGTGCTGAAATCGAAAAACAACTAGGCAAGCCTTTTTTTACCTCAAAAAATGAGCAAGGCATGGGTTTAGGGCTGTATTTAACTCAAACCACATTGGGACGTTATGAGGGCGAACTCAAATTAGTCAATCACGCGGAAGGCGGCGTGCTCACTACTGTAAAACTACCACTGGCCAAATTGATGGTGAAAAGTTAAAGGAAAATAAATGAATAAAATTATTATGAATTCATCTGACGAAAAACCGACCTTACTTTTGGTAGACGATGATAAAGAATTTTTAAGTGTACTTGCACCAGCGTTGCGTAAGCGCGGTTTTTTAGTGACTACTGCAACGAGTGCTGAAAATGCGTTCGCGCTTGCACAAAAAGATGCCCCTGAATATGCTTTAGTAGATTTGAAAATGGCAGGAAACTCTGGGTTAGTTTTGGTGCGCCAACTCAGCAGCCTTGACGCAGGCACTCGCATTGTAGTGTTGACAGGCTATGCCAGCATTACTACCGCAGTCGAGGCAATCAAACTTGGTGCAACACATTATTTAGCAAAGCCCGTAGATGCTGATGATATTGTTGCAGCCTTTGAAAGAAAGTCAGGGGATGATGCAGTTGAGTTGACGAGTAGCCCACTCACGATTGACCGATTAGAATGGGAACATTTACAGCGCGTGCTGGCCGAGAATGGTGGTAATATCTCGGCTACTGCACGTAGCTTAAACATGCATAGGCGTAGCTTACAAAGAAAATTAAGCAAGCCCCCAAGTAAAAATCAAACTGTAATTGACTAAAAATTAATTAGAAACAATAAAATATTATGGCCGCAGGTAGTTTACTCGCACTTTTAGACGACATCGCAACGATGCTTGATGATGTATCGGTGATGACACAAGTTGCCGCAAAAAAAACCGCTGGGGTACTGGGTGATGATCTGGCATTGAACGCACAACAGGTTTCTGGTGTGGATACCTCACGTGAACTACCTGTGGTTTGGGCTGTTGCAAAAGGTTCATTGCTCAATAAGCTGATTTTAGTGCCCGCCGCCTTAGCGATTAGTTATTTTCTGCCCAGTGCCATTCTCTATTTACTCATGATAGGTGGCGCGTATTTATGTTTTGAGGGTTTTGAAAAAATATTACACAAATTTTTACACAGTGGCAAAGAAGTGAAGCAGCACGAAACAGAAATAGCGCAGGCCATTTCAGACCCAAAAGTTGACTTAGTCGTGCTTGAAAAAGATAAAATTAAAGGGGCTATTCGCACAGACTTTATTTTATCCGCCGAGATTATTGTCATTGCACTTGGCACAGTCGCGGACCAAACCTTTAGTAAACAGGTTGCGGTTGTTTCGATTGTCGCCATCGTCATTACCATTGCCGTGTATGGCTTGGTAGCTGGCATTGTCAAGTTGGATGACCTCGGCCTGCATTTAATGCTAAAAAAAGGCAAAAGCGTCTACAAACAAGTATTGCGTAAAATCGGCAGTTTATTACTTGCCTTTGCACCAAAGCTCATGCGCGGCTTAACAATATTAGGAACGGCGGCGATGTTTTTGGTGGGTGGCAGCATTATCGGGCACGGCATTCCAGCCATACATCACGCCAGCGAGCATCTGGCTGAAACCTTACACCATTTGCCAACTTTTGGCGGATTTTTAGCTGCGATATCCCCCCTAGTGTTGGATGGCGTTATTGGTATATTGGTTGGTGCAGTTTGCGTTGGACTATTTGAAGTGGCAAACAGAATCTTACCTAAAAAGCAGTCTAATCAACCTGCAAACTAAGTAGAATGCACTGACTTTAGACTAAGACTTACTGCTAAATTATTTTGTTTAAATCACACTTTAATCTGAACTATTTTGATTTAATTTTTGCAATTGAAGCTCTAACGTTCGAATACGCTCAAGAAATAACAGTGTTAATGCAAAGGCATTCGGCTCGAGTTCAAAATCCTGTTTAAGCTTACAAAGTGTGCGTATCGAAACGATGCAATGACTATTAAAATGCCAATGATCCTCTGCTGGATTATTCGGTTTAAGCGCACCACTCGCCACCAAGTGTTGTATTTCTTGCAACGACAAGCCTGAAAGCGCGATAAGTTCATCTAACGAAACTTCGTGTTGATTGTCGAGCCACAGTATTTCAGAAAATTCAATATTCATGGCTTGCTCCTATTCAAAATGTGCGCGTGGATTAAATATTGAAGCTTCGGATAATGCTTTAAACAATTCACGCTCTTTATCACTTGGTTTTGCGGGCACCACAATTTGTGCAATAGCAAAAAGATCGCCGTTCTCTTGATTATGTTTTGGCAAGCCGCGTTTGCCAATTCGAAGTTTCTGCCCGCTCGCGATTCCAGCAGGCACTTTGAGATTAACAGCCCCTTCTAAGGTTGGCACTTCAACCGTCGCACCTAAAGCAGCCTCTGTCACTGTTAACGGCAAGTCAATAAAAATATCATGGTCAACCACACGGAATAATCGGTGTGGAATAAAACTGATATTCAAATAAAGATTTCCGTTTGCGCCTCCGTTCGCGCCTTTTCCACCTTTGCCTCGAAGCAACATTTTTTGGCCATCAGTCACGCCCTTGGGAATACGTGCCTTAAAGGTGTGTGGCACACGCTTCAATTGGCCTTGTGCATCATATTCAGGCACCGTAAAACTTAAATCAACGGTCGTTCCGTGATAGGCATCTTCAAGCGTAATCTGTATCGCTAATTCATAGTCTTGCCCAGGAATCGGCATTTTATGGCCTTGATGTTGGCCACCTTGCCGCGCTTTAGTAAAACTTGTGAATAAATCGGCTAAATCTACATCGTCGAACGAATATCCCTGACCACCTTGACTACCAGACCAGTTGGGAGGTGGTTTGAACTCTTGACCAGATGGATAGCGACCTAATTCATCGTAAGCCGCACGCTTCTCCAAGTCTTTCAAGGTGGCGTAAGCTTCTCCAATCTCCTTAAATTTCTCTTCACCTGCGGGGTCTTTTGAAACATCGGGGTGATATTGATGGGCAAGCTTTCGGTAAGCTTTTTTGATTTCATCTTGGCTTGCCGTTTTGGCAACACCTAAAATTTCGTAGTAGTCTTTATATTTCATCGTGCGTGCAAATCCAATCGTGGAAGCATACTTAAAACTGAAGACAAATTACTTATACTAAAATAGAAAAACCAACTGAAGCAAGTTCAGTTGGATCATCATACTACCAAATCAGAGCGAAAAACTTAATCTAGTTTCTCTATCCCCATTGCTTTAAGCACGTACTTTTCATATATAGGTTCTGTACTGCCTATTTTCATTTTGTAAATGAAGTATTTTTCAAAGGCAATTTTCGCTAAATGAACCCATTTACCTTTTTTAATCCAGTTAGCATTACGGGGCGGAATTTGTGGCAATGCAACAAACGCAGCGCCTGTATCGCCCATATCTGCTAAACAAATCGCGTTCCATGTACCTTTTGCATCGGCTACTTCACCGTTCAAATCAGCCACAATATTGTGCACTAGCGCTGTCACCATAGATTCAATCATATAGCCGGTTTTTGGCGCACCTGTTGGCACTGGCGTCACTTCAACAGGCGGAATAGCAACACAGACACCTGCAGAGAAAATGTTTTTATATTTTTTACTACGCTGATGCTCGTCAATAAATACGAAACCTCTTGGGTTGCATAAGCCTTCAACGGCCGCCACCGGGTCTACACCTTTAAAAGCGGGCAACATCATGGAGAATTTGAATGGCAACTCGTGTTCTTTAATCACATTGCCGCTCATGTCATGCTCGGCGACGAACATTTTGCCTTCTTCTACTTTGGTTACTTTGGCATTAGTAATCCATTTAACATCATTGTTACGATATTCAGATTCCAGCATGCCTTTTGAATCGCCCACGCCACCTAAACCTAAATGTCCGATATATGGCTCGCTGGTGATGTATGTGATTGGCACTTTGTTGCGGATCTTTTTCTTACGCAAATCTGTATTCATAATGAAGGTGAATTCGTAAGCAGGTCCAAAGCAGCTTGCCCCTGGCATCGCGCCGATAATCACTGGACCTGGATCTTTAATGAACTCTTGGTAAGCATCCCAAGTTTTTTCTGCATGATCAACAGAACAGATTGAATGGGTGAAGCCACCGTTGGGGCCTGAACCAGGCACTTCTTCAAATGACAATTTTGGGCCAGTGGCAATCACAAGGTAATCATAGGCGAGGTTTTGACCGTCAGCTAATTGCAAAGAGTTATTCTCAGCATCAATTTTAGTCACTGGTTGCGCGATGAAATTAATGCCTTTTTTCTCTAGGTATGGGCGAATCGGGAATGTGATTTTCTCACGAGTTCGCCAGCCCACGGCAAGCCAAGGATTAGACGGCACAAACTGAAAATAATCGACCGAGTTGACTACTGTGACTTGGTGCTTATTCCCAACTTTATCTTTCAATTCATACGCTGTGGGCATTCCACCAACGCCAGCTCCCATCACTACAATATGTGCCATTTCATTTCTCCACTTTTTAATACACCATTAATTTTTCACTAGGATTAACTTCCCTATTTATTGTTATAACTACTTTTCACTTACTACTTACCTACTTAAAACTTACAACTTAAGCGTCAAAAGCGAATTCACTTCCACTAAACGCTTTTCATCTAATGAACCAGCCACTGCGGCTAGATTCAAATAGGACAAAAGCATTTGATAACGCTCACGATACAAAGCAGTTCTCGTCATAAAGTAATCTTGTTCTGCATTAAGAATATCGAGTGTGGTTCTATCGCCAGCATCTTTGCCTAGCTCAGTCGCATCCAATTTCACTTTTGATGAATGCAAGGCTTGCTCGGTTGCTTTAATTTTACTTTTACCGACAGCTACTCCAAGCCAAGCAGCGCGTGCTTGTTGACCAGCGCGTAGTCGCGATGCTTCTGTTTCATCTTTAGCCTGCGCTTCTAGTGCAACGGCTTCTGCGTATTTGGCATCGCGCATACCGCCAGTAAATAAAGGGATGGTTAATTGCAGGCCAACACTCAAACTGTGATTACTCAAATCTGAACGATTACTGCCCACAACACCACGCATTTCTTCACCACCTGCTTGCGCAACCAAGTTCACTACTGGTGAAGTTGATGATCGATGTTTATTGATTTCATCATGTGCAATGCCTTGATGAAGTTGCTGCATATGCAGATATGGGCTGTTAGTTTGTGCTAAGGCTAACCAATCATTCAGTTGCCCTGCATCTAAACTCTGAAAACTGGCCTGCTCTGCAGGGCGAGCCAATGCTTGTTCTGTAGGGCCTGTTAAATCCGCCAGCGCTGCAACTGCAAGCTGATAATTACTATCTGCTTCTAACTCTTGTGAAACTAGCGCATCATCTCTTGCCTGTGCTTCGTGCGTATCAATAATCGCCACATCACCTTCAGCAAAACGGCCCTTGGCGACTTCTAGCGCCTTCGCCACTGCCGTACGCTGCCTTTTCACTGAAGCTAAAGTATCTTCAGCCAGCAACACATCAAAGTAGGCTTTAGAAACGCGTAACATTAATTGTTGCTCTTCCGCGCTAAACTTCACATCGGCTAATTGCGCTTGCTTATTCAACTGTTGCGCCATGCTGCTGCGCTCTGCGTTATAGAGCGATTTTTCAGCATTAATATTCCAACGTAAATCTGCGCCTAAATCTGTCTGCGTTTTGAAAGCCGCGCCACCTGAACTACCAAATCCAGGTGCAGAAAATTGTGCATCACTGATTTTATTGTAAGTATTTGCACCACCAACGCCAACTGATGCGGTCACTTGTGGCTGGCTTAGTGCTTTGGCTTGGTCATTCTTCTTTTTTCCTGCTTCAGCACCTGCACGCGCAGCACTGAAGGTAGGGTCTTTTGCCTGCGCTGCATGCCACGCATCTATTAAGTCCGCTGCTTGAGCGCTGTTTGCGCTGATCATAAACAGTGCGGCGAACAGAGGGCGGAAATGATTTTTTAGAGTTAAATTCAACATTTTCAGCAACTGATTAGCAACCACCACGAACACCAATTTTGCGCAGAATATTTTCCATCAAACACCAGTTGGTAAGGCCGCTTTGAAATAGATTAACACCAATAAAAGCGGTGAAATATAACCAATACTGACTAACGAATAATGGGCTTTCTGCCACACCTAGTGCGAGTGATAATAGAATCAACAAGCCAGCAATAATACGAACGAGTTTCCATGAAGTCATACTTAATTCTCCTAAAATGATGGATGATGTGGATGTTGATGTCGATACGCCACAAAATACAGCAGTGGGATAACGATTAATGTCAGCACCGTTGATACAAAAATACCGAATATCAGTGAAATTGCGAGGCCATTAAAAATGGGGTCGTCTAGTATGAAAAATGCACCTAACATCGCCGAGAATGCCGTGAGCATAATGGGTTGAGCGCGGGTAATGGCAGAGTTCACCACAGCCTCTTTAAATGGCTTACCAGATGCAACCTCTAAGTTAATAAAGTCGACGAGTAGAATCGAGTTTCTAACGATAATACCTGCCAGCGCAATCATGCCTATCATCGAGGTTGCCGTGAATTGTGAGTCTAACAAGGCATGACCTGGCATCACTCCAATGATGGTGAGAGGAATTGGTGCCATGATGATGAGTGGTGTTAAATATGAGCCGAATTGCGCAACCACTAAAAGGTAAATCAATATCAAGCCAACGGCATAGGCCGCACCCATATCACGGAAAGTTTCATAAGTTACCTGCCATTCACCATCCCATTTCAGTGCGTAACCGCGTTGGGTATCTTCTGGTTGCGAGATAAAGGTTTCACCTAATCGACCACCTGGCACTTGGATTTCACTCACCGCATCACGCATGCCAAACATGCCGTACAGTGGGCTATCTAGCTTGCCCGCCATATCGCCTACCACGTAATTCACTGGCAATAAATCTTTGTGATAAATAGGCTGTTCACGCAAGGTATCTTCTATCGTGACCAGTTCACGTATAGGCACTAATTTTCCAGTTGATGTATTGACCGATAATTTCAGTAAATCTTCTGTATCTGCCTGTGATTCAACTGGTAATCGCAAACGTGTACCCGCTGGATACTTGCTGGCATCGTGCATATAGGTCACATCTTCGCCCGCTAAAGCTGTACGCAAAGTGCTCACGATGGCCGCTTGCGTTACCCCCAATAAGGCTGCTTTCTTTTTATCGACAACTAATTCGATTTTTTTCGCGTCGGCTATGCCGCTATCATCGGTATCTACAATACCATCTGCCTTATCAAACACCTGATGAACTTGCCTAGCAATTCTCAATCTTTCAGCGTCATCTGGGCCGTAAATTTCTGCCACTATTGGTGAAATCACAGGCGGTCCAGGTGGAACTTCAACGACCTTCACTTTAACAATTTGTCCATTTTCACTCATCTTTTGAGCAATTTTTTGTAGTGCTGGACGTACGCGGCTAGCAATCACATGGCTCTTGTCGTTTCGATGATGTTTATCCACCAAATTCACTTGAATATCACCGACTTCACCACCGCTTCTTAAATAGTATTGACGCACCAAGCCATTAAAATTGATTGGAGCAGCTAAGCCTACATAAGCTTGGTAATTGGTCACTTCTGGCACGGTTGCCAAATATGCAGTCATGGCATGTAGTACGCTGGCTGTTTTTTCTGGAGGCGTGCCTACTGGCATATCCACCACCACTTGGAATTCAGATTTATTATCAAACGGCAACATCTTCATCACCACCAATTGACCAACAGGCAGGATAAGTGAAATAACGATTAAGCCCAACACGGCAAAGCTTAATTTCCGTCTATTTTTTTTACCGTTTCTATCGTCTAAAAATGGCGCAAATAAGCGCGTGAAGATTGGTGCAATCCGCTTAGTCACAGCATCTTCATGTTGGCTGTGACGCAACCATAGTCGTGATAACCAAGGGGTCACAATGAATGCTACCGCCAGTGAAATGAGCATGCCCATGCTGGCGTTAATTGGTATCGGGCTCATATACGGGCCCATCAAACCACTGACAAATGCCATCGGCAATAACGCAGCAATCACCGCCAGTGTGGCTAAAATGGTTGGGCCACCCACTTCATCAACCGCGGTCGGGATAATCTCAGTCAAACTTAATGAGGGATTAAGCTTCATATGACGGTGAATATTTTCAACCACCACAATGGCATCATCCACCAATATCCCGATTGAGAAAATTAAGGCGAATAATGAAACGCGATTTAGCGTGAAGCCCCAAGCCCATGAGGCAAAGAGCGTCGCCATTAAAGTGAGCACGACAGCAATACCGACGATTGCCGCTTCGCGCTTACCCAATGCAAAAAACACTAAAAGTATGACCGCAGAAGTAGCAAAAATGAGCTTCTGTATGAGTTTTTGCGCTTTTTCATTAGCTGTTTCGCCATAGTTTCTGGTGATTTTAACTTCCACACCTGAAGGAATTAACACGTTCTTTAAGCTATCAATTTGCTTAATCACCGCTTCCGCCACTGCCACTGCGTTTTGGCCTGGTTTTTTAGTGATGCTAATTGTGACGGCTGGCGATTCAACATTATCCTTACCCGCTTCACCATACCAAACATAGCGCTCAGCTGGAAGCGGGCCATCATGAATATCTGCCACTTCACCCAAATACACAGGATGTCCGTCATGCAATCCAACCACTAATTGAGCAATATCTTCAGCATCGGTAAAATATTTACCTACTTCAACCGCAATAGATTGGTTGTTATTCGTGACTTCGCCAAGTGGCGCACCAAGATTGGCTGATTGCAAGGCGCGACGCATATCGGCAATCGTAATATTCGCTGCCGCCATTCTATCTGGGTCAATATCAATATTTACTGCACGGCCTGGCCCCCCAAGCGTGACCACCTCACGCGTACCTTTTACATGCTTAATTTCCGCCTCTAGCGCATGTGCTACGCGCTCAAGCTCATATGCACCATCTTGGTTGTTTTTTGCATACAATGTAGCGGTAACAATCGGCACATCATCGATACCTTTTGGCTTAACAATCGGTGTGCCAACACCTAAATTTTTAGGCAACCAGTCTTGGTTGGATTGAATTGTGTTGTACAAGCGAACCAATGCTTCAGTCCGCGGCACACCGACTTGAAACTGCACGGTAATGATCGACATGCCAGGACGTGAGACTGAAGTAACATGCTCTATATCTGCAATTTGCGACAACACCTGCTCGGCTGGAATAGAGACCATTTGCTCGACATTTTTCGCAGAAGCACCTGGAAATGGAATCAATACATTCGCCATCGTCACATTGATTTGTGGCTCTTCTTCGCGTGGCGTCACCAACACTGCAAATAGCCCTAGCAGCATGGCGACTAGGGCTATTAATGGCGTAATTTGTGCTGTTTGAAAATACTTTGCGATGCGACCTGAGATACCCAAATTGGCGCTTACTAATTTGTCATCATTTGTTGCGGTGTTGTTCTGAATAGTCACAGACATCCCTACTTCAAGTTTGCCGCCGCAATTGGGTCAAGCGCCACAACATCTCCTGCCTTGAGTCCAGCTAACACTTGTACATTGTCACCTTGCTTACGGCCTAAACGCACCTGTCTTAACTGCGGCTTACCTTGCTGACTGAGCACGTACACTGCTAGCAATTCGCTACGCTTAATAACTGCTTTTGTAGGTACTGTAATTTTGCCTTGCGCCTTAACACCAATCACAGGCAACAGCGCTCTAGCAAACATACCTGGCCTCACACTCGTTAAATGCATAGGCAGGCTTAAACGCACTGCGGACATATTGCTGACAGCATCAGCTTTGGGTAACACTGTAAGTTGAGTACTGACCAACTCACGTTCTGCATCATTCGCTGATGAAACCAACACTTTCACACTAGCGCTATAATTAAGATTTTTTAGCTGACTTTGTGGCACATTCACCGTAGCACGCAAACCCCTTGGATCATACATCACTAACAATGGCTGGCCTGGCATCGCCATATCGCCTACTTCTGCTAGTACTTCAGCGACTACACCTGCGTAGGGTGCATTAATCGTATGCAAAGCTGTTTCCACATTCGCCATACCAGCTTGCGCTAACTGCGCTTTAGTTTGTGCTTCCGCTGTTTTAAAGTCAGATTCAGCACGCTCCATCGCAGCTTGGCTGATATATTGTTTTGCATACAGTCTGCTTTTTCGTTCAAACTCCTTACGTGCTACCGATAACTGCGCTTGCGCTACCGCAACCTGCGCCTGATTTGTGGCAGCTTGCTGGTTAGCCATACGGGTATCAATATGCGCCAACAGCTGACTAGCCTTTACCACATCACCTGCTTTTACTGTGAGCAAAGTAATACTGCCTGAAACCTGAGGTGCAATAGCGCTACTTTTAACAGCTTCAATGACACCTTCAGCAGTATAAGTGGCTTCAGCTTCCGTTTGCTTAATTGTGACCGTCGCCAAAGGCGCAGCACAGGATATCGCACTATAACTAGCACCAGTAAGACCAATCATCAACACCAATAAGTACTGGTTTAATTTAACACCTTGATTTATCAAGATAACTATCCCTTAAATTTAATAAAAATCATTGACTCTTTGGCTAATATTTAATTACTATATTACCATATAGCTATATAGTCAACATATAAATTCAGTGTATAATTTCATTAATTTCTAGAACTGTAGTGAGTACTAAATATGAGTAAACTTGATGACAGAGCACTTCAACATGTGGCCAAATACTTTAAGGCACTTGCAGAACCTATGCGCCTTAAGGTGCTTAACGCGTTACAAGATGGTGAAAAAAATGTCAGCCAGTTAACAGAAATGTCTGGCGGCACACAAGCCAACATTTCAAAGCACCTTTCCCTGCTTGATCAATATGGCTTAGTTAAAAGAGAATCACGCGGCACCTGTGTGTTCTACAGCATCGCAGACCCAAGTGTTTACGCGCTTTGTGAGCTAGTGTGCGGCCAAATAGGCGCAAGGTTGAATTCTGAAGCAGATATTAGCAAGTTGTTTACTTTTACTCAGCAGTCCGCTCAATAAGTTAAATGTAAGACTAGATTCTAATTTTTAGCATCACCACTACTTCATCTTCAGCCACGATTTTTTGTTTTCGTCGCACGTCAGCTTTTACGGGCAAGATATAGGAGTCTAGGCTACTTGATGGGAAAATCGAAGTTTCCCATTCAGTTCCACCGACATTCGCCGTCACACGTATCGAACCCCAGCCACGCCTTTTGCCAAAATGGTGATCACTAAAAAACTTAATTTCTTCAGATTTATCTTGCGGCAGAGTAATAAAATGCCAAGTGCCCTTGCCCTGCCACAGCCAGCATTTACCAGTAAACGTAAAATCGATATCAATCATGCAATAGGCCTGAAAATCGCCCTACCAATTTTCACTCGTCACTGAAGCGCTGCTCTAGCCAAGGATCTGCATCATTATGATAGCCGCGCACTTCCCAGAAGCCACATCTATCATGCTCGTGCAGTTCAATAGCTTTTAACCATTTTGTGCCCTTCCAAGCGTAGCGTTTTGGCACCACCATACGTACTGGGCCGCCATGGTCTTTAGTTAAGGTCTGCCCCAACACGCTATGCGCAATCAGCACGTCGTCATCCAGCAAGGCTTCAATCGGCAGATTTGTGGTGTAGCCATCATAGCCATGCATGGTGGCGAATTTAGCGCTACTTAATGGTTTTGCCAACGCAAGTACATCACGAACACGCACGCCTTGCCAATCCATATCGAGCTGACTCCAACGCGTTACACAGTGAAAATCTGAAATATCAGTGATTTGTGGCAAGGCCTTGTAGGCAGCCCAATCTAGATTAAGCTCATTTTCAACAAAGCCAAATACCCTTAATTGCCATTCTGCCGTACCTATCCACGGCTTGATACCTAAATCTAAAATGGGGAAATTACTGACTTGTTTTTGGCCGGCAGGTACGCGAATATTGGCGTTGGGCTTACCTGCTACGCTTCCTTGCACTTTTGATTTTTGGGCTATCGCAATTTTACCTGCAATTAATTTTGTCCAATCCGGCATATTGCACCTTTACAGTGAATTTCGTTTTAATTTGGTTTTTTAAAACTATCCAACAATAGCAGGCCTACGCCTACGCAAATTGCACTATCGGCAACATTGAACGCTGGCCAATATAAGTCTTGGTAGTGAAAATTTAAAAAATCGACCACATAACCCAATGTGAGGCGATCATACAAATTACCAATCGCACCACCTAACACTAGGGCCAATCCGAAACAGAAAAGTTTCTCAGTCCGATGCTTATGCAACAAATAGCTGATTACAAAAATTGCAATTAACGAAACCCCACTAAAGAACCATTTTTGCAGGCCACCAGCCTGTGCTAAAAAACCAAAAGCAGCGCCTTCATTATGATAATGCACCAAGTCAAAAAAGCTAGTGAAGGTAAGCATTTCACCGTAAGCAAAAGCGTCTTGTATCAAATGTTTGGTGTATAAATCAAGCGCAACTACAACGGCACTAATACCGAACCATTTATAAAGTAATCCCATTGTCAAATCCCGTCATTCCCGCGCAGGCGAGAATTCAGACAATTTTCCAAAATCGTCACATTTACAAACATTCCAGCACTCCTAGCCTGACTGGATTTTTGCCTGCGCGTGAATGACGCGGTATAAATATTTTCTTTAAGCATATTTACGCACCTCACCTTTGCCAAATAAGTTGCTTACACATCGACCACAAATATGCGGATGCTCAGCATCGGAACCTACGTCAGCGCGGTAATGCCAGCAACGGTCGCATTTTTTGTGCGCACTCGCTTTAACAACAATTTTCTGTTCAGATTCATTCACGGTTTTGTAAACTTTTGCACTGGAAGTAATCATCACAAAGCGCAGGTCATCATTTAAACTTTGCAACGCATTAAAACTTCCAGCCGCCACATAAAAATCCAACTCAGCTTGCAATGATGAGCCAACCTCACCCGCTGTGCGCAACACTTCAATCTCTTTTGCAGCTTGGCCACGGGTTAAAATAATGGCTTCCCAGTCATTAATACGCTCTGCACTCAGACCATGCTCAGGCAACACATACCAAACATCCTCAAACACAGTGCTATCTGCCTCAATACCTAAAATTTGCCATATCTCATTCGCGGTAAAACTCAAAATAGGTGCGATTAAACGCAACATGCTATGCGTGATGTGATGCAGGGCGCTTTGCGCAGCACGACGCGCATGCGAGCTTTCACCTGCGGTATAGAGTCTATCTTTAAGAATATCTAAATAGAAGCCGCCCAAATCTTCGGAGCAGAAGCTCACGAATTTTTGTACGGCCAAATGAAACTCATAGCGATCATAATCCGCCAGCACTTCTGTCTGCAGCTTTTGCGTTAAATGTAGCGCGTAACGGTCTATTTCTAGCCACTCGCTCACTGGCAACAAGTCTTTTTTTTCGTCAAAATCAGCGATATTTGCCAATAGAAACTTCATGGTGTTACGAATGCGGCGATAGCTTTCCGCAACGCGTTTCAAAATCTCGTCTGAAATGGTGAGTTCACCTGAATAATCCGTAGAGGCAACCCATAAACGTAAAATATCCGCGCCGTAGGTATCCATCACCTTTTGTGGCGCAACCACGTTGCCTTTGGATTTACTCATTTTATGGCCTGAGCCATCCACCACAAAACCGTGTGTAAGCAAGGCATCGTAAGGGGCACGACCATCAATGGCACAACCCGTTAACAATGAGCTCTGAAACCAGCCACGATGCTGGTCTGAGCCTTCTAAATACAAATCTGCAGGGAATTGCAGTTCAGGTCGACGTTTAAGTACAGCCGCGTGTGTTGCACCTGAATCAAACCAAACATCTAAGGTGTAAGTCACCTTTTTATAGTCATGATTAACCGCCCTGGAAGCCGCACTGGTATTGGCTTGCAGGAATGCCGTTTCATCTAGGCTAAACCAGGCTTCAACACCACTTTTCTCAACCAACAAGGCTGCTGCTTCCAATAAATCTGCGGTTTGTGGATGCGGCTCGCCGGATTCTTTGTGCACAAAAAATGGCATTGGCACGCCCCAGTTACGCTGACGCGATACGCACCAATCTGGGCGATTTTTAATCATCGCTTCTAATCGTGCACGACCCCAAGCCGGGAAGAACTCCGTCGCATCTACCGCTTTATTGGCGTATTCGCGCAAACTAATACCAACCGCATCTTGCTCGTACATACCAATAAACCACTGGTGTGTCGCCAATTGCATCAAGGGCGTTTTATGGCGCCAGCAGTGTGGAAAGCTATGATTTAAGCGTGCACTTGCAAGCAAAGCACCACTCTCGGTCATCGCCGCTAAAATCACTTTATTGGCTTCTTGGCGACTTAAACCACGAATCGCCTCAAACTCAACCAATTCACTATTAAAGAATTTGCCGTCACCACCCATTAACACACGTGGCTTTTCATTTGGGAAGTTAGCGCGCATCACCAACCAGTCATCGTTCCCGTGCGCAGCAGCGGTATGCACTAAGCCTGTACCTGCATCAGTTGTAACGTGGTCACCACAGATGATAGGCACTTGGCGGTTATCGAATGGGTGGTTTATTAGTAAACCTTTTAACGCAAGACCTTTACAAGAACCGAGGACTCTATAATTTTCTTCGCCATATCGTTTCAACGTGCTTGCAGCAAGCTCATGGGCAAGAATTAACAGCCCTTTGCTAGTTTGAATAAAATCATAATCAAACTCTGGATGTACGCTTACAGCTTGATTCGCGGGCAATGTCCATGGCGTAGTTGTCCAAATAACAGCATATACTGGACTACCAGAAAAGAAAGACGCGCCTCTTTCATAATCTCTTAATCGACCCGCCTGAATTTGTTCACGAATATCTTGCGCTCCAGTAACGGTAAGCAAATCAAATAATTTGTTAAGCCCTTCCGACTCCACTTTAAACCCCACATCAATCGCAGGCGAGTTCACATCTTCATACTCAACTTCCGCTTCTGCCAGCGCTGAACCGCAATCCACGCACCAATGTACGGGTTTGCTACCTTGATATAAGTAGCCGTTTTTATAGATCTCACCCAAAGCACGCATGATGTCGGCCTCGGTTTTAAAATCCATGGTCAGATAAGGATTATCCCAATCTCCCAGTACACCCAAACGAATGAAGTCTTTCTTTTGTTTTTCTACTTGTTCCGCTGCATAAGCGCGGCATAATTCGCGGAATTTAGCTGGGTCAATATTTTTACCGTGATTCTTTTCAACCACTAACTCAATCGGCAAGCCGTGACAATCCCATCCTGGAACATAAGGTGCATCAAAACCACTCAGAGTTTTAGATTTAATAATAATGTCTTTTAATATTTTATTAACGGCGTGACCAATGTGAATATCGCCGTTTGCATACGGTGGGCCATCGTGCAGAATGAATTTCTTAGCGCCATTACGGGCTTTGCGAATGCGCTCATATAACTTCTTATCTTGCCATTCTTTTAGCCAGGCAGGTTCGCGTTTGGCTAAATCACCCCGCATAGGGAATGTTGTTTCAGGCAAATTTAATTTGTACTTTGAATCTTTAGCTTCTTCAGTCATAGTTTATTTCTTAAGTTAGTTACTTCTCAATATTTTATTTCTTGTATTTTATTTCTTGAAAAAAATTCTAGCTGCTTCTACATCCAGCGCAATTTGTGCTTTTAAGGCATCTAATCCATCAAACTTTGCTTCATCACGTATTTTATGCAGAAACTCGACATGTACATGCTTTCCATATAAATCAGCATTAAAATCAAGTACATGCACCTCTAATTTCAGCTTAGAAATACCGGCTATTGTTGGCCTAATGCCTAAATTTGCCACCGCGTTTAATCCATCTAAATTCACTGCATACACACCAGTTAAGGCTGGCCGCTCGTGGCGCATCAGTACATTCGCCGTAGGAAAGCCCAACTGACGACCAAGTTTGGCGCCATGTACGACTTTTCCGCTGATGCTATAGGGTCGATTTAGCAATAATCTCGCTTCATTTAAATCGCCTGAAGCCAATGCTGAGCGTACACGAGTACTCGAAACCCGTGCATTTTCTAAATCCACTTGAGACAAACTTATCAGATTAAACTTAGCCTCTAAAAAGTCTAAAATAGAGCCAGCGCGCATTGCACCGAATCTAAAATCTTCACCAACTAGAATGGCCTGCGCATTAAGTGCATCTCGTAAAATATTTTGCATAAACGCTTGTGGAGTGAGTCCAGCAAGCCGTCGATTGAAACGACAGACATAGGCGACTTCTACACCCGCTTCAGCAAAATGCTCGAGCTTTTCTCGTAAGGAACTAAGTCGCGCAGGCGCAGTTTCTGGTGAAAAAAACTCGCGCGGATGCGGCTCAAATGTCATTACAGCAGAAGTTAAACCGAGTGATTTTGCTGTTTCAGTCAGTTGTTTCAATAAGGCTTGATGACCCAGATGCATGCCATCAAAATTACCAATCGCCAACGCACACGCTTGCTGTTGCTGGTTTGGAATATGACGGAAAATTTGCATCAGCGTACCACCCTACGAATATAATCACGCGGTCTAAACCCAAGTAACATCAGTGTTGCAAAGTAAGCCCCACCTCCTAAGAGTACCAATCCGCTTAGATACAATAGTCGTTTAGATAATCCAAATTGTAGCCAAGCATTGCCATCACCCATGGCAAAATGGAGCACTATCCCCATAACGCTTAGGCCGACGGCGAGTTTTAGTAAAAAAACAAACCAGCCTGGCTGCGGCTGATAGACATTCGCCTTGCGTAAATGGTAATAAAGCAGCGAGGCATTAATACAGGCCGCTAGGCCAATCGACAAGGCCAACCCTGCGTGTCTTAAATCCAACACAAATACAAATATAAAGTTCATTAGCTGCGTCGTTATTAGGGTAAATATGGCAATTTTAACTGGTGTTTTGATGTTTTGTCGCGCATAAAACCCTGGGGCCAGTATTTTTACAAGAATCAAGCCTAACAAACCTATACTATAAGCAATAAGCGCTTGCTGCGTCATGGCTACATCGTCTGCGGTAAACTTGCCGTAATGAAATAAGGCCGTTACCAAAGGTACCGCCAAAACCGCAAGCGCAACTGCGGCAGGAGCCGCAAGTATAAAGGTCAGGCGTAAGCCCCAATCCAATAATTGCGAATATTCATTCTGTTCTTTACCTGCATAAGCTTTCGATAAGCTTGGCAATAAAATCGTCCCCAAAGCAACGCCTAAGACCCCTGTTGGAAACTCCATCAATCGATCTGCATAATAAAGCCAACTCACACTACCCGTCACTAAAAACGAGGCGAAGACTGTATTAATAATCAGCGAAATCTGCGCGACAGAAACCCCTAAAACCGCAGGCCCCATCAGCTTCAAAATACGCCAAACTCCTTCATCGTTCAGGTGAAAATCAAGTTTCGGCAAGAGTCCAATTTGCCTTAAGAATGGAATCTGAAAAATTAACTGCAAAAATCCACCAAAAAATACCGCCCAAGCCAGCACTTTAATAGGTTCAGAAAAATGCTCGGCAAAAAATAAAACCGCTGCAATCATAGAAACGTTGAGCCAGACAGGCGTAAACGCTGGAATGCCAAATTTATTGTAGGTATTCAACACCCCGCCAGCCATTGAAACTAAGGAGATAAAGAAAATATAAGGAAAAGTAATCCGCAACAACTCAACGGTTAGTTGCATTTTTTCAGGGTTTGCTCGGAAACCAGGCGCAATCAGCGTGACGATCCAAGGTGCCGCCAACATGCCAAGCAAGGTAATAGCCACTAAAAGCACGCCCATCCAAGTAGCTACGCGATTGATGAGATTATGTGTTTCATCAAAGCTACGCTGTGTTTTATATTCGCCCAAAATTGGCACAAATGCTTGGCTAAAAGCACCTTCTGCCGAAATTCTACGTAATAAATTGGGGATTTTAAACGCAACGATGAAAGCATCGCTTAACATTCCCGCACCAAACACGCGTGCAATCAGCGTATCGCGCACAAAACCCAGTATCCGTGAGACAAAGGTCATACTACCAACTTTGGCCAAGGCTTTGAGTAGATTCATAATTGAATTTGAGAAAAATTGCTTATTAACAACATATTTAGGCGATTTTAACATGCTACTTAATAACATGCGGGAATTCGCTAGGATATTTACACGATTTAAACTTGCAATATATTCATAAAATAGCTATGATTATGGGCTTCGTATTTTTAATAGCTTTTAGCACCTTTTAGGAAAGAAACATAGATGGCAAATACCGCACAAGCAAGAAAACGTGCTCGTCAAGCAGTTAAGCAGCGCGCTCACAATGCAAGCTTGCGTTCTACTTTGCGTACCGCGATTAAGAAAATTATTAAAGCTGTAGAGTCTGGCGATAAAGTCGCTGCAGTAGCTGCGTATAGCGAAAATGTTAGCGTGATTGATCGCATTGCAGATAAAAACATTATTCACAAAAACAAAGCTTCACGTCATAAAAGTCGCTTGTATGCCGCAATTAAGGCGTTGCCAGGCGATGCTGTTTTAACTGTAGCGAAAGCTGCGCCAAAAGCCAAGGCTGCACCTAAAGCCGCTGTTGCTAAAAAAGCTAAAGTTGCAGATGCCGCAGCGCCGAAGGCAAAAGCCGCACCAAAAGCCAAGGCAGCCGCAAAAGCTAAATCTGAATAATTAGATTTACACGCAACTAGAAAAAAGCCGAACTTAAGTTCGGCTTTTTTATTTTGTATTTATTTTACTCTACTCAACTCAGTTGCCAATATTCAAATCGGCGCGCGCCTGCATTGCCTGCTTAATTGCTTCATCACGGCTAACATTAATCACCGTAAAGTGTCCCATTTTTCTGCCAGGCCGGGCTTGTTGTTTGCCGTAAAGGTGCATTTTAAGTTGCGCATTAGTTAAAGCTAGTTGCCATTGCGGAGCGGCTTTATCATCTTCAGGCCAGATATCACCCAATAAATTCACCATGACTGCCGAACTATGCTGTCTTGCACTACCTAAAGGTAAGCCTGTCATCGCACGCACCTGCTGTTCAAATTGATTTGTAACACAGGCATCTATGGTGTAATGGCCAGAATTATGCGGCCTTGGTGCTATCTCATTGACCAATAACTCGCCATCACATACAAAAAACTCCACACCCATCACACCTATGTAAGATAATTTTTCAGCCACTAAAATCGCCAACTTTTGCGCTTGATGGCTAATCGCATCACGACCGCGCGCAGGCGCAATGGAAATATCTAATATGCCGTTTAAATGGCTGTTTTCTGATGTCGGGTACGTTGCCACGTTACCGTGCACATCACGTGCCAGCACAACAGAAACTTCATAATCCAGTTTCAACATTTTTTCCAACACACACTCTTCACGCTCAAACTGGGCAAAGGCCGCTTGTGCTTCATGTTGATTTTTTACTCGGGCCTGACCTTTGCCGTCGTAGCCAAATCTCGCCACTTTTAGAATCGCAGGGTAAATATCACTGCCATCTTCTGGCAAGTCTTCAACTTGATTAATAACTTCAAACGGGGCAACTGGCAAACCCGCATGTTTAAGGAAGTTTTTCTCACTTACGCGATGTTGCGCGATGGCGACACTATAAGCTCCTGGTCGCACAGGCTTGGTTTCCGCCAGAAAGGACAAGGAATCTGCTGGCACATTTTCAAACTCGGTGCTGATTGCTTCACAAGTATTGGACAGCTTTAGCAATGCAGACTTATCATCAAAAGCTGCACAAATATGCACATCTGCAATTTTTCCAGCAGGACTATTGGCGTCCGGGTCTAACACCGTAACCTTATAACCCATCTCGTGTGCCGCAATGACAAAAAAACGACCGAGCTGACCACCGCCTAACATGCCTAGCATGGCGGGTGGCAAAATGACTGGAATTGGATCTTGAAAATTGTGGCTCATATAGTTTGTATGCTAATAAATTTAGATTTTTAACGAAATTTCACGCATGGAATAAGACATTAGGGCTTATCCGTAAGCTCCATCGCTTCAACTTTAGCAGCCTGCTTGGCACGAAACTCAATTAACTTCTGTGCCAAGGCAGCGTCATGATTGGCTAATATTGATGCTGCAAATAACCCTGCGTTGGCAGCGCCCGCCTCGCCTATCGCAAAGGTTGCGACAGGAATCCCTTTGGGCATCTGCACAATAGAAAGCAGTGAATCTTGTCCTTGCAAATGTTTAGAAGGCACTGGCACACCTAGCACTGGCAACGTGGTTTTGGCTGCCACCATACCTGGTAAATGTGCCGCTCCGCCAGCACCGGCAATAATCACCTGATAGCCTTTTTTTGCGGAAGTTTCTGCAAAAGTAAACATCAAGTCGGGGGTGCGGTGCGCAGAAACTACTTCCGCCGTGTAGGCAATGCCAAAATCTGCCAACATTTGCGCAGAAGCTTTCATAATTGGCCAATCGCTATCTGAACCCATAATAATTGCCACTAAAGGTTGTTTACTCATTGATGTTTTCCTTGCCATACTTTACTTATTAAAGTGACCAAAAATTCAAACTTAGCTATATTCAGTAAAAATTTTATAACAACACAAGATTATCGCGGTGTATCAATTCGGCTTCCTCGACATAGCCCAATATCTGTTCTATATCTCGACTAGATTTGCGCATAATTCGGCTAGCCTCAATCGCAGAATAGTTGACCAATCCACGCGCCAGTTCCACACCATCTTGGCCGAAGCAGGCAACCACTTCGCCACGCTCAAAATTACCCTCAACCGCAATCACACCAATAGGCAGCAAGCTTTTTCCATCCTGCTTGATTACCTTTACCGCACCTGCATCTAAAGTTAATTTTCCGCGCAATTGCAAATGATCGGCCAGCCATTGCTTACGTGCTGTTGTTTTCATCTCTGTGGTTTGTAAATGTGTACCAATCACCTCGCCAGCTGACAATCGAACAAGCACATTTTTTTCACGACCTGACGCGATAATCGTATTAGCACCACTGCGCGACGCCCTTTTTGCTGCCAGTATTTTAGTTAGCATACCGCCCGTACCCACACTAGTGCCTGCGCCACCCGCCATCTTTTCTAGTGCGACATCTCCTGCAGTAGCATGCTGTATGAATTTCGCATCGATATCTTTACGTGGATCAGCAGAATACAAGCCCTGTTGGTCCGTTAAAATCACCAATGTATCAGCTTCAATCAAATTAGCCACTAAGGAGCCTAGGGTATCGTTATCACCAAAACGAATTTCGTCAGTCACAACCGTATCATTTTCATTGATGATTGGAATAACCTTCAAGTCGAGCAAAGTGCGTAAAGTACTGCGTGCATTTAAGTACCGCTTTCTATCCGCCAAGTCATCGTGTGTCAGCAAGACTTGCGCCGTATGCAACTGATGTAGAGTAAAGCAACTTTCGTACATCTGCACTAGCCCCATTTGACCAACTGCTGCTGCCGCTTGCAATTCATTTACTGCAACTGGGCGCTTTTTCCAACCTAACCGCTGCATGCCTTCCGCTACTGCACCACTTGAAACTAACACAATCTGCTTACCTTGTTGCACCAAGGCGGCAATTTGCGCAGCCCAAGCAGCAATCGCCACTTTGTCGAGGCCGTTACCGTTATTGGTAACCAAGCTGGAACCAACTTTTACCACAATAACTTTTGCATCAAGCAGTAACGATTTCATTGCTATTCTTCTTTTTTACTCACAACTACAGTCGCCGCACCTTCATTGATTAGTCCGCTATTCTTTAAAGCGTCGTCTTCTAATGCTAACTGTTTGTTTTCTTCAATATGCTGCATGATGGCATAGGTTAGCTCTTTACAGCCAATGCCGCTGATAGCAGAAATGGCAAATACACGCCCTTTCCAGCCATACGCTTTTACGAATTCTTTTACGACATTTGCAGACTCTGGCAACATGTCAATTTTATTTAATACAAGCCAGCGCGGTTTATCATAAAGCGCCTCATCGTATTTCCGAAGCTCTTCGACAATCGCTTTCGCCTCATGCACCGGATCAACTGCCTCATCATAAGGCGCAATATCTACCAGATGTAATAATAATGAGGTGCGTTGCAAATGCCTTAAAAACTGATGCCCAAGACCAGCACCTTCGGCGGCACCTTCAATAATGCCGGGAATATCCGCAATCACAAAGCTACGCTCAGCATCTACTCGCACAACACCCAAATTGGGGTGCAATGTGGTAAATGGATAATCGGCTACTTTTGGTTTTGCCGCAGAAACTGAACGTATAAATGTAGATTTTCCAGCATTCGGCATTCCCAGCAAACCCACGTCAGCCAAGACTTTAAGCTCCAAATAAAGCTCAAACTCTTCGCCCGCATCGCCCTTGGTACATTGGCGTGGCGCACGGTTCAGGCTGGATTTAAAGTGCACATTTCCCAAGCCACCTTTGCCACCTGCAGCCATTTGCGCACGCTGGCCATGCTCACTTAAATCCACCAGCATTTGCCCACTGGCTTTATCAGAAATCACCGTACCCACAGGTACGCGCAAGAGCATGTCTTCACCCTTTGCGCCATAACACTCTGCACTACGGCCATTTTCGCCACGCTGCGCTCTAAAAGTGCGCGTGTAGCGATAATCAACCAGCGTATTGATATTGCGATCTGCCTCTATCACAATAGAACCGCCACGACCGCCATCGCCGCCACTCGGACCGCCTAATGGTTCGTATTTTTCACGACGAAACGTGGCAACGCCATTACCGCCATCGCCTGCGTAGATTTTAATCGTTGCTTCGTCTATAAATTTCATATGTTAGAGTTTACCAAATAAAAAAGCCCCATCAAACGATGAGGCTTTAATAAAGTTATATTAACTTAAGCTGCAACAATAATGCTTACAGTGTGGCGTTTTAAAGCGCCTTTAATTGCAAAAGATACTTTACCGTCTGCTTTAGCGTACAAAGTATGATCTTTACCCATGCCAACGTTTTCGCCTGCGTGCATTTTAGTGCCACGTTGACGGACAATAATACTGCCAGCTGTTACAACTGTTTCGCCAAAAGCTTTAACACCTAGTCGTTGTGAATGAGAATCGCGACCGTTACGTGAACTACCGCCTGCTTTTTTGTGTGCCATGATTTAATCCTTAAGTCTTATTGATTCAGTCAATTATGCTACAGCTTTAGTAGCTTTCGCTTTTGCTGGCTTTGCTGCTGTTTGTCCCGCAGCTAAAATCTCGCCGATTTGGATTTCAGTAAAACTTTGGCGATGACCTTGTGTTTTACGATAATGCTTACGACGACGGAATTTGAAAATCATCACTTTATCACCACGGCCATGTGAAAGCACGGTAGCTTTAACAGTGGCGCCGTTAATGATAGGCGCACCGATAGTTGTATTGTCGCCATCTGAAACCACTAGAATTTGATCTAGCGTTACTGTGCCGCCAACTTCAACTTCTAATTTTTCAACTTTTAATCTTTCGCCAGGAACTACGCGATATTGCTTACCACCAGTTTTAATTACAGCATACATGATTGAGCCTTAAATTACGCTTTCTAAAGAACTCGGCATTATACGCAAATAATCTAGCAAAGCAAATCATAATGTTCATCTAAATCAAAAAAATACAGCGATGCTACGACTGCGCCTAAAACCATGAAAAATAATCTTACTATTTATAAACTTGTTAGCAAACAGCAACACATACATAAAAATTGCCTGTGTTAAAATGTCCACTACTTTTTTAGGTTTATTATCGTGACGCAAAGCAACACTCTAACTAATTCTTCACCTTTAGACGCCATACAATCCTGCGTCTTGGCAGATATTCAGGCTGTCAATGCTGTCATACAACATTCGCTTCATTCTGACGTTACCCTAGTAAATCAGGTTGCGCATTACATTATCAATAGTGGCGGAAAACGCTTGCGCCCCATGCTGGTATTACTTTCCGCTGGCCTATTTGGCACAATTAAACCTGAGCATCACCAACTGGCAGCGGTTGTTGAATTTATTCACACTGCCACCTTGCTACACGATGATGTCGTGGATGAATCAGCCAAACGCCGCGGCCAAAATACCGCCAATGCTATATTTGGCAATGCCGCTAGTGTACTAGTGGGCGATTTTGTTTATTCGCGGGCTTTTCAGATGATGGTTGCAGTGCAAAATATGCGAGTGATGGAAGTGTTGAGCAACGCGACAAATATCATTGCAGAGGGTGAAGTGTTGCAACTGCTCAATGTGCATAATGCAGATATTACCGATGAAGCTTATCTACAGGTCATACACTACAAAACCGCCAAGTTATTCGAAGCCGCAACCCGACTTGGCGCTATTATTAGCAACGCCTCTGCCGCCGAGGAATCGGCTTTAAGCAAATATGGCATGCACATCGGCACGGCTTTTCAGCTCATTGATGACGTGTTGGACTTAAGTGGCAATGTAGTGGAAATCGGTAAAAATCTAGGTGACGATTTAAGTGAAGGAAAACCCACTTTACCCTTACTTTATGCCATGCGTCATGGCACAGCGAAAGAAACAAAAATCATTAAAAACGCCATTGAAAACGGTGGCCTCAATGATTTACCCTCTGTGCTAAGCGCGGTTGAGCGCACAGGGGCGCTACAACATGTGCGGACAATAGCAACAAAGGAATCTGCATTGGCTTGCGATTCAATCGCACACTTTAAAGATTCTAACTACAAACAAGCCCTCTACACATTAGCAGAATTTGCCGTATCGAGAAGCTATTAAGCTTGTAAATCAGAAATTAACTATTTTTTCTAGTAACTTAAACTACTCAATCTTGAATAATTAATTTAGCGTAATTTTTTCACCACTATCCGCATGAAAATAAGTTAAATGCGCGCAATCGTTAGCCCCTGAAGTCAAAGTGCCATCAAACAAAGATTTTCCATCCACGTCCACAATGGCGTAGCCGTTGTGATACAAGGTTACTTCAGCCAGTTTTGGCGTTTGTTTTGGGTTACGAGTAGAACCTTGGCGCATGGCAAAACTTACACAGTTTTCTTCCTCTGCTTCTGAATAAACTTCCCAATCTCGGCCACCCGCCAACTTTGAGAGCCAAGCAGGCAAATCCACCTCTACTCGGCAGACAATAGGCTCATCCCACTCAGGATGATTATGTTCAGCTTGCAAAAGCTCGATTATATTTTGTTGGTTCATTTCCATCATGTTGTTTCCTACTTACTGATGCTGCAATTATTACTTATGCACCTATTATAATATGACATTATACTTGTGGCAGTGAGTTGCAATTTCAAGAGGCTAGGTTTAAAAGCACGATTAAAATTGCTGCTTATATAATCTTTACGGCAATATTTCTGAAAATTTTACTCTATTTAGCTTTATACCAAATAGAGCTTTAAATTAAATGGAGCTTTAAATTTAATCGTCACTGTTTTAATCACCACTGTTGCCACAACCCTATTAACGATGCGATGATGCCTTTAGTTTACAAAATGATGATGTTCTAATTTTTAAGGATTGTTATGTTCAGCGGATTTTCAGATATTTCTAATATTTTGCAACAAAATACCACGTTATTTATTTCAGTTTCTGTTATTTTTGGTTTAATGGTCGGCAGTTTCTTAAATGTGGTTATTCATCGACTGCCAAAAATAATGGAGCGTGAATGGAATAACAACTGCCTTGAATTGCAAGGTCAACCCGTACCAGAATCTAGCAAATACACACTGGCACACCCACGCTCAGCCTGCCCAACTTGCGGTCACAAGATTACTGCACTGGAAAATATCCCTGTAATTAGTTACTTATTTCTTAGGGGAAAATGTAGCGGATGCAAGTCTCTTATCAGCCTGCGTTACCCACTGATAGAAGCCCTTACTGGTGCATTGATTGGCTTAGTAAGCTGGAAGTTTGGCTATACCAGCATCACCATTTACGCTTGGATTTTAACTTTTGCGCTGATATCGCTTACTTTCATTGACTTCGACACACAATTATTGCCTGACGACATCACGCTACCTTTGTTATGGCTAGGCCTGTTATTTAATCTAAATTATGGCTTTACCGACTTAAAATCTGCCGTAATAGGCGCAGTGGCTGGCTATCTCATTTTATGGACCATCTACTGGCTATTTAAGCTCGTCACGGGCAAAGAAGGCATGGGTTATGGTGACTTTAAATTATTGGCAGCCATTGGCGCTTGGTTTGGCTGGCAGTTATTGCCAGCGGTGATTTTACTCTCCTCCGTATTAGGCGCAGTGATTGGCATCAGCCTTATTGTGTTCACAAAGCGCGGGCGTGAAATACCCATGCCATTTGGCCCATTTTTAGCCATCGGGGGCATTGCGGCACTATTTTTTGGGCCACAACTTGCCAGCTATTACTTAACCTAAGTGCATGACGGTAATCGCATTAACAGGCGGCATTGGCTCGGGCAAAAGTGAAGCCACGAAAGAGTTTGCAGCCTTAGGCATACCCATTGTCGATGCCGATGTCATTGCACATGAATTAACCGCAACGAAACAGCCCTTGCTTAATGAAATCCGCCACATTTTTGGTGCAGACTTTATTGATGCTGAAGGTACTTTAAACCGCGCAAAATTACGCAAGCACATATTTGACAACCCAGCAGAGCGGATAAAGCTTGAGGCCTTGATGCATCCGGCTATTCACCAACGTGCGCTAGAACTGCTTGCAGACAACCACCAAAAATTTAATCCTCCCTACCAAATTCTGGCGATTCCACTGTTGTTTGAAAATAATCGCTACAACGATGTCATTGACCTCATTTTGGTAATAGATTGCGATGAAAATTTACAACTAAAGCGTGCACTAGCAAGAGGCAACATGACAGAAGCAGAAGTTCGGGCCATGATGCGCGCGCAAACCTCAAGAGCCACTCGCGTAAACGGCGCGGACGAGGTGATTTTAAACAACGAATCGATTACAGAATTTCATGAAAAAATACGTGAAATTCATAAAAAGTTCATTAAAACTTGCATAGTTAGCAAATACATTTGATAATTCAGCTCAACTTTAAAAGTCAGGCAATACTTCATGATGTATAATTTGCGATTTTGCTAAGAATTTGCTGATTCATGCCTAGCTACGATTATCCATTTAACGAGCGCATTCGCACATTTTTACGTGTAGAGGATTTGTTCGCCAAGGTTTTGTACAACGTCGACGCAAGTCATGAATATCAACACCACAGCGCACTTCTTACACTATTACAAATACTGGATATTGTTGATCGCTCCGAGTTAAGGTCCGATTTGTTGCAAGAATTAGTGCGTCAAAGAACCGTCATGGAAACTCTGCGAGGCAACCCTGCGATTGCTGCCTCCAAATTAGAAGCCATACTTAAAGAAATTGATGTAGCTACCGATGCTCTGCGTATCGAGACTACTAAACTCGGGCAAACGTTGCGTACCAACGAATGGTTAATGAGCATCAAACAGCGTGCTGGCATTCCTGGTGGCGTCTGTGAATTTGATGTGCCTTCTTACCATTACTGGCTTGGCTTAGGCGAAACTAGCCGAAGAAATGACCTGCAAAATTGGCTTAATCCTTTAATTCCGATGCATGATGCTATTATGATTATTTTACGCATATTGCGTGGCAGTGGCACTAGCACTAAATTAGTCGCGCCCAATGGCACGTATCAACAAATGTTAGGAGGGTCAAAACCAGCGCAAATGCTCAAAATTGACATCCCTGTTGGCGTTGCTTGCTTCCCTGAGGTTAGTGCCAATAAATACGCGATTAATATTCGATTTAACATACTCGATTTTATGCAAAAACCTCAAAAGTTCGATGAAGATGTCAACTTTACATTAACGCTTTGCAACTTATAAATCGCTTAAGTGACTAAACGCTAGACTCTGTTAAAACAGTCTACTAAATTGGCATTACTTTTGTTTTACATAACCGCTCCTACACATCATTTACAATTTTGATTCAAATGCTTACCACTAAAAAACGTCTAGTCGCTTGCCCTAACTGCAAAAATTTATCCGAGTTTTCTCCTAGTAATGCTTTTCGGCCATTTTGTAGCGAGCGTTGCAAACTAATCGACCTTGGGCTGTGGGCCAGTGAGCAATATGCAATTCCAGTAACGGCCAAACCAGATGACATTGGTAATGAAGATTTTTAATAATTAAGTGAATATTATGAATATTGATAACTTTCCGCAGCCAAAACAAGCAATGCGAAAGCTCAACCAGTACGCTGTATTTTTATTGCTTGCGATCAATAGCACATTCGCTTTTTCCTTAGGCAACACCGCTACCAATGATATTGTTGCAATAAGTGAGGCTTGGGTGCGCCCGACCAACCCTGGGCAAGAAGTTGGTGCGGCTTACATGACCTTAACCAGCAAAGAAAACCTTGACTTGGTCAGCGCCATCAGCGATGCGTCTGGAAGTGTTGAAATTCATAGCATGACCATGGAAAATGGCATCATGAAAATGCGCAATCTGGACAGCCTAGCGCTGGAAGCTGGTAAGCCCTACCGTTTGGCTCCTGGCGGATTCCATTTAATGCTATTCGACTTAAAAAAACCGCTGAATATTGGCGAACATGTAAATTTTGTACTGACTTTTAAAAACAAAAACAATGAACAGTTCAAACAAAATATAAAAGCAAATATACAAGCGCCTAAAGAGTCCGCCTCACACAAGCATTAACGCCACACACCGCGCAACATAGCAACCCCATGTGCGCCGTTTTGCTTAGCTTCATGTAAGTCTGCCAACTGCATTCCACCCAGTGCATACACTGGGAGCGAATACCCCTGGATTAATTTCGCGAAATTTTTCCAGCCCAACGGGGTTACTTCAGCATGACTCTGTGTTGCATGCACAGGTGAGAGCAGGACGTAATCCAAACCGAGTATTTCTGCCTGCGCTAAGTCTTGGCGATTATGACAAGAAGCCCCACAGAGTATGTTAGCGGGCTTTTGTTGTGCCCGCATTAAATCATTCGACGTCAAATGCAGCCCTGTAGCCCCTAAGCTCAAAAGAGTAGATTCTTCTAACAGATTTGCTGAGTTCAAAAAAACTTTAGCGCCATACGGCTCTGCCATTGAGATTACCTTCCTAGAAAATTCCAAGAAATCTTCTGCTGACAATTGCTTCTCACGAATTTGCATCATACGCAAACCGCCATTTAAGGCGGTTTTCAGGCGCGCAAAAAACATGGTTTCACCCAGTTCATGCAAGTTGGTAATCGCGTAAACTTGGGGAAGGCCCAAGGCAGATAGAATAGGTGCGTTTGCTGGCAGCATCGGCGAAACCGTTAACTTTTCTGGCGTCTGCCAGCTTAAGGTTTGATTCTCCAATCCTTGCGGCTCGCCGTCCCATTGTGTCACGATAAAAAAATGGAGTTTAACGATTTTTGCCGCCGACTCTAACCGGCCTTTTGCATCCAGTTTTTCGGGGTAATCAAAGGTGCGGGTCAGCCATGGCGAATGCGACTTAACCGTGATGCCGAGTTCTTCACGCAGCTCGCGCACTAAGGCCTGAATCGGCGTTTCATTGACTTCGACTTTACCCCCAGGAAATTCCCAGTAACCTGCCCATGGCTTGCCAATCGGCCGTTCACCCAACAGCACCGCACCATCGCCGCGTTGAATAACACCAACAGCTGCGTGTGTAACATTAAGCTTATTCATCTATCAAACTGATTGCGTAGCTTCAAACTGTTTTCTGCCTGCATAATCTCGCGCAAATTGGTACGCGATTCGACCACTACGCGAGCCGCGTGTATGCGACCACTGCAAGGCGGCGGTTCGAGCCGCTTCATCAAATGAAGCTAGGCCATAATAGCGCAACCATTGTGCGGCAATGGTCAGATATTCCTCTTGGTCAAACGCGTAAAATGCCAGCCACAGGCCAAAGCGGTCGGATAAGGAAGTTTTTTCTTCCACGGTATCCCCAGGCCTAACCTCACCGCCTAAATGCTGTGTTTCTAGACTTTCGGCCATAAACTCGGGTATCAAATGACGGCGATTCGACGTGGCGTAGACTAAAATATTATCAGCAGTGGTTGCCACCGAGCCGTCCAGCACCACCTTCAGCGCTTTATAGCCGCTATCTCCCGCCTCAAAAGACAAGTCATCGCAAAATACAATAAATCGTTCAGCACGCGCACGAAGCAAGGCAGTAATTTGTGGCAAATCGACTAAGTCTTGCTTATCAACCTCTACGATACGCAGGCCTTCGCTTGCAAACTGGCTTAACAAAGCTTTGACGATAGACGATTTACCTGTGCCACGCGCGCCTGTCAGCAAGACATTATTGGCAGTAAAGCCTTTAACGAATTGTGCGGTATTTCGTACGATTTCGGTTTTTTGCTGATCAATGTGATGCAAATCCGTCAGTTGAATCAGGTGTGGATGTGGTATCGCTTCTAAATAACCATAGCCCTTATTGTGTTGCCAGCGCCAAGCAATTGCAGACCAATCGGTTGCAATAAACGAGCTTTTCGCAAAGACTTCTAACTTAGCCAGTAAGCCCTCCGCATGTTGCAACAGTTGATTAAAATCACTCATTTAAGACCGATAATCTGCGTTAATTTTGACGTAATCGTAAGAAAAATCGCAAGTCCAAACGGTACAAGAAGCCTGACCCCGCGCTAAATCCACTCGTACTAAAATCTCAGACTCTTTCATCACTGCAGAACCTTGCTCTTCTAGATAAGCGGCTGCTCTTCCCCCATTTTCAGCCACCAACACATCACCCAAGTATAGCTTTAAAGCGTTCACATCCAGCTTATCAACACCTGCATAACCAATCGCAGCTAAGATTCGTCCTAGATTTGGGTCGGACGCAAAAAATGCCGTTTTAATTAAAGGCGAATGGGCAATCGCATAAGCCACTTTTCGACATTCGGCTTCATCTCGGCCACCTTCAATTTTAACGGTCATAAATTTAGTCGCACCCTCGCCATCGCGCACAATTGCTTGGGCCAGTTCAATTGCTACCGCGCTTAGCGCATCACGCAAAACAATATAGTCAGCACTCGCTTCAGTAATTTCAGCGTTTCCAGCAAGATTAGTCGCCATAAAAATCAAACTATCATTGGTTGAAGTGTCACCATCTACGGTAATACAATTAAAAGACTTATTCACTGCATATTGAATGATGCTTTCAAGTGCAGATTGGCTCACAGCCACATCCGTTGCCACATAACCCAACATGGTCGCCATGTTGGGATGAATCATGCCAGAACCCTTGCTGATGCCAGTAATTGTTATGGTTTTACCGCCAAGCTGAATTTGACGGGAAGTACCTTTGGCAACAATATCTGTTGTCATAATCGCTTCTGCGGCATTCAGCCAGTTGTCTTCTTTTAAATTGGCAATTGCTGCGGGTAAGCCTGCAATGACTTTATCTGCGGGCAACGGCTCTAAAATTACACCCGTAGAAAAAGGTAAGATTTGGTTTGCCTGCAAATTCAACAATCCACCCAAAGCCTCGCAAGTTTGTTTGGCGCGATTTAAACCATCTTCACCAGTACCCGCATTGGCACAGCCAGTATTCACAAGTAAAGCGCGAATTCCAGCTTTTTGCGCTAGAAAATCTTTACACAAAATGACGGGCGCAGCGCAAAACTGATTTAAGGTGAATACGCCAGCCACTTTACTGCCTTCTGCCAACGTTACCACCAACACATCTTTACGGTTTGGTTTGCGTACATGCGCCTCAGAAAATCCTAATTGAACACCCCTGACAGGCAATAGGGACGAGGCTTCTGGGGCAGTTAATTTTACTGGCATAACAAATTCCTTATTCAGTTCTTTTTGTTAATTAAAATCAGGCACGACGCCAGGTCGTTCCTTGTGGCGAATCTTCTAAAATAATACCCGCATCTGCGAGCTCCTTACGAATACGGTCTGCTTCTGCGAAGTTTTTTGCTTTTTTGGCAGCTAAACGCTGCTCAATAAATTGCTCAATACCTTTATTGCTAACAGTAAATTCGCCCACTGCATGTGTTGATTGCGCTTGGCTTGATGTTCCCGTGCCAGTTATTTTTGCAGGAAGCCCCTCTAAGTTTAATTGCCCTACACCTGCATTGATAATGACCTCACCCTGCAAAAACTCATTTGCATCACGCTGCAATAACCCCAAAACCCCAGCCAAATTTTTAAGCAAAGAAGCTGCTTCTACTGCTTTAGTTTTATTCACTTCATTAGCCAAATCAAACAGCACGGCCATTGCTTCTGGTGTGTTGAAGTCATCGTCCAGCGCCTCTTTAAAGCGTGCTGATTGAGGGTGTTGCCAATCAATTGCAGTGTCACTCACTACATGCCCACGCAAAGCCGTGTACAAGCGAGTGAGCGCTAACTTAGCATCGTCTAAATGTTTGTCTGAATAGTTGAGCGGGCTACGATAATGCGCACGTAAAATAAAGAAACGCACGACTTCCGCATCGTACTTTTCCAGCACTGTGCGAATGGTAAAAAAATTACCCAAAGATTTAGACATTTTCTCATCGTCCACACGCACAAAACCATTGTGCATCCAATAATTCACCATTTGGCATGCCTTACCATCATGGCTATGCGCAGCCTCAGATTGTGCGATTTCATTTTCGTGATGCGGAAATTGCAAATCCTGCCCGCCTCCGTGAATATCAAACTGCTCACCCAATAAATTTGAGCTCATCACCGAACATTCAATATGCCAACCTGGGCGCCCCTTACCGCCATTAGGCCCACCGAAGGGCGAATCCCAGCTTGGCTCGTTTGGCTTTACCGATTTCCACAACACAAAGTCCATCGGGTCTTTTTTATGCGTATCAACCTCTACGCGCTCTCCTGCACGCAAGTCTTCAAGCGACTTACCAGATAGTTTGCCGTAGCCTTCGAAGTTATTTACCGAATAAAACACATCGCCATTGGCGGCAACATAAGCAAAGCCTTTTTTAATTAAGGCCGAAATCATTTTTATCATGCCATCGACGTACTTTGTTGCCTTGGGTTCAATATTAGGCCGCAGTACGCCTAATTTAGCAGAGTCTTCATCCATCGCCTCAATAAAACGCTGCGTTAACTGACCAATCGTCTCATTATTCTCATTGGCGCGTTTAATGATTTTATCGTCAATATCGGTAATGTTACGTACATAAATCACCTCAAAACCAGAAGTTCGCAGCCATCGACTAACCATATCAAACACCACCATTACGCGCGCATGGCCTAAATGGCAGTAGTCATATACGGTCATACCGCAGACATACATACTGACTTTACCTGCAACAATGGGTGTGAAAATTTGCTTTTCACGCGCGAGGGTATTGTAAATTTTTAGCATGTTGTGAATTTGAAGATAAAATTTAAATGGAAGATTGGTTAAGATTTAAATGAAAAATAATGTTAAATATTACTTAAGTAAGTGAATTATCTAGAAATTATTACGAATATAGTACATAAATCCCAAATGAGCTATTGGATGTTAGCTAGGCTATTGATAGAATTATGCTTTGTCAGTTAATCAGAAAAAGTATATCACAATGAATAAATTAATTTCTTTGCTAAACTCTTTAATCACAAGGTCATTGTTCGTGTTCTCGGTAAGCCTGTTGGCACCCGTTGCGCATGCTGACGAGCTTAAAGACATTTCGCAAATGGCCGACCAAGGCCAGGCGGTGGCGGCGATTGACCGGTTAAACGTCTACATACAAGCCAACCCAAAAAATGCACAGGCATTGTTTATGAAGGGCGTATTACTAGCAGAACAAGGCCGCCGCGATGAAGCCATCAGAACATTTACCGATGTGACAGAAAAATTCCCTAATTTGCCTGAACCTTACAACAATTTAGCCGTACTTTATGCCGACCAAGGCCAGTTTGATAAAGCCAGAAAGGCGTTAGAAACCGCGATAAAGACGCATCCAAGCTATGCCACCGCACATGAAAACCTAGGGGACATCTATGCACGCATGGCTTCTGAAGCTTACGATAAGGCATTGCAGTTGGATACCAGCAACAGTCGTGCTGAAGGCAAGTTGTCATTGATTAAAGATTTGTTTGGCACTGGCAGCAAAACCTCACTTGCCTCTAAAGGGCAAGCCAAGACTGATGCAAAAGTAGCGGTTGCCAACCCGATTCGTCCAGCTGATAGCAAAACTGCTGACACTAAATTGGCTGACAGCAAACCAGTTGAAGTTAAAAAAGCTGACGCTACAGCGGCTAAACCAACTGCCGCAGCAATAAAACCCACGACTGAGACAGCAAAACCAACAGTGGATGCTTCCAAAAACAATGACGAAGCACTAACTTCTGCGGTCAACGCTTGGGCGCAGGCATGGTCATCCAAAAACTTGGAGCAGTATTTTGCCAGCTATGGCGCTAGCTTTAAGCCAGCCAAAGGTGAAAGCCGCAAGTCTTGGGAGCAGCAACGCCGTGAACGCATCAACCGACCCGCTAAAATCAATGTTGAAGTATCGAATATCAACATTAATGCCATCGACGAAAACAATGCTAAAGTACGTTTTAAGCAATCGTATCAAGCTGATGGCAAGCCGATTTACACCACCAAAACACTGGTGTTGAAAAAAGAAGGTAATAACTGGTTCATTCAACAAGAGATTGCAGGTAGCTAGACTAAAGCCTATAAACAGGAATTTTGAATTGCTAACTTTAGGGTTAGCAAGCGGTCTACCTGTTTATTACTAGTTTGTTTCTTTAGGATAATTTGTTGAAAATATGGTTTTAAATAGAACACTAAGCTATATCATATTGGCGGCGATTACACTCTTGCCGTGGAACGCTACGGCAGTCAATAGCTATAATTTAGGTAATTTACTGCCTAAGCCTAAATTGAACCAGTTGACTGGTTTAGCAGAAAACTTGCTGGTAAAAAGCTTGCTGGAAATTACCCAAGGTAAAAACCAGCAAGCGTTAAATACCATTGATGAACTAATCAACAAAATTCCAAACTTTAAATTAGCCTATTTAGTACGCGGTGACTTACTCATGGCGCAGGCACAGCACTTGCAGGCATTTGGTAATGCCAATATCAACAAATCCGATGAGGTAAAAGATTTACAAGCTGAAGCGCGTGTGCGCATTGAACGCTATCTTTCAAACGAAAATTTGGATAAGTTACCCAATCTTTTATTAGCACCTAGCGAGCAGCAAACACACATCATTGTGGTTGATACTGATAAATCACGTTTGTACCTGTACAAAAATAACGGCGATAGCCTCAGTTATATCGCTGATTACTATGTCACCGTAGGGAAAAATGGGGTAAACAAACAGGCTGAAGGCGACAAACGCACGCCGATTGGTGTTTATTTTGCTAAACCAAAACTAACACAGCCGCTGGCTGACATGTATGGTGATGGCGCTTACCCACTTAATTACCCCAATGAATGGGATTCTCGATTTAATAGAAGTGGCTCAGGCATATGGCTGCACGGAACGCCCAGCAACACTTACAGCCGCCCACCAAATGCTAGCGATGGATGCGTAGTACTGACCAATCAAGATATAAAAGCACTTTCTCCTGTTTTACAATCTGGCAAAACGCCAGTTGTCATTGCCAACAACTTAACTTGGAAAGATGCAGATAGTGCTGATAACGATGAACAAGCATTAAAGGCCGCCATGAGAGCCTGGCTCAATGACTGGAAAGCGCAAGATACGCCAAAATACCTTTCACATTACTCACAAGATTTTTCAAGTGACGGAATCGATTTACCAAAATGGTCAGCACATAAATTCAAAGTACAGGCCGCCAAACCTAAAGTCGATATTAGCTTGTCTAATATCAGTATGTTTGCCTACCCAACCACCGATAATCGTTCAGACAACGCCAGCGCTAAAAAAGTTGTAGTGGTTGATTTCACACAAGATTTCAAATCTCCCAGCTTAGCCAATAAAATGCAAAAACGGCAATACTGGATTCAGGAAGGCAATGCTTGGAAAATCATTTACGAAGGTGCAGCCTAATGACATTTAAGCGTTATTAAAAATTAGCCAAACCCTCGTAGCAAAATTTCAACTCTCTCAAATTAGCGCTTAAATTTTAAGGAAGCACATGCGTAAACTCTACTCTTTTTTAATGCTGGCAGTTTTTGCGACCTCTACCTTTGCAAGCCCCGCCGCACTGGCCGCTAACCCTCAAGTGGTTTTTGAGACCAACCACGGTAATTTTATTGTTGAACTTTATCCCGAAAAAGCGCCCAAAACCGTGGCTAATTTCTTACAGTATGTAAAATCCGGTTTCTACAAAGAGACAATTTTTCATCGTGTGATTGATCATTTTATGATTCAAGGTGGTGGCTTTAATGCTGACATGTCGGAAAAACAAACATTAGCGCCCATCGTCAACGAAGCTGGCAATGGCTTACGCAACGAGCCAGGTACCATTGCCATGGCAAGAACCAGTGACCCAGATTCCGCTACGGCGCAATTTTTTATCAACCTGGAAAATAACGTACCACTTAATTATCAAGGTCCTGACGCTGAATCTATCGGTTACTGCGTATTTGGTCGGGTATTAAAAGGTATGGATGTTGTGCGCGAAATCGGCATTAGCCCAACCATTAATGTGGGTCCATATTACAACGTACCAAAATCCACGATTCTGATTCATCAAGTTAAACTGAACACCCAGCCTTTATAGGCTACATTTACAACACTATTAATAAGGATATTTTGTGGTTAAATTACTAACAAACTTTGGCGAAATTACTTTAGATCTCGATGCCGAAAAGGCGCCGATTACTGTCGCAAACTTTTTACAATATGTCGACAATGGCTTTTATGACGGCACCATTTTCCATCGTGTCATTGATGGTTTTATGATTCAAGGCGGAGGCTTTGACGCGACCATGAACCAAAAAGAATCTGCAGATGAAATTAAGAATGAAGCGGATAATGGCCTAGCTAACGACCAATACACCATTGCCATGGCGCGCACCTCTGCCCCACACTCTGCCAGCAGCCAATTTTTTATCAATGTAGGCAATAATGACTTTTTAAACCACAGCGCACCTACTACTAGTGGCTGGGGTTACTGTGTATTTGGTAAGGTAACAGCAGGTACAGACGTTGTAGATAAAATCAAAAAAGTCAAAACTACCAGCCGTAAAGGCCATCAAGATGTCCCCGTAGATAATGTAGTCATTGAAAAAGCAACGCGAAGTTAATTAATGCTAGCGTTAAACAGTTCAGCCAATCCAATTCAAATTGATTGCTCGGTTTAACATGAAGAATATCGGAAATAAATTAGGACAGAGCTTGTACAAGCCCGACTTATTTATTTCCGATTTGCATTTATGCGCCAGCCGACCACATATCACTGCCGCGTTTTTAAGTTTTCTACAAACCATCGCCATACAGGCCAATGCGCTTTATATATTAGGTGATTTATTTGAATATTGGGCGGGCGATGACGATTTTGAAGACCACCAACTAATTGTGAATGCTTTTCGAGCGCTGGCCGATTTTGGCGTAAAAATCTATTTCATGCATGGCAACCGCGATTTTCTTATCTCACAACAATTTTGCGATGCCGCAAAAATGACTCTACTGGATGACCCTATTTTGATTGATTTACAGGGTGTTCGCACCTTGTTGAGTCATGGCGACCACTTATGTACGGATGATATCGATTATCAGGCTTTTCGCCTGCAAGTACGAGACCCGCAATGGCAAAATAATTTTCTAAATCAGTCATTACAATCCAGAAAAAAACAGATTGAAACGATTCGCCTACAAAGTGAACAAGAAAAATCTCAGAAATCCATGTTAATTATGGATGTGAATCAGCAAGCGGTAAATCAACTATTAAGAAAGACTCAATACCCAGAAATTTTGATACATGGTCATACCCACAGGCCAGATCAGCATCAAATTCAATTAGATGGTCACACTATTACAAGGTGGGTATTAGGCGATTGGTATGAACAAGGTAGTTACTTAAGGCGTGATGAAACGGGTTTTCACGCAATGAAGTTATAACGAAACAGATTAGCTGCATTATGGCTGATAGCCTGGTATCTTAGCTTCATCTACCTCGTCAATTTGCTCGGGTTCTAAAAATTGTTGCGCATACTTCAAATAAACCTTTTCGCGCACAAAAATATCAAACAAATCTGGATCAATGTGCTGATCTTCTTTCATTTTACCTAAAATATGCAATGACTCTGTGAGCGTTTTGGCTTTTTTATAAGGTCGATCTTTTGATGTCAAGGCCTCAAAGATGTCCGCAATACCCATTACGCGAGCCGGCACCGACATTTGCTCTCGCGTTAAGCCTTTCGGGTATCCGCGACCATCCATTCGCTCATGGTGGCCACAGGCATATTCCGGCACGCGTTTTAATCCATTCGGGTAGGGCAATGAATCCAACATATGAATAGTCACCACAATGTGGTTGTTGATGATTTCACGCTCTTCGTTGGTTAATGTACCCTTAGCAATATTTAAGTTATAAATCTCATTTTCACTTAATAAACTGCTCACATTGCCATGCGAATCCTGCAGTTGCGTTGCTGCAATATCAATGACGCGCTGCTGATCTTCAGGCGTCATTGATTCACTGCCGAAATTGGATTTTCGCAAAAAATCACGGTCTGCATCACACTTGGCATTAAATGCCTCGAGTTCTGATGCAGACTTGGCAAAGTCAACCAGTTGGCCGTTACGCAGCATTGCAAGTTGATTCTTAAGCGCAGTGCATTCTGCTTGACTCTTAAGCAACTCAAAACGCTGATCAACCAATTGAATGCGATCAAAGATACCAGAAAGCTTAGTTGGCTTATCCATCACTGATTCTGGCGTAGTGACTTTGCCGCAGTCGTGCAACCAACCTGCAATCTTTAACTCATAAAATTCTTTTTCGTTTAAGGTAAAGTCTTTCAGCGGCCCAACTTTGGTATCAATTGCAGCCTGTGCCAGCATCATAGTGAGTTCAGGCACACGTCTACAGTGCCCCCCAGTATAAGGTGATTTCTGGTCAATGGCTTCCGCCATCAGTTCGATGAAAGCCTCAAATAGACCCTTTAGGCCTTCAATCAAATCATGATTTGTCATCGCAACTGCGGCTTGCGAAGCCAAGGACTCAACTAAACTTTGATTGGCGAGGGAAAAAGGAATGATTTCATGGGTATCAACATCTATGGCATTGATTAGCTGCAACACACCAATGACTTCTTCCTCATGATTTTTCATCGGTATGGTCAAGAAAGATTGAGAGTGGTAGCCAGTTTTCTCGTCAAATTTACGCGTACCTGTAAAATCAAAATCCTGCGTTAAATAAGCATTCTCAATATTGACGGTTTTATCATTTAAAGTGGCATAAGCCGCTACTGTTGTTAAATTTTGACTGCCATCTTCTAAATACATTGGAATAGGTAAGAACGGGATTTCTTTACCTGTTGTACCGCCCAGCGAAATGCCAAGCGTTTTATTATTCATTATTTCAAACTTCAAATGTTTATCATCGGTGATGGTATATAAAGTGCCACCATCCGCATTGGTGATTTCTTGCGCGCCCAACAAAATCATTTCCAGCAAGCGTTTATTATCGCGCTCTGCAGAAAGTGCCACGCCAATGGAATTGAGGCGCTCAAGGCGTTTAAGCAAGTAGGGATGTTGTTGATCTATCATTCTAGGTAGCCGTATTCATTACAAGTGACATCAAAAATATACAAACGACTATATTTCGTATTGGAGAATTTATTAATTAAAGCAAAAACCTAAAGTTTCTCTAAATAAAATTCCATTTTTATCCCGGCAATTTCAATAACATCATGGTCACGTAAAGCATAGGCTTGCGCACCTGCAGATGTACCATTGATCGCCGGAAATACTTTACCTTCAACGTGCGTAATAAAATAACCGTGTGGGCGTTTGGTAATTACCGCAACTTGTACACCAGTTTTGCCCAATGTGGTTAAGGCTTTATTCAAAACCAACTCACGACCAACACTGGAGCCATTTAGCACTTGAACTCGACCAATTGCCAATGGCTTCTCACTTACAGAATTCACCGATTGGTCTGGTACTGATTGATTTGGCACTGTCTGATCTGGTAGTACCTGATCTGATGCTGCTTGCTGCTCTACTGAACTTAATTCGTCAGTTGAACTTTGGGAGGATTGGTTCTCGACAACTTGGTTTTCTGTAGTAACGTCTTGGCCTGTAATATCTGGCGTTTGCAGCAAGTGTTTAAAGTCGGAGGGTCGCATCATTATGGTTTTTTCAAATCCACCGTCGTTATTCGCGGCCTCTTTCACCTTGGGATCACTAACAAACTTTAATTGGTGCTTACCAAACTCGATTAAGTCTCCAGCTTGCAATAAATGACTTTTCACAAGCTTGGCGTTAACCTCGGTACCATTAGTACTGTCTTGGTCTTCAATATAATAATTGTCGCCAACTTTTAGAATAACGGCATGCTCACCACTCACCGCTAAATTATCAATTTGAATATCATTACTCGGCCTACGACCAATACTGGTGCGCTCTTTGCTGAGTTGGAATTCATTTAAAATTGTATTCTCTAAAGAAAAAATCAGCTTAGCCATTATCCACCCTGCTATTTTAACCAACCTAAGAAATTATCGACGCCCAAATTGCCCAGCCATGTTTCTTTACAGCCAAAAGACGCATTCACCCGAACGAGTATGACAGAAATGTTATCACTACCACCATTGTCATTCGCCATTTTTACCAGTGTTTTTGCAGCACTTTCTAAATCAGAGGATGCTAGATTCAACGTTGATTCTATTGCCTCATCTTCAACCAAATCAGTTAAACCGTCAGAACAAACTAGATACAAGTCATCTACCGCAACATCATACTCGTTTAGCTCCAACTCAACCGTTTCATCTACGCCCAAAGCTCGTGTAACTAAATTTTTATGCGCCGATTTTCTAGCTTGCTCAACTGTAATCAAGCCCAGTCGAATCTGCTCTTGCAATACCGAATGGTCTCGGGTAAGTAAGCTTAATTCACCCATTCTTAAGCGATACATACGCGAATCGCCAATGTGACCAACCAAAACTTTATTGTTAGTAAACAAGCCAACCACCAGTGTGGTTCCCATACCAGCGCAATGTGGCTGAGTTTGGGAAACGCTGTAAATCACCTCATTCGCGTTTTTTACGGCATTTATAATGAGTTGCGCTTCAGCCTGCTTACCCAGCGCCAAATCCACCCTGCCTGGTCGCTGATTATCTACCGTATCTTTCAGTTCTCCGGTCATGCTCAAGATGGCGATTTCACTCGCAACTTCACCAGCTTTATAGCCACCCATTCCATCTGCTAGTAAAACTAAACCAATGGTTTCATCGCTAGCAATGGTATCTTCGTTATGGTCGCGAAGCAAACCCACATCGGTTAACCGTACAATTTCTAACACGCCACTCAGGTTCATATTAGCTTGCCCGCATTAAGCAACGGTCCAATGTTTTGCTTAGTTTCAAATTTAGAGTTTTAAATTCAAATCTTTTTAAACTTTGCTTATTTAAAAGCCTTTTTGCTTAAATTCTAGCATTTTGAACTTCAGCACCCCGTACATCTGCAGCGAGTTTATCTAACACACCATTAATATATTTATGGCCATCGACACCACCATAAATTTTGGCCAACTCAACGCCTTCATTAATAACTACACGGTATGGAATACTCAAATCGAACATCAATTCACAGCCAGAAATCCTTAGAATCGCATGCTCAATCGGGCTTAATTCTATAACTTTTCGATCGATGAAATTTGCCAATTTTTCATCCAGCTCGACTACATGGCTACTTACAGCCTCGAGCAACTGTTTAAAATAAGCCTCGTCTGCCTTGTTGTAATCAGGATCATCCGCCATATCGCGAAATATTGGGCCTAATTCCGACTGATTTAACATGCCTCTATACACCGCTTTCAACACCAACTCGCGTGATTTTCTGCGGTTCTTTCCGTTATTTTTTTTAGCAGAAGGCTTTTTTGTAGGGGCTGTCTTACTTTCGTTATTACCTTCGCCTACTACTAGGCTACGAACAACTTGCTCTTTCGCCACCATCATAGCGCCCGAATCAAATTAGCCATTTCAACCGCCACTTGCGCGGCTTCTGCGCCTTTTACATGCATACGCGCAATTGCCTGATCATCATCTTCGGTGGTCAATACAGCATTAGCGACAGGGATTCCTGTATTGAATTGCACTTCAGAAATACCACGCGCAGATTCATTTGAAACCACTTCAAAATGGTAAGTTTCACCACGAATAATGGCACCCAAGGCAATCAGCGCATCAAATTTTTCACTAATCGCCATGTGTTGCAAAACCAATGGCGTTTCTAATGCGCCTGGAACAGTTGCAATGGTAATATCATCGCTCGCCACACCCAGATTTAACAACTCAGCCGTACATGCGCTAAGTAAACCATCACCAATATCACTATTAAATCTAGATAGCACCACGCCAATTTGCAGGCCTTTACCCTCTAAATTTTTCTCAATTTCTCTCACGTATATTCCTTAATCACTAATGCAAATTCACAAAAGTGTATTTTACCGCATATTCGCCGCTTACTTTAGTGAAATAAACTCCAAGCTTTTTGCACAGTGCTCCAAACGCCGTAACTAATCGGTATCAAAACTAAAGCCCAGGCAAAGACCACCAATATTGGGTGGCCATTGGCTTGTGGGCTACTACTTGCAGTTGCTTTTCCGCCATTTGTTGCGACAGATTTCTCATGGGCTAATTTACGCTCAGCCTCTAGCTCGGCATCCGTCATGTAATATTTTTCAGCCACTGGCTTAACCAATAGGTTCGCAATAAAACCAATCACCAGCATACCCGCTAATACAATAAAAATCGGCGCGTAAATCTTATCAAAAGGAACTCCAGCTTCCACGCGTGTATCGTGCAGATAATTCACAACAACCGGCCCCACAATACCAGCGGTAGACCACGCCGTAAGCAAACGCCCATGAATCGCCCCCACAAACTGGGTGCCAAACATATCGGCCAAATAGGCAGGAATCGTCGCAAACCCGCCGCCATACATAGAAGCAATGACGCAGAAAGCCGCCACAAACAATGCTAGGGATTTAAAGCCTGCCACGTAGGTCGCGGTGCAATACATAATCGCACCTAACACAAAGAATATATAGTAAGTGCGCTTACGGCCTAATTTGTCTGACGAAGTCGCCCAGACAAAGCGACCAAAAATATTAAATAATGAAATCAAGCCAACAAAACCAGCACCAAC
>NZ_JABFRA010000139.1 GCF_013141425.1 Methylotenera sp. | reverse complement strand
ATAACGTATCAATCACAGTAACATTGATTTCACCAATCGCGATGGAAGAAGGCTTACGCTTTGCTATTCGTGAAGGTGGCCGTACTGTTGGTGCGGGTGTTGTTGCGAAGATTATCGAATAGTAGTTAGTTGTAAACAAAAAGCTACGCTTACAACCCGGCGTGGCTTTTTGAGTTGTAAGGCTTTTAAAGCCTAAGCTACAGGCCAATAGCTCAATTGGTAGAGTATCGGTCTCCAAAACCGAGGGTTGGGGGTTCGAGACCCTCTTGGCCTGCCAGATTTTATATGACGCATTAAGCGTTATTTAGTGAATGCTATTTAAGTAAATTATGATCAACAAAATAAAGTTGTTGGTGGCATTTTTGCTACTTGCTACAGGAATTGCTGGATTCTACCTATTGGCAGATAAGGCGCTGGTGTTGCGTATCCTTGCCGTTCTTGCGGGTCTTGCTGCCTTTGTTGCTGTTCTATGGACTACGCCAGTGGGGCAAAAGTCGTTTGGCTTCCTGGGTGAATCTGTTGCTGAGGCGCGTAAAGTAGTTTGGCCTACACGTAAAGAAACGACACAAACCACATTGGTTGTATTCGTTTTGGTTGTTGTGATGGCGGCCTTTTTGGCGGTTGTTGATATTGGTTTCGCATTTATGGTGCAGTGGTTAATGGGACGGGGCGCGTAATGAGTATGAAATGGTACGCGGTACAAGCATTTTCTGGCTTTGAAAAATCTGTACAAAAAGGCTTGGAAGAGCGCGTTGTGCGTGCTGGCCTTCAAGATCAGTTTGGTCAAATTTTAGTACCAATTGAAGAAGTGATTGAGATGAAAGCGGGTCAAAAGACCATCTCTGAGCGCAAGTTGTATCCAGGTTACGTTTTAGTACAAATGGACATGACAGATGAAAGTTGGCATTTGGTGAAAAGTACACCGCGTGTAACGGCTTTCATTGGCGGCAGTGCACAAAAGCCAACTCCAATTAAAGACAAGGAAGTTGATATCATCTTGCAGCGGATTGATGATAGCAAAAGCAATCCTACCCAAAAACTTACCTTTGAAAAAGGTGAGTCTGTTCGCATTGTTGATGGTCCATTTAAAGATTTTTCTGGCAATGTTGAAGATGTTAATTACGAAAAGAGCAAATTGCATGTTTCAGTTGTGATTTTTGGTCGTTCAACGCCAGTGGAGTTGGAATTCAGTCAAATCGAAAAAGAAGTTTAGTAGGTAGTTTCAATCAACGGGGAGCTAAGTGACTTAGCGTTTGTACCCATTTTAGGAGTTATACCATGGCAAAGAAAGTCATTGGCTACATCAAACTGCAAATTCCTGCAGGTAAAGCCAACCCAAGTCCACCAGTCGGTCCTGCATTAGGTCAACGTGGTTTGAATATTATGGAATTCTGTAAGGCATTTAATGCTGCAACGCAAGGCGTAGAGCCAGGCTTGCCAATTCCAGTAGTGATTACAGCTTTTGCTGATAAGAGCTTTACATTCGTGATGAAAACGCCTCCGGCGACAATTCTGATCAAAAAAGCGGCTAACATTACTAAAGGTTCACCACGTCCTCACACGGACAAAGTTGGTAAAATCACGCGTAAACAAGCTGAAGATATTGCAACAACCAAATTGCCTGACTTAACTGCGTCAGATATGGATGCTGCCGTGCGCACAATCGCGGGTAGTGCACGTAGTATGGGTATTGAAGTGGAGGGCGTATAACATGGCTAAGAGAATAGATGCGCTGCGCGCAAAAGTAGACCGTAATAAACTTTACCCAGTAACGGATGGTTTGACATTGGTTAAAGAAAATGCAACAGCTAAATTCAATGAATCTATTGATGCAGTAGTTAATTTGGGTATTGACGCACGTAAGTCTGACCAGTTAGTACGCGGTGCTCTAGTTTTACCAAATGGTACGGGTAAAACAACGCGTGTTGCTGTGTTCGCACAGGGTGCGCAAGCTGAAGCGGCTAAAGCTGCTGGTGCTGATGTGGTTGGTTTTGAAGATTTAGCCGAACAAGTTAAAGCGGGCGTAATGGATTTTGATATTGTGATTGCAACTCCAGATGCTATGCGTATTGTGGGTGCTTTGGGTCAAATATTAGGCCCACGTGGTTTAATGCCAAACCCAAAAGTTGGAACTGTTACGCCTGATGCTGCTACAGCTGTTAAAAATGCAAAAGCGGGTCAAGTGCAATATCGTACAGACAAAGGCGGTATTATTCACTGCACAATCGGCCGCGCTTCTTTCACGGTTGAGCAGTTGCAAGGTAACCTACTTGCTTTGGTAGATGCTTTAAATAAAGCTAAGCCTGCTTCAACTAAGGGTATTTACCTTAAGAAATTATCAATTTCTAGCACTATGGGTGCTGGTGTGCGTGTTGATCAAGCTACCTTAGTAGCGTAGTAAAGAATGGAGATTGCGCTCGTTAATTGAGCGCAATCGCAAAGGGCTTTGGGCTCGTTGCTTGTGAGTAGCTGGTAATGGATACGAATAGGCTGCGGGGTTATCAAAGACCGTAGGTGCTGAAAGGCTTAATGTAAGTCTTTTAAGTTGGGTGAAGATTTGCTGGCGTATGTCTATAGCGCTTTGACCTCTGACTTAAAACTGCTAAACCCTACGCAGATGGCGTATCCCTAAACAGGAAAAATATCTCCTATTGAATGATCGCCGTAAAATGGTTTTTAGTGTCGTTCTTATAATCGCCTAAAATGGATTTTAAGCACGTATCGCTAAGAGCAGATTCTGCTTTAGCAATAAAGTGGAGATTTTAACGGAAGGAGAAAAGACTTTGAGTCTAAATCTAACAGAGAAAAAAGCAGTCGTTGCAGAAGTTGTTGCTCAGGTAGCACAAGCTCAAGCAATTGTGCTTGCTGAGTATCGTGGTATTGCCGTGTCAGACTTAACAGTACTTCGTGCAGATGCACGCAAGTCAGGGGTGTATTTACGTGTGCTTAAAAACACCTTGGTACGTCGTGCTGTCGATGGTACGCCATTTTCAGCGTTGGCAAACGACATGGTTGGTCCGCTAGTATTTGGTATTTCAACTGACCCAGTGGCCGCTGCAAAAGTATTAAACAACTTTGCAAAAACCAACGATAAACTTGTGATTAAAGCAGGTGCGATTCCAAACCAAGTATTAGATGTTGCAGGTGTTCAAGCCTTGGCATCAACACTTAGTCGTGAAGAATTGCTTGCTAAATTTGCGCGTACGCTTAACGAAGTGCCTACCAAATTCGCACGTGCGATTGCGGCTATTCGTGACGCTAAAGCGGCTTAAATCTCAACACTACTTAATATATTTTAAAGGACTATTCAAATGGCAATTTCAAATGCAGATATTTTAGAAGCAATTGGTTCAAGAACAGTATTGGAATTAACTGAACTGATTAAAGAAATCGAAGAAAAATTTGGCGTATCAGCAGCTGCGGTAGCAGTAGCAGCTGCAGGTGGCGCGGCTCCAGCAGCTGCAGCTGCTGAACAAACCGAATTCAACGTAATCTTAACGGCAGCAGGCGAGCAAAAAGTGAGCGTAATTAAAGCTGTTCGTGAAATCACAGGTTTAGGCTTGAAAGAAGCTAAAGACTTAGTTGATGGCGCACCTAAAGCTGTAAAAGAAGGTGTTTCAAAAGCTGATGCTGATGCAGCATTGAAGAAATTGATCGAAGCTGGTGCAACTGGCGAATTAAAATAATCACTTTGTTTTAGTGTGATTTAGGCTGACGGGAAACCGTCGGCCTTCGCCGTTTTTGGCGGCGTAGAAGAATGTAACAAAATGTAATTAAATTTCGTACTTAACATGAAGTTAGAAATAAAAATACTTTAAAACGGCTTATAGGTCAAAACTATAACAAGTATTTTAATTTCTGCCCTCAAATACTAGGAGATGCAATGAGCTATTCCTTCACCGAAAAGAAACGCCTTCGTAAAAGTTTCGCCAAGCGAGAAAGTGTGCAAGAAATCCCATACTTGCTTGCAATGCAGTTAGAGTCCTACAAAGCATTTTTGCAAGCAGAAATTCCAGCTGATAAACGTACTGAAGATGGTTTGCAATCAACCTTTGCTTCTGTTTTTCCGATTGTCAGCCATTCAGGTAATGCACGCTTAGATTACGTAAGCTATCAATTAGGCGCTGAGCCATTTGATGTGAAAGAGTGTCAACAACGTGGTTTAACTTACGCTGCTCCATTGCGCGTAAAAGTCCGTTTGACCATTATGGACAAAGAAGCTTCAAAACCAACAGTTAAAGAAGTGAAAGAGCAAGAAGTTTACATGGGTGAATTGCCTTTGATGACTGAAAATGGCTCATTTGTGATTAATGGTACGGAACGTGTCATTGTTTCTCAATTGCACCGTAGCCCAGGCGTATTCTTTGAGCATGACCGTGGTAAAACACATAGCTCAGGCAAATTATTATTCTCCGCACGTATCATTCCTTACCGTGGTTCTTGGTTAGACTTTGAGTTCGATCCAAAAGATTACTTGTACTTCCGTATTGACCGTCGTCGTAAAATGCCAGTAACAATCTTGTTGAAGGCCTTAGGTTATACGCCAGAACAAATTATCGGTACATTCTTTGATTTCGACACATTTCACGTAAGTGCTAAAGGTGTTGAGTTCACTTTAGTGCCTGATCGATTGCGTGGTGAAGTAGCTAAGTTCGACATCGTTGCTAAAGACGGTACTGTGTTAGTTGCTAAAGACAAGCGTATCACTGTAAAACACATCCGCGATATGGAAAAAGCAGGCGTAAGCAAAATTGCTGTGCCGCAAGACTTTATCTTAGGTCGTGCGATTGGTACGAATATTGTTGACAAAGAAACTGGTGAAATTGTTGCAAATGCAAATGATGAAATCACAGAATCCTTGTTAGAAAAATTAATTGATGCAAAAGTAGGCGAAATCAACACGCTTTACTCGAATGATTTAGATCACGGCGACTACATCTCACAAACTTTACGTATTGATGAAATCCCAGATCAATACAGTGCGCGTGTAGCTATCTACCGTATGATGCGCCCTGGTGAGCCACCAACTGAAGAGTCAGTAGAAGCGCTATTCCAAGGCTTGTTCTTCAACGAAGATCGCTATGATTTGTCGCGCGTTGGTCGTATGAAATTTAACCGTCGTGCCTTCCCAGAAAAAGCGGAAGAGCGTCAATCTAGCTGGATTCGAAAATTCTACGAAAAAGTTGGTCCACGTGGTGCAGAAGGCGCATACATCCTTTCAAATGACGATATTCTTGCTGTGATTGGGGTGTTGTTAGAGTTACGCAATGGCCGTGGTGAGATTGATGATATTGACCACTTAGGTAATCGTCGTATTCGTTCAGTAGGTGAGTTGGCTGAGAACCAATTCCGTACAGGTTTGGTGCGTGTTGAGCGTGCTGTTAAAGAACGTTTGTCACAAGCTGAATCAGACAACCTGATGCCGCACGACTTAATCAATGCAAAACCAGTTTCTAGTGCGATTCGTGAGTTCTTTGGTTCAAGCCAATTGTCACAATTTATGGACCAAACTAACCCATTGTCTGAAATTACGCATAAACGCCGTATTTCAGCTTTAGGTCCAGGTGGTTTGACACGTGAACGCGCAGGTTTTGAGGTGCGTGACGTTCACTCAACCCACTATGGCCGTATGTGTCCAATTGAGACACCTGAAGGTCCAAACATTGGTTTGATTAACTCCTTAGCTTTATATGCACGTACCAATGAATATGGCTTCTTAGAAACGCCATATCGCCGTGTTGAAGGCAACAAAGTATCTGACACGATTGACTACCTCTCAGCCATTGAAGAGAGTCAATACATGATCGCTCAGGCGAACAGTGACTTAGATGCAAAAAATGTATTCGTGGAAGATTTGATTTCTTCGCGTCATCACAACGAGTTCACCATGACTCAACCAGATCGCGTCCAATACATGGACGTTGCACCTGGTCAAATTGTATCTGTGGCGGCTTCATTAATTCCATTTTTGGAACACGATGACGCGAACCGCGCATTGATGGGTGCCAACATGCAACGTCAAGCTGTGCCTTGTTTACGCGCTGAAAAAGCCGTAGTTGGTACAGGTATTGAGCGTACTGTGGCGGTTGACTCTGGTACAACCGTGCAAGCACGCCGTGGTGGTGTAGTTGATTATGTGGACTCAGGCCGTATTGTGATTCGTGTAAACGATGAAGAAGCAAAAGATGGTGAAGTGGGTGTAGATATTTACAACTTAACTAAATATACACGGTCAAACCAAAACACCAACATAAACCAACGTCCATTAGTTCGAGTCGGTGATAAGTTGGCGCGTGGTGACGTGATAGCGGATGGTGCCTCAACGGACATGGGTGAATTGGCATTAGGTCAAAACATGTTAGTAGGCTTTATGCCTTGGAATGGTTATAACTACGAGGACTCTATTTTGATTTCAGAGCGCGTAGTGGCTGATGATCGTTACACTTCAATTCATATTGAAGAGTTAACTGTTGTTGCTCGTGATACTAAATTGGGTGCTGAAGAAATTACGCAAGATATTTCAAACTTAAGCGAGCGCATGCTTGGTCGCTTGGATGAAACGGGTATTATTTATATCGGCGCTGATGTTGAGGCAGGTGACGTTCTAGTGGGTAAAGTGACACCAAAAGGTGAAACTCAACTAACTCCAGAAGAAAAATTGTTACGCGCGATTTTTGGTGAAAAAGCGTCTGATGTTAAAGATACTTCATTGCGCGTGCCTTCAGGCATGAGTGGTACTGTGATTGACGTGCAAGTGTTCACGCGTGAAGGCTTGGAGCGTGACTCACGTGCGCAACAAATTATTGACGATCAATTAACGCATTACAAGCAAGACTTAGCTGACCAAATGCGTATTGTTGAAGATGATACATTTGGTCGTATTCGTCGTTTGATTGAAGGTAAAACTGCAACTGGCGGCCCTAATAAACTGAAAAAAGGTGATGCTTTAACGGCTGAATACTTAGCTTCAGTAGGTCGTTATGACTGGTTTGATATTCGTTTAAGTGATGAAGAAACAGCACGTCAATTAGAGCAATTGAAAGATAGCTTGGCTCAAGCGCGTGTTAACTTCGATAGCAAGTTTGAAGAGAAAAAACGTAAATTGACGCAAGGCGATGAATTGCCAGCTGGCGTACAAAAAATGGTTAAAGTTTACTTGGCTGTTAAACGTCGTATTCAACCTGGCGATAAAATGGCCGGCCGACACGGTAACAAGGGTGTGATTTCAAAAATCTGTCCAGTAGAAGACATGCCACATATGGCAGATGGTACCCCAATGGACATCGTGTTAAACCCACTAGGCGTTCCATCACGTATGAACATTGGTCAGATTTTAGAGGTTCACTTAGGTTGGGCTGCTAAAGGCCTAGGTTTGCGTATTGAAGAAATGTTGCGTGAAGAAGCTAAAGTGGCTGAAATACGTAAATTCCTTGAGCAAATCTACAACGACAGCACAGGTAAAAAAGAAGACATTAAATCATTCAGTGATGCTGAAGTGTTAGAGCTAGCTCGCAACCTAACTAACGGCGTGCCATTTGCAACGCCAGTGTTTGACGGTGCGGCAGAATCTGACATTAGAGCAATGCTTGATTTGGCTTACCCAGATGATGCAGCGCGTACTAAACAGTTGCAGTTCCATGCGGGTAAAACACAAGTAACATTGTTTGATGGTCGTACAGGTGATGCATTTGAGCGTCCAGTGACTGTTGGTTATATGCACGTATTGAAATTGCATCACTTGGTGGATGACAAAATGCATGCACGTTCAACTGGCCCTTACTCACTCGTTACACAACAACCATTGGGCGGTAAAGCACAATTTGGTGGTCAGCGTTTCGGTGAGATGGAGGTTTGGGCGCTTGAGGCTTATGGTGCTTCATATACCTTACAAGAAATGCTGACAGTTAAGTCTGATGACGTGACTGGTCGTACAAAAGTATATGAAAACATTGTTAAAGGCGAACACAAAATTGATGCAGGTATGCCTGAATCATTTAACGTGTTAGTGAAAGAAATTCGTTCACTCGCTATCGACATTGACCTAGACAGAAACTAAGGAGAACAGACTTGAAAGCTCTATTAGACTTATTTAAACAGGTAACGCAAGAAGAAGAGTTTGATGCAATTAAGATTGCACTCGCTTCACCTGAAAAAATCCGTTCATGGTCGTATGGCGAAGTTAAAAAGCCAGAAACTATCAACTACCGTACATTCAAACCTGAGCGTGATGGCTTGTTTTGTGCAAAAATCTTTGGTCCGATAAAAGATTACGAGTGCCTATGTGGTAAATACAAGCGCTTAAAACATCGTGGCGTAATATGCGAAAAATGTGGTGTTGAAGTTACGCTATCTAAAGTGCGTCGTGAGCGCATGGGTCATATTGACCTAGCTTCGCCAGTTGCGCATATTTGGTTCTTGAAATCATTACCAAGCCGTTTAGGTATGGTGCTAGACATAGCTTTGCGTGACATTGAGCGCGTATTGTATTTTGAAGCATTCATCGTGGTTGATCCAGGCATGACACCTCTCACAAGAGGCCAGTTGTTGACTGAGGATGATTACCTAGCAAAAGTTGAAGAGTACGGCGATGAGTTTAACGCTGTTATGGGCGCTGAAGCGGTGCGTGAGTTATTACGCACAATGGATATTGAGCGTGAAGTTGTTCAATTACGCCAAGACTTAGGCGCAACTGGCTCTGAGGCGAAAATTAAGAAAATTGCTAAGCGCTTAAAAGTGTTAGAAGCATTCCAAAAATCTGGCATCAAACCAGAGTGGATGATTTTAGAAATCTTGCCAGTATTGCCACCAGAACTACGTCCATTGGTACCATTAGATGGCGGTCGTTTTGCGACTTCAGATTTGAACGATTTATATCGACGCGTGATTAACCGTAACAATCGTTTAAAACGCTTGTTAGAGTTAAAAGCACCTGAAATTATCGTACGTAACGAAAAACGAATGTTGCAAGAAGCTGTGGATTCACTATTGGATAACGGTCGTCGCGGTAAAGTGATGACTGGTGCCAACAAGCGCCCATTGAAATCATTAGCTGACATGATTAAAGGTAAAGGCGGTCGTTTCCGTCAGAACTTGTTGGGTAAACGTGTTGATTACTCAGGTCGTTCAGTGATTGTGGTTGGTCCGCAACTGAAATTGCATCAATGCGGTTTACCTAAAAAAATGGCTTTGGAGCTATTCAAACCATTCATTTTCCATAAATTGGAAGTGTTAGGTATTGCAACAACGATTAAAGCTGCGAAGAAAAAAGTAGAAGAAGAAGGACCAGAAGTTTGGGATATTCTCGAGGATGTAATCCGCGAGCATCCAGTATTACTTAACCGTGCGCCTACATTGCACCGTTTAGGTATTCAAGCTTTTGAACCTATCTTGATTGAAGGTAAAGCCATCCAATTGCACCCACTCGTCTGCGCGGCATTTAACGCCGACTTCGATGGTGACCAAATGGCTGTTCACGTTCCATTGTCGCTAGAGGCGCAAATGGAAGCACGTACTTTAATGTTGGCATCTAACAACGTATTGTCTCCTGCTAACGGCGAGCCAATTATCGTTCCATCACAAGATATCGTGTTGGGTCTGTACTACATGACGCGTGAAAGAGTTGCGGCACGTGGTGAAGGCATGCGCTTTGCAGATGTTAAAGAAGTGCAACGTGTGTATGACCAAGGTTTAATTGACCTTCATGCCAAAGTGACTGTGCGTATTAAAGAATACGAAATTGATTTAGATGGTGTTAAAACTGAAAAAATCAATCGTTACGAAACTACGGTTGGTCGTGCAATATTGTCACAAATTCTGCCAGCCGGCTTAGCTTATAGCAACCTTGATAAAGCATTGAAAAAGAAAGAGATTTCTAAATTAATCAATGCCTCATTCCGTAAGGTAGGAATCCGCGAAACAGTTATTTTCGCTGATAAACTAAAAGATGCAGGTTACTCATACGCTACTAAAGCTGGTATTTCTATCAGTATTAATGATATGTTAGTACCAAAAGAAAAGGGTGCGTTGATTGCATCAGCTGAATCTGAAGTTAAAGAGATTGAAG
>NZ_JABFRA010000023.1 GCF_013141425.1 Methylotenera sp. | reverse complement strand
AAATATTATAGCTAAGTGCTTAAAAGAAGGCACACGCGCACCATTTTTTTTAGAAGATAGCTTTCAGGCCGAGCAATTAACGCGCCATTTACTGGAGGCAAATTGATGCGTTATTTCTATATTTTATTGGCAATTTCAATCTTAAGTACCTCAAAAGTAGCCGCTACAACAAATACTTCTGTTGGCATTGTGCCGATAAAAATGCAGTCCAACACTTACGAAATTGGCTATCAACTTGGTGATATTGCTTATCAAACTATTAATATTATTACACCAAAGGGATATCAGTTTGATGAATCTTCATTGCCTGCCAAGGGCAAGGGTGCCGCTAATATGGAGCTTCGGAACGCCACTTGGCATAAGCATAATATCGGGAATTCAAGCCAGCATGTCATTCAATTAGAGTGGCAGATTTTTCGAGTGATGCAAGAAACGCGATCCTATTCATTAAAACCGCTCGATTTAAAATTCCGCCCCAAAATAGCTAGTCAAAAGGCGTTGACTGTACATGTGAATGCGGCGCGTGTATTGGTGTCGTCGGTATTGCCAACCAGTATGGATGAAGCGCATATCAAGCCACGTCTAGATGCTATGCCACAACCACGTAACACAGGCCCAATTGTTCTCACCTTATGTCTTGCAGTTGTCGGTTTTTTACTCTCAATGTTGTATTTTGCCTGGCATTTTGATTGGCTGCCAGCAAGACTCACCGCTTTGTTTGTTGAACCTAAGCCATTTAGAAAAGCTTATCGTGAAATTAAGCACTTGAAAAAAGAAGTGAAAGGCAACGTGGATACTTCGGCTCAGTTAACTAAAGCGATGTGTGTGTTACGGCGGGCTTGTGATGCGAGTGCTGGAACAACATTAAGTTTAGAAAGAATTGGATTGTTATTTGCTAACAATGGCAAATATGCCGCTAAACGGGCAGAAATCGAAAGTTTTTATGCGGAATCAGAACGCACATTTTTTGCTGGTAATTCTAGCTCGTATACGCTTTTTCAACTTAGCCAGCTAAGTCGTCAACTAATGAAACTTGAGACGGGATCTTAAGTTGTATGAATTTTGTAAATGATATTTTGCGGAGTTTAGGCTGGGAAACCTTAGGCCTAGAAAACTGGGGTTTAGAGAGTCCAGCCTACTTACTATTACTTCCATTGGCTTTGTTTCCATTACTGGTACGCGGGCACACGGCCTTTGCTTATCCATCAATTGCAAGGTTGCCAATCGACTCGCTTTCTAAATGGTTAGAACGGCTATGGCGAATTTTAGGAGCTTTAGCCATTAGTTTTATTATATTTGGCTTGGCTGGTTTTTACTGGGCTAGTCACACCATTGAACGTGTAGGGCGGGGTGCACATATTATGCTGGTGCTCGACCGAAGCGCCAGCATGAACGATAACTTTGCGGACAATCCCGTTGAAGGGGAATCTTCCAAAATGGCAGTAGCGCGCCGTGTGTTACAAACTTTTGTTGGTAAAAGTCGTGAAGATTTGCTCGGTATGGTTACTTTCAGTACCTCGCCCATATTAGTTGCGCCACTGGGAGGAGATCGCGAGGCTGTGTTGTCAGCACTAAAGGCTACTGATGCAGGTGGTATGGGCTTTACTGCGGTCGCCCGTGGCTTGGGTATGGCGCTAAGTTATTATGAAGGGAAACCTGTTACAGGTGCTCGCGTGGTGTTGCTGGTGTCTGATGGTGGTGCGCATTTAGAAAGTAAAACACAAGACATGTTACGCAATATGTTTCATCGGCAAGGTGCATCGTTGTACTGGATATTTTTACGTTCAGCTAATGGTGCGAGTTTGTCCAAGCCACTAGAAGAGGGGCATGATGATGCATACCCAGAATACCATTTGCATAAGTATTTTGCATCGATGGGCGTACCTTATAAAGCCTATGAAGCAGAAAACCCTCAGGCTGTAGAGCAAGCAATGGCCGATATTTCTAGATTAAAAAATCAACCCGTACTCTACCAAGAAGCTGCACCAAGACGTGATTTGTCGGCGATTTTTTATTGGCTGGCTTTGTTATGCACATGTGGCTTATTTGCTTTTCATTTAACGGAGGTTAAACAGTGGCGAGCCGTCTAAGTACTTTCTTTTTGAGAGCTTTTCCATGGATGTGGCTTATGTTAGTTCTATCTGTATTAGGCCTATTCTGGAGTGGGCAAGCGCTTTATAAAGCGAATCTATATCATCAGCACCTTGAAAATAAAACATTGCAAAATGGCGCTAGTCCAGATGCGGTTTTTGCGGATGCAGTCTATTGGGCGAAACGCAAAGATACCGAAAAAGCTACAAAGTTTTATACCCTTGCTATTGCCAGTCATGATAAATACATCCGTAAAGTGGCGCATTACAATATGGCAAATCTATATTCCCGTGAGGCTTATTTAATATTAGACGCTTCGGGTCTGGAAGCTTGGGATAAAGTCACACCGCTACTTTCAATTGCCAAAGAAAACTACCGAGAAGCCTTACGTTTAGCGCCTGATTGGATGGATGCTAAATATAACTACGAATTAGCGCTACGCTTAGTGCCAACGATTGAGAGTAAAGGCCCTAGCAATAGAACAGAGGATGATGACCTTAAAAACGAGAGTATTCCTCAAGATGGATGGCCCGCAATCCCTGGTTTTCCACGTGGAATGCCATAAGGACGTCCATGAACTGGCGTAGTAAATTAAATATTAAGCAACTTGATTGGCGTGATCGCTTATTGTTAATTGTGCTATTTCTTCTCTGTATTTGTCTGCTAAAACCTCAGGCGAGTCTTCCAAGGCGTGTGTTTGACTGGTATGTGGTGCTGGACATTACTCAAAGTATGAATGTACGTGATATGGAAGCAAATGAAAAAGCGGTGAGTCGTTTAGAAATATCTAAACGTGCGATTCGGGAGTCCTTACGTGCCATGCCTTGTGGATCACGCGTGGCGATTGGCTTATTTACTGAGCGTGACACAACTACCATCACACACCCCATGGAAGTTTGCGCTCATTTTGGCGCGTTGGATGAAACTATTGCACATATTGACTGGCGCATGGCTTGGGCGGCAGACTCATTTATTATCAATGGCATATTTAGTGCGGTAGCTCAAACGCCAAAGCTGGATAAAGAAATGCGTTTAGCATTTATTAGCGATGGTCATCAAGCTCCGCCAATTAACCCAGACTACGCACCTAAATTTGAAGGTAAAGTTGGAGCGGTTAGGGGTAGTCTGATTGGTGTTGGTGGCAACACCCCAGCGCGTATCCCTAAGCTGGATGAAGATGACAATATCACAGCATACTGGGAGCTAGAGGAGGTGATGCGATACGCTACCTTTGGTGTAAACAGAAAGACACTTTCCGCATTGGATATGGAAAATCAGCATGGTCGCAATGCGCCGCATGGTAGTAACCCCGCCGAAACAACGAAAGCGCATCTTTCATCGTTAGACGAAAATAATTTAAAAGAGTTAGCTAAAGTCACAGGACTTAATTACTTAAAGCTAAGCGATACCAGTTCAATTGCAGCAGCACTTACCAATAAAAAAATGGCCACATGGCGAACCAGTAATACCGATTTACGTGCTTGGTTTTCCTTCCCCGCCATGTTATTACTAATACTGTTTTATGTACCCACCAGTTTTTTACAAAGACTTTTTAAGCAGTTTATTCAACCACACTTAACAAATAGGAAAAAAGGATGAAATTAATATACACGCTAATCTTCTCAGCTTTGGCAATGCCAGCTTTCGCTCATGGCCCAACGCCACAAAAAACCGATCAAATGCATACGGTTAAGGCTAGCCCCGAGATCGTTTGGAAATTACTAAGTGATCCATGCGCTATTAAAAACTGGCATCCTGATGTTGCTGACTGTCAGTCATCAGACCCGAAAAAACGTACCTTAACCCTTAAAAATAACAGTAAAATTGACGAAGAGGTTGATGAGATATTACCTGCTGAAATGTCGATTTCCTATCGAATCGCAGGTGAGATTGATATTAAAGCACTACCAGTTAGCTCACTTACTGGACGTATTAAAGTAAAAGCCGAAGGTGCTGGATCTAGCGTTTCATGGCTTGCCCGTTATTATCGCGCCGATACTACTAATGAGCCTCCAAAAGGCTTGGATGATGAGTCCGCACTAAAAGCTGTGAATGCCTATGTGAAGGCTGCTTTAACTGGATTGGATAACCCGACAGCAAAAAAGTAACATCCCCCACTGAAAGTTCAAAGAATAAAACTTCGCAGAAGAATACTTCTTGGTGGGGCAACCTAAAGCACAGGTTTGGCTTTTAATTCTTGGATAAGTTAGTAGTGATTGTTGATAAGCTGCTAATTTGAAGTTGTTTGATTGTTGCTCGCTAACACTGGCCAGCAACAATCAACCATTGGCCCATAAAAAATATCCAATCTGGACTACTTCTTGTAGCCAATATCCCAGTATAAGTCGGGAATTTATCCCTAAATTAAACACTGTCTTTCACGTCTAATAGCAGCACAAATAAAAGTTATGTCGCAATGCTCGGCACCTTTAGAGATGCTGACAAGTGGCTAAAAAATATAGGGGTTGCTATGTTGGAAAACACGCTTGAAGATTGGCGAAATCGTGCTTTAACTTATGAAAATGAACTGAATGCCACGATAATTGGTTTGGCACCAGCGATTCGGTCTTTGGTGATCGCGATTTTTGCACGTGGACACGTATTGCTTGAAGGTAATGTTGGTGTTGGTAAGACCACGCTGTTACGCGCCGCAGCACGTGGGCTAGGTGGAGGTTATCAACGGATTGAAGGCACTATCGACTTGATGCCGCAAGACCTAATCTATCATACTTATATCGATCAAGATGGTAAACCGCGCGTAGATCCTGGCCCAATTCTCGGACAGGGTGAAAATTTATCGGTGTTCTTTTTTAATGAAATCAACCGGGCACGTCCTCAAGTACATTCGCTATTGTTACGGGTGATGGCAGAGCGCAGTGTTACAGCGTTTAACCGCGAATATTATTTTCCACATCTATTAGTATTTGCAGACCGAAATGCGGTAGAAAAAGAAGAAACATTCGAGTTGCCAGGTGCAGCACGCGATCGTTTTCTGATGGAGCTGGAAATCAACCCAGCCAATACTAGTAGCGTTCATAAATCATTGACGTTTGACACGCGCTTTCACGATACCGATAAATTAATCGAACAGGTGACTGCAGGCAATGTGGGGTTTGATGCGCTTACGCCGTTTGCGCCAGTCATACAAAACTCTGTAACTGCTGGTGATGCAGTACAAGATTTCGTCGAGCATTTACGCCGCGCAACGCATCGTCCTCAAGATTATGGTATTCAATTGTCAGAAGTGGATATGGATGAACTGATGATTGCAGGAATGGGGCCACGTGGCACCAGTATGCTAGTGCGTGCAGCTAAGGTTTCAGCTTGGTTGGACGGCCGTTTAGAACTGGCACCACAAGATGTAGCCGCAGTATTTCATCAAGTGGTGGCGCATCGGGTTTTTTTCACGCCGATATATGAGTTGCAACGTAATTGGCTGGCTAAGGCTTATACACAGGCTATTTTGCATAGTGTTCCTACAACATAATTTGAGACCGTAGTATGAAGTTAGTTTGCACATTCGTACCTCTGGCACCTTACCTGCCGGCATTCACCTTGTTAGAGCGGTCCGTGACCGCGATAGCTATAAAGATTAACTAATGCCACAGCAGCCCTTAATTCATTATCACGTTCGTTGGCGCCCATCTGGACATCAGCCTGGCGCTAGCCGCGGCATAGTTGCAGGTATAGGTGATCAATTACGCTCTGTAGTGCTATTACGCGACCATCCAGATCCCCGCCGATTGGATTTACGTGCCAGTGTGCGCGATCCATTTGCTAATATTTGGGTGCGTGACTTTAACTTAAACTCTGCATTGAAAGTGATTGTGCTGGTGGATACTTCTGCCTCAATGGGCTATGTGGGGCAAGTGAACCGTATGCATGTTGCGCAAGAAATTGCCTCTCAATTGGCATTATCAGCCTATCGTTCGGGGGATGCTTTCGGCTTGTTTGCCGCAGGTGAAGCCATGAACAAACAATGTATGCTGCCTCCCAAAGCCAATCGAGGTGCCTGGCTGTGGGTGAATCACCATTTTTCAAAACTAAAACCGCAAGGTCAGCATGCCAATGGCTTATTTGCTGCAGTGCCGTATTTGCCGCAGCGACGCTGCTTAGTATTTCTGATTTCAGATTTTCGCTGGCAAGCAGGTAAATTAAAACAGTTATTAAAAAAAATGGCGCATCACGATGTAGTGCCAGTCATGCTTCAAGATCCCGCAGAAATGGATGCACTACCAAAAAGCGGCATTGCTATTTTGCGTGATACAGAAACTGGTGCGGCGCAGTTTGTGTGGATGCGCGAGAGTTTAAAAAAACAAATGCAGAATTTACGCGCACAACATGTGCGCAATGTTGAAGAAGCCAGTCGCAAGTACGGTAACAAACCCTTTGTTGTAAAAGGTGAATTCAGTTCAGCACTTTTAACCAAGTATTTTATGGAGCGTAGCGCATGATGAAAGTTAGGTTTATGTTGTTACTGACTTTGTACTTAATAATTCAAAACACATTTGCTGTCGCGGCTCCTGTAGTGACAGGGAATAAAGTAGACTCAGCGTCAAAAATCAAAGTTATCATGCGTGATAACGGTTATACGTTGGGCGACATTATTGCCATGCACGTAGAGTTTAATTTGGCCAAAGGCTTGGTGTTTGACCCTAATAGTGTGCCCCTAAACGGCCCCGTGAATAATTGGTTGGATTTACGTGAAGTAAAGATGGTTGAAGTAAAGAATGCTGATGAAAGCAGTAACATTAATATTGATTTTAGCTGGCAAGTATTTGGTACGGTGGAGCATGCACAAACGATTAAAATACCTGCCATTCAATTACAAACGATCCCCGCTGATGACGACGCTAATGCCAGAAATACGGCGAATAATAAACCTTTAGCGATCACAATTCCTGCACAGGGCTTTAGATTGTCACCTGTGCTGCCACCTACGATTACCGAAAATACCCATCGACCCTATGCGCCACCATTGCGTTTTGACACACGCACGCCTTTAACTATTGGTCTTACCTGCTTAATCTTGGGTTTGTTATGCGGCACACTCTGGCTATGGTTGCTCGATAAAATTAGTTGGTGGCCACGCAATCCTGGCCCAATTGCTAAGCTATCGCGCCAGTTACGTATGTTAGGGGTGGCGCAACAAGCCACGTTCAATATTGATAATATTCGTAGCATACACAGCGCCCTAGCAAGTAGTGCAGGGCAGTCGCTTTATCCTAACTCGTTAGAAAACTTGTTTGACAAGGCACCTTATCTGGCGGCGGATAAGGCAGAAATCACACAGTTTTTTCTTCAAACTTGGGCCTTATTTTTTGAAAATAAACGACAGTTAACAATTGATTCAATCGCAGTCGCTGACACGCTCAAATGGATAAAACGTGCTGCTGTGGCGGAGCGTTTATTTCGTGCGACACAACTAAATGTAAGTTCGACAAAGTCCGCACGTCTAATAGCAAACCATTCGGTAAATGGCGCTATAAAAGCCTAATGTGATGAATGCAATCCATTTCTTTAAACCAGAATTGCTGTGGCTATTACCTTTAACGCTCTTACCATTGGTCAGCTATGGCGTTAAGCAATTTAACTATCCTGGCTTAGAAGACTGGCCCAAAGACTTGCTATCGGATTGGTTGCGTTGGGGTGTGCGTGCTTTAGCAGTTTTAACATTAATTAGCTTGATAATCGCCGCCGCCGCGCCATTTACAGAGGGCGGCACTGTGATACGGGTGGGTGAAGGGGCCGAGATTGTGGTGGTGTTAGATCGCAGTGGTAGTATGTCTGAAAATTTGCAGGCAAACGACCAAAGTGTTAACGCAAAGCCTATCAGCAAAATAGAAGCCTCGCGTAAGGTGTTGCTTAGGTTTATGGAGCAACGCCCTGCCGATACCTTTGGCGTAGTGGCGTTCAACGCCGCACCCATTAGCGTTGCGCCGCTTTCGGCTGATAGAGAATTGGCCAGAGCAGCATTAAAAAGTGCAGAAAGTAACAGTTCTGGATTTACCGCTCTAAACCGTGCATTGGCCATGGGTTTAGACTATTTTAATGGCAGGCCATTTACAGCTACACGTTTGGTTATGCTGGTTTCCGATGGCGATGCGGTGATTGAGCCAGAAGATCGGGTAATTTTAAAAAATCTATTTAGGCAATATCGCGCCAAGTTGATTTGGGTGTATGTGCATGCAGGTGTTGAGAAGAATATTCTAAGCTCTGTGATTGCAGGTGATAACGAATACATCCCGCAAGCGGAGTTAGATCAAGTTGAAATTAACCAAAATGTGGCCATGAACCGCTTATTTGAAGATCTAGATATTCCTTACCAAGCATTTGAGGTGAATAGCGAGGCGGGCCTACAGCAAGCGGTGGCAGAAATTGAACGTTCAACCAATAAACCCACGCGTTATGAATATCGCTTGCCACGTCAAGATTACGCCATTTATTTTTATCTGCTCGCTATGCTGTTATTAGGTGCGTTGTTTTGGTTGAAGCAGATTGAAATTAGAGCATGGAAGCCATGACATTGGGGTTAGCGAAATGACAACAAAACATAAAATACGCCAGAAATTACTTGACCACCTTCCCCAAGCTTTATTGGTACTGATGGTGTTGTTTATATTAGCCGCCGCCTACCAATTCAGCTTATGGTGGAAAGCGCAGCAACTCAACCTTGCCTATGACAATAAATCGATACTCAAGCAGCCGCTAAATCATCGTGAGTATTTGCACGCGTATAGTATTGGTTATTTACTCGCAAGTCAGAATAAACCCATAGAAGCCGCGAAGGCCTTCAATATTGCCGAAGTCACAAAAGATCCAGAGTTACGTGCCCGTGCAAAATATGCCATTGGTAATGTGCATTTTGAATCGGTCATTGCTTCGTCCAATATTGAAAAAGGTGGCTCACATCGACGTGCGGTCGAACGCGTCTTACTTGCGCGTGAAGCCTACAAAGGCGCATTGCGAATTAAGCCAGATATGTACGACGCACGCTATAACTTGGAGTTGATTGACAGACTTAGCCCAGAAAAACGTACTGAAGGCTATGAAAATTCGCCTGATGGAACGATTGGTTTACAGCCCTATCAGCAAAATGGTACGGCGCTGATGAAAGATAATACGCGCAGAGGTTTGCCTTGAAAAAATTGAATCTATGTCGCCTTGTCTGCCTGAGTAGCTTAAATTTTTTTGGTGATTTTTAATGCGCCATAACGTAAAACATTGGTGGGGACACTTCCGCGTCCATTTACGGCATGGCATACAAAACGGGGCGATATTCTATTTATTGGCTGGCTTAGTGTTATTGCCTGTGTGGTTTGAACCGCAAATGCAATTGCAAAGCGTGGTGCAAGATACGCTGTTTGTGGTTGATATCAGCGAGAGCATGAACGTGCGCGATGTAGATTACCCAAAACCACAGACCGACCGACTCACACTGGCTAAGTTAGCGGTGCGTGAAGGCATGTCAAGTTTACCTTGCGGTTCGCGAGTTTCGGTTGGGCTGTTCGCAGGGGATGAATCAGTAGTACTGTTCGAGCCATTAGAAGTCTGCCAGCATTTTGCCTCAATAGAAAAGGTTGTGTCAGGGCTAGATAGACGCATGCGCTGGATAGGTGATTCGTGGGTCACCAATGTGCTTACTGCATCAATTATTGAAGCGCAGAAAAGAAAAATGAATTTGGTGATGATTACCGATGGTGATGAAATGCCACAGCGTTCAGCGCCGATTGTGACAGAGTTAGCTAAGCTAAGAGGCAAAATTAAAGGCTTGTTGTTAGGAGTGGGTGGCGATGCTTTACAGCCTATTCCTAAACTCAATCAAAAAGATGAAATTATTGGATACTGGACGCGCGAAGATGCCGTACTAGAAGGCAATCACCCCAATCTACTTCCTACCGTACGCGCATTAGCCCCTGGAGAACGCGCACCAGAAGGCATGCTGGATGAAGTCACTGAACATATTTCATCTTTCAACAAGGTGTTCATGCAAGCACTCTCTCAAGCTTCTGGCTTTGAACTGGTTCGCATTGAAACACCAATTGATGCAGTGAAAGCGCTTAAAAACAGCACTTATCAAAAACAAGCCATGGCCGAGCG
>NZ_JABFRA010000034.1 GCF_013141425.1 Methylotenera sp. | reverse complement strand
GCTCATGCTTGGTTAGAGCAGCGGACTCATAATCCGTTGGTGCTGTGTTCGACTCACAGAGGGGCCACCAATTGAAACAAGGCTTACAGCGATGTAGGCCTTTTTCTTTTTTAACATTTGGCACACTTTTGGCACACCAGACCAAAGTAACATCTCATTTAGACCGTTGCCCGATAGTTGAAATCGTCGTAACTGTGCCAATTTTGTGCCTGATAATATTTTAATAAAATAAATAACTATTAATACAGGTAGTTATGTAAATTAACGCTTGGATTGCTAATCCGTTGTTGTTATTTATTGCTCAGTGTTGTATGCTTTTGCCATTGTTTGAGTGAGGGTGAAAGTGATGGCAACTTTTAGGAAGCGCGGAGATAAGTACCATGTCCAAGTTAGGCTCAAAGGTCAAGAGCCAGCAACAGCGAGTTTTGAAAGGTTATCTGACGCAAAAGAGTGGGCGGCTAAGGCTGAAACAGAAATTCGAGCAGGTAAGTATTTCGGCCAAAGTAAGCGTCGTACTTTTGATGACCTTGTTGAGGAGTACAGGCCTCATGCCAAAGATGTTAAGCGCCTTGAGTACTGGCAATCAATATTTGGCAGTTATCGTTTAGCTGACATTACTCCTGAGCGTATAAACAGGCAGATAAAAACATTAGAGTCGGAGGACACCACCCGCTACTCAACCCTCCCAACCGGTAACGCAGAGAATGATGCTAAAAGAACACGAGCGAAACGCACCGGCGCAACTGTAAACAGATACATTGCGGCATTGTCATCATGCTTTTCTTATGGAGTGAAACCACTTCAGTGGATAGAACGTAATCCATGTGAGCGTGTTACTAAACCAAAAGAAGGTGATGGGCGAGTAAGATTTTTGAGTGACGATGAGCGCCCCCGCTTACTTGATGCCTGCCGTGGACATGGCGACCTATATTTGGCTGTGGTACTAAGCCTCACCACCGGTGCGCGCCAAGGTGAGATTATGACCCTACGCTATGGACAGATTGATTTTAACCGCAAGGTCATAACCTTAAACAAAACTAAGAATGGCGACAAGCGCGCACTAGCGCTAGTGGGTGAGGCATTTGAACTGTTACAGGCACGTTCAAAAGTCAGAAGCCTTACTGATGATAGAGTGTTCCCACCAACAGCTAAAGCAAAAAAAGCAGAGTGCCTAGACCTGCGCCTACCTTGGGAGGTCGCCCTGAAGGCGGCTGGCATCAAAGATTTTCACTGGCATGACCTACGACATACAGCCGCAAGTTATCTAGCCATGAGCGGAGTATCTTTGGTTGAGATAGCAAAGGTATTGGGGCACAGAACGCTTGCTATGGTAGCCAGATATGCGCACCTCAGCGATGAACATATTGTCGCAACTGGTGAGAAGTTGGCCGCAAGGCTCGGAGTTTAAGTATGATTAAAAATAAAATAAATCAAATTAAAGTAGACGTTTTGATACAACCCAATGCTATTAAGTGGCTGAATAAGCCTTGTTGGTCGCTTGGGGAGGCTCACCTTTTGTTATACGGCCTAGAGCCGGTAAGTACCCGTTCTACAATATTTCCTCCAAAAGCTAACAATGGAGATGACGTTGACCTAATCAATAGGTCAATCATGGCGAAAGAAATCTCACCTCTAGGATGTGATGAAAATGGTGAAGCTGTATATCGGCCAAGTGATTTAATTGGAATAGCGGAGAAACTGAAAATTGGTATCTGGGATATTTGGAGTGCGTTGTTACGTGAAAAATTAATCAAGGAGCAATGCGAATCAAATAAGACAAAATCAACAAGAACTGACGCTTTGACGGCTGTAATTGATTTGGCCGTATCAATGGCAACAGAACCAGACGATACTAATAGCGCATGGATTGAATTTAAAAAAATGGCTGAGGGAAATACGTACCCACCCCTGCTGGAATTTATTGAGGGCGAGGGAGTTAAATATGAAACAGATGACGGCATTAAAATTCTATCAAAAAAGAACTTTTCAGACAGATTGAGGCGCGCCAAGTCTCGCTAATGCGCGCTAGTACTTGCCACAGCGCGCTTCTAAATACACAGCAAAGAACTACAAATACCATTCACTTATCTTAAACAACGGCCATAAGCCGAAAGGTAATAAAGTGATGGAAAATCAGACTAAAGTAGCAGAAACAAAACTAATATCCCGCCCATTAATTCAGCAATCATTAATCCAAACGTTATTCACTGTTGAACAGTTCGCTGAAATTCAGCCTGCCTTTACACAATCAGCACTGCGCAATTTGATACATGGCTCTGAGGCACGTAAATCAACCCAAGGCGTAATTCATGGTAATGGATTGCTAGAGTGTGGAGCAATCGTCCGCGTAGGTCGTAAGGTGCTAATTGATGCTGAGAAGTTCTTACATTGGGCGAAAGAGCGCGGCGCTCAGGATGCTCAATCTCGCATAGTGATGGGAGTGTAATCATGGAACATACTCCACCACTAGCAAGACTAGGAAAAACAAAAGCCGAAGGGGTGTTGGACGCACCCGCGACGGCTAATGAAATTACTACTAAGAACCAAAATGGTATCACAAAAAATCAGACAATGTTGTCGGAGTTCATTCAAGCTGGTAGGCGTGGGCTTAACCGTTTTGAGGCTAATAGGCATCATCATGACTCAGTCTTAAATACAACAATATCGGACCTTCAGAAAAAGTATGGCGTGTACTTTTCGAGAGAAATGGAACGAGTGCCAAACTTCAAAGGTACTAAAACCAGCGTCATGAGATATTGGCTTGATGATGTGAATATGGCCATAGCAATTGAGGCGTTAGAAGCTGAGGAGTCACGCAATGACTAATACAGAAGCATGGCTCACACACCTCACTTTGCTGATAGAGCGCTTTTCTTACCTTGGCATTAGTGCTGATATAGCTACACTTAGTTTGATAGAGCTGTGGGCGCTATATTTGTACTTGTCACGTATGGCTGAAGGTTAATCATGGCTTCTAGCCACATCATTAGGCTAGGCAAGATTAGAGGTGAAAATGGTGTGTTAGTAGCACTGAAGCACAATAAGAGAGCCTTGCCAAAGGACAAGGCTCATATTGATTCTAATCGTACTCACCTAAATTACTCGCTTGCTAGTGCTGAAACACCGGAAGCGCTTGCCCTACATGCTAAAGTCCAAATGCTCAAGGCAGGCATAGAAAAGCCTCGTAAGGACCAAGTAAAAGCAGTTGAGGTGATATATAGCTTGCCAAATGAACGACACAATCAAAACACTAAGCAGTTTTTCTTGGACTGTTATGACTGGACAATTAAAACATTTGGAGGTGAATTGCTATCATTTGAAGTACATTTGGATGAAGCGGCACCACACGCACACGCAATAATTTTACCTTTGATTGAAGGCAAGATGCGAGGGAGTGCCATGGTAGGAGGCACTGCTAACTTGATGAGATTTATTAACAAGTTTCATGCTGATGTTGCTCGCAATTATGGAATGAGCAGAAGCAAAGCTCGACTGTCTAAGGAGGAGAAATTGGCTCTTGAGAAGTTGATTATTGCTCGCTTAAAAGATGACCCTGTGATGCTCTCTAACGCATGGCCATTTTTTCGTGACGCCATTCATAAAGACCCTTTGCCTTGCGCGCAGGCTCTCTCCATTGAGTTACCACTAGCAGTAAAGAAGGATAAATCATTTATTGATATTAAGCGCTCCAAAGGTCGTGGTAGCTTTATCCGTTGAAGCATATATATGTTTTGATGCCTGAAATGGTCTCTAAGCATATGCTCTGTATATGCTTCCAATTCTAATCACTGCTAGTGGATACCTTCAAACGCCTCCCGCCAATGTCACCCGTATTGAAAAGTTATTGCTAAGTTTAGGGTCACATAAATTTTGTTGTACTATTAGACGGCAGTTACAAACAACAATAACTAGGAGGTTAGAGATGGCGTTAGTGAAGTGTCATGAATGCGGTAAAGATGTAAGCACGGAGGCAAAAGTTTGCCCTTCATGTGGAGCCAAGGTAGTTAAACCTAAAGAGCCAAAGAAACCAATGAGTCCTATTATTAAGTACTCACTTTTAGGAGTGGTCGGATTTATTTTTATTAACACTTACTTACAGAGCCAGTCGCCTGAAGATGTGGAAGCAAAGGCCAATCATGAAAACATTGGTATGGCCGAAGTGGTTTGTAAAATGGCTTTCGAGAAGAATGCCAAAAATCCTGACTCAGTTGACTGGATTAGAGCGGAGCGTCAATTTCAGTTCACTAACGCAGAAAAGACAACCGCAATATCAACACAGCCTGTTAGAGCAAAAAACAGTTTCAACGCAACTGTTAAGAGTGTGGCAGTGTGTGAGCTAGAGAAAAAGGGCGACAAGTGGGAGCTTGTTAGCATCAAAGAGCAAAAGTAATAACCCCCGCAATACCATGACCCGCCTCGGCGGGTTTTTTCATTTCAAATGCTACTTATTTTGGCGCACATCTAATTATTGAAAGCGCTAACATTGCTTTGCGGTACATACAAACAACAAAGCAAAGGGTCAATTATGAACGTAGAACAAACAGCGGGTGAGATAGAGTTCCTAACAGAAATTATTAAAATCTTTAGAGGCCTGTCTCCACAACAACAGCTTGAGGCCATCAAAGATATGGATGACCTGCGTAGTCAGTTTGAAAGTAATCCGCCACAGCCATAGCATGAGAGGCTTCATCTGAAGCTACGGCAAGCGCTACAGACGCGTTAATTCATCGGTGGTATTCATAGTTAGTTAAGTCACATGAAGCGCTCAGGCGGAGAGGCATGTGTATCAGTGGACATGTCCATAAATGTCATCATTTGTCATCATTAGTCACGGGTATGAGCAATCAAAAGCAATCAAAAGTCAGCAAAAGTCAGCATGTGTCGGCGGGCGATTAATTCTAGTCTTGAAGTTGGCACACTTCTGGCACACTTGAGTCAAAAAATCTAAAGAAGGTGGGAACAATCGACAATAACCAACTCATTGATTCAGTTGCTTTAGTTTATTGTGGAGTTATGGTGATTTATTTATTTGCCCGACTCATAATCCGTTGGTGCTGTGTTCGACTCACAGAGGGGCCACCAATTAGTACGACCTAGAGAGAATTCTCTAGGTCGTTTTTATTTTTGATTAGTAGTAATTATCTCAAGCCATCGTTGCTTTCTGCATGACTCATTAATTATTGGCACGAAATATGCTTTATTTTAAACTAAAACCAAAATTATGGTGAAGTTGAAATTTGAATATTGTTATTTATTCGTTTGAAGGTGTACAGATTTGCAATTTATTAAGTATGCAATTATTAAAATAACCACGCTATTGTTGCTAGTCTTAGCTTTAGCTGTGCCAGCCATGGCGGCAGAAACTATTAGTGAAAAATTAAGTTTGGGTGAGCGACGTCAAGCGGCATTGCAATATGCGCGTGATGGTAAGTTTGATGTGGCGATACCAGCGCTTATGACTCTGGTAAAGGATGCGCCAAAGGATGTCGGCATTAAAGCTGATTACATTGTGATTCTTACTTGGGCAAAAAAAGACCGAGAAGCCCTAGCCGAAGCAAGCGGTATGGATGCAAAAGCAATACCTAACTATTGCTTGAACGCGTTAGCAAAGGCAGCAAGAAATACTAGTCAGTACAGCACCGCAATTGCATATTATGAGCAGCTAATTTTACTTGAGCCGAGTAATCTCGATTCGGTACTAGGGAAAGTTCTTGTGCTCATCGATACTGAGAAATTTGTCGATGCCGAGTCACTTTTGATGAAATTACGTCATCAGCACCCAAATAATGTTGATGTTTTACGTGCCGTATCATATTTGGGTCAGCAATCTAAGCAGCCCGTAATGGTGATTGATGCAAACACTCGTTTATTAGTGTTAAATCATCAGGATCTTGATGCGGTTCGTGCATTGGTTAAGGCAACACGAGAAGCCGGGGCTATTCAACAGGCATTAAAATTAGCAGAGCAGTACCCAAATGTGATTAATCAAGATGAAATCGATAAAATCAACAACGACAGTGCTGCGAATTATATTTCATGGGGTCATTACAGCCCGAAAAATCCTAGTGAAAGATTTGCTGATACAGATAAAGCATTAGTTAAGTTAGACGAAGCTTGTAAATGCGACTGGAATAAGCTGGACTTAAAGTCAGGTATTAACCAGAATTTAATATTTGACCGGATGCTAGCCTTGCGCGACAGGTATCGTATGCAAGAGGTTATCACGCATTATCAGTATTTACTTCATTCAAACGTAGATATGCCTGCTTATGTTTTAAATGCAGCTGGCGATGCCTATTTATATAAACGGATGCCTGAACAAGCCATCAAAATTTATGACGCTTCACTCGCCAAAGTGCCTGACAATAATGAAACTAAATTTTCCAAGTTTTATGCCTTGGTTGAATTGGAGCGGTTTGAGGATGCCAGAACACTTATTGAGAATTTATCCATAAATACTGCCGCCTATAGGCAACGGCCTAAAAACCCTGTCATTCGTGCAGATGAGAACAAGTTGATTATTGATAGTAAATCCTTCTATTTAAGTGCTTATGGTGACGATTTAGCAAGTGCTGAAAGGCAGTTTCAGGCGTTAAATAATATTGGCCCGATGAGTAATGATGTCAGAATGGCATTAGGTGAAATTTGGCGCTGGCGTGGTTGGGCTGAGCTAGCGGAAAAGCGATTTTCTGAGATTGGTCAGGATTACCCAGATCTATTGAAAGCTAAAATTAATTTGGCTGAAACACTTTTGGATTTGCAAGATTGGCAAGTTGCAGAAAATCTAATTTTGCCAATAGTAAAAGAGTATCCAGAGAATGCTTCTGTACAGGCACTTGAGCGACGTTGGCTACTGCATAATAAACGTCAATTTAGTCTAGATGGATTTAGCAGTCAATCTTCCGGATCTACGTTTGGTAGCCGCACTCAAGGCTTGAATGCTGTTTTGTATTCTAGCCCAATTAATTATAACTATCGGGCTTTTGCAAGCGCAAAATATAACCATGCCACCTTTGTTGAAGGTTCGGGTAATGTCAGTTATCCAGGTGTCGGTGTGGAATACACTAAACGAGATTGGCGTTTAACGGGCGAAATAAGTCAGGCGAGTTTATCAAAAATCGGAGTTACTGCGGCAGTTACAGCAGACTATCGATTAAATGATCATTGGTCTTTCGCTACCTCATTAGAGGCTAATTCTACACAAATGCCGCTTCGGGGTTTAAAAACAGGTGTAAGTGGTGACTTATTAAGTGCGAATACTCAATATCGATGGAGTGATTTAACCCGTGCATCTGCAGGTGTCGGGTATTTGAATGTAAGTGATGGTAACCACCGAAAATCACTAAATTTACAATTTGATAGGCGGTTGATCACACAGCCACACTATAAATTGACGACACATTTACGTGTGGACGCCTCTAGTAACAGTAAAAATGATGCTATCTACTTTAATCCAGAGCGTGATTTAGACACTAGCATAGTGCTTGATAATGAATGGATATTATGGCGTCGCTATGACCGTTCCTTTAATCACCGCCTGCAAGTTGGCGCTGGAAATTATTGGCAGAAGAATTTTGGTTCGGATTCCACTTGGATGGTAAGTTATGAGCAAGGTTTCAAACTGGACGACAGTTTTGAAGTTAACTATGGCATAACTCGAAGTCGCCACCCATACGACGGAACAAATGAGTATTCAACCCAATTTTTTACTAGGTTAAACCTACTTTTTTAAAATGATCAAAAAAATAATTTTTATAATTTTGCTAATGTTAAATGCCTGCGCTTGCGCAGCATCAACTATTGATGCAAATAATACGTTTGAGGTGTTTAGTTATCATGACGTTAGAGACAATGTCGATGGTGATTTAGAGCAAGAAACCACCACCATCTCAACGAAAAACCTTGCACGCCATTTTGCTTGGATGCAAGCGCATGGCTACCATCCCATAAGTATTAACGACATACTGGATGCGTCATCTGGTAAAAAACAATTACCTAGCAAGCCAGTTTTGCTGACATTTGATGATGGTTACGAAAGTTTGTATTCACGTGTATTTCCTTTGCTTAAGTTATATAACTATCCAGCAGTTTCAGCTTTAGTCGGCAGTTGGTTGGAAGTTAAAGCAGGTGGAAATGTACACTATGGTGATGAACTTGTGCCACGTGAACATTTTTTATCAAGTGCACAAATAAAAGAAATGTCAGATTCTGGTTTGATCGAATTTGCATCACACAGTTTTGATTTGCATCGAGGGGTTCAGGCGAATCCACAAGGCAATCAGACAGCGGCGGCCGTTACTTTGCAATATGACACAGCTAGCCAGACCTATGAATTGCATGAAAACTATCGTAATCGCATTAAACAAGATTTAAATAAAAATAATGCTGTCATTCAGAGTATTACGGGAAAATCTCCCCGGGTGATGGTGTGGCCTTATGGCTGGCACAATGACATTGCATCAGAAGCTGCAAGTCAAGCAGGCATGCCAATTATGCTAAACTTAAGTGAAAGTGAGCAGGCACATGCAAATAACCTAATGCATGTTGGACGGTTCTTAATCGTTGGCAATCCTACAGAAATGCGACTGGCTGAGATTGAAAATCATGAGCCAGTTCTGGATAAACAGCGCATCATGCATATCGATTTAGATTATGTATATGATGACAGTGCTGAACAAACGGCTAAAAATCTAGATTTACTTTTAGATCGTGTGAAATCATTAGCGCCAACAACGATTTATTTACAGGCGTTTTCAGATAAAAATGGCGACGGTGTAGCCGAAGCGGTTTATTTTCCCAATCGTCATGTTGCCGTGCGTGCAGATCTGTTTGGTCGTGTGGCGTGGCAACTGATGACACGTGCGAACGTTAAGGTCTATGCCTGGATGCCAGTACTTGCTTTTGAGTTAAAAGACAAGCAAAAACAGAACTTGCTACAAGTGGTTTCAGCACAATCCTTGGTTGATAAAGCTGCCTACAAGCGCTTAACACCCTTTTCGTCAGAAGCGAGACAAATTGTCAAAGAGATATACAGTGATTTAGGTGCTTATACTAAGTTCAATGGAGTTCTTTTTCATGATGATGCGGTGTTTTCAGAAGATGAAGATGATAGCGAATATGCAAGAGCTGTCTATTTGAAAGATTTTAAACTGCTTGGCCTCACAATTGCAGAAATCAATCAAAACTCTGATGAAGCTAAAAAGTTAACAACATTAAAAAGCCAGCACCTTACTGACTTTACATTGGATTTAGCCAAAGAACTCAGACAATATCAGCCGGAATTAAAAACAGCGCGTAATTTATACGCATCGGCATTGCTAAATGTAGATAGTGAACGTTGGTTAAATCAAAATTACCCAAATTTTATCTCGGCTTATGATTACACCGTCGTAATGGCTATGCCATTTATGGAAAATGTTGTAAATCCAGAGGCATGGTTAAAGTCTTTAGTAAAACAAGTAAAGCTGACGAATAGCGGGTTACAAAAAACAGTTTTTGAGCTACAGGCAAGGGATTGGAAATTAAAGCGTGCTATCAATACAGAAACATTAAAGCGTGAATTGCAAGTGCTTGCGGAGGCTGGCGCTAAACACATGGCTTACTATCCAGATAACTTTTTAATTAATCAACCCGAAATAGAGGTCATTCGCCCATATATTTCGTCACGAAATTTCCCCTATTTACCTAAAGAAAATAAATAAGGGTTGGCGCTGATATGAAAAATAAGGACATAATTTAAGATGTGGTACCAAAATATAACTGATTGGCTACTTGGCTTCGCATTTTACTACCCACTTTTTATGGCTTATTTGTGGATGGCGGGTGCACTCTATTTTTATTTCAGCAAAGAACGGGGTGAGCCACTCTATGATTCTCCACCAATATTGCCAGAGTATCCGCAGGTCAGTGTTTTGGTGCCATGTTTTAATGAAGGTGAAAATGCCTATGAAACCATAGGTGCATTGCTTGATTTGAACTACCCAAACTACGACATTATTGCTATTAACGATGGAAGCAGTGATAACACGGCCGACATTATCCAAGATATTGCCTCTAAGCATTCTAAGGTCAAAGTAGTTCAATTGGCGAGTAATCAGGGCAAGGCAATGGCCCTAACAATGGGCGCTATGTTGTCTACCAGTGAGTATCTTGTGTGTATTGATGGCGACGCTGTGCTTGATGCCAATTGCATTACCTGGATGATGCGGCATTTTATCTCAAGTTCAAGAGTGGGCGCGGTGACTGGTAATCCAAGAATTCGTAATCGTTCAACGATGCTTGGCAAATTGCAAGTAGGCGAGTTTTCATCCGTTATTGGGCTTATTAAGCGTGCCCAACGTGTTTATGGTCGGGTGTTTACAGTTTCTGGCGTAGTCGCCGCATTCCGTAAATCTGCATTACACGAAGTTGGGTACTGGAGTACCAATATGGTGACGGAGGATATCGACATCAGTTGGAAAATGCAAACACACTATTATGATGTGCGATACGAGCCCAATGCCCTTTGTTGGATACTCATGCCAGAAACGTTAAAAGGACTTTGGAAACAGCGCGTACGTTGGGCACAGGGCGGTGCAGAAGTGCTGCTGAAATTTAAGGATATTTTCACAAACATAAAAAAACGCCGCATGTGGCCCGTTTATATAGAGTTGGTAATTAGTATTATTTGGGCTTATGTAATGTGTGCTATTTTCGTGCTGTGGGGTCTAGGATTGTTTATAACCTTACCCGCCTACCTTCATATTAATACCATTGTCCCAGAATGGAATGGTGTGTTACTTGCCATGACTTGCCTTTTGCAATTTGCCTTAAGTTTATTTATTGATAGTCGCTATGAGCTAAAAATCCGCCGATACTATTATTGGATGATTTGGTATCCCATGTTGTTCTGGATGCTCACTGCCGCTACTACTGTAGTTGGTTTGCCAGCTGCAATATTTAAAGATCGAAATAAACGTGCAACTTGGACGAGCCCGGATCGCGGGATTCATCAAAAATTAGGACAACAACATGACTAGAACATTAATCATTGAAAAACCCGAATTGCAATCACAAGCGCATCGATATGGATGGAGTTCGATTACTTTTTTGTTTTGGTTGTTATATATCTATTTATGGTTACCTTTTATTACTCTCGTTGCATGGTGGGTAGGGGTGGAATTGTTTCACCTGCAAATGGTGGAGCTAAATGGATATGCGGGTATAGTTGAAAAATTAGGTTTATATTCAGCCATCGTAGTCATCATCAGCATCGTGCTTATAGGCTGGGCTAAAATAGAGCGTTATCGTTTTAAAGATTCAATTCGCAGAAATGGCTACACCACTGTGCCAGTTGGAGAAGTCGCAAAAGTATTTGAGCTACAAGAATCACAGTTGACCGAGCTTAGAAAACAAAAATCAGTAATCGTACATTTTTTTGATAATGGCAAGTTGGCTAGCGTGGCAGACTCTAAATTGACCATGTAAATTAATCCTTCGGTAATTTAAGGCGTCACCTAAAATAAGGGGCATAGATATTTCTATGTCCTTTATTTTTTCGGCAATCGCTTTATTAAACGGCAGCCTAAATGTATTTATCACCCCATAAATAATGACGACAACTCAACGTTAGTTATCATTTTTCAACGAATCTTTTAAATAAACTATATTTAAATCACATTAAATCAATGAGTTATATTTAAGCTTGCAGCTTATTGGTGTTGGCACAGACTTTGCATATTAATAATTATTGTAATTATTAATCTAACTGTTTAAAAGTCGTAAAGGATCATAAAAATGATTAGTAAAAAAGTAATCGCTAAGAATAGTAAAGTTGTTAACGGCCAAAAAAATAATAGAGCATTAAGCTTGTTGCTAGATGATATGGCCGTATGGTTTCCATTTCCTTATCAAGATGTTGAAGCGATGGTAAATCAAGAAACTAAAGGATTTAGAGCAAGTAGAAGCGCATAAAACAATTTGGTAGGTTTGATAACGTGACAAGATGAAAGCAATTGACTTTGGAATGGCTGGTCGGGTTAAAAACGTTAACTTAAAATGAGCAGAATGACCGCTTATTTAGAAAATTGTGCCGTTTGTCAGCTAGTCGCACGATTACTTGATTTCAGGGAAATTTACCAGTAAAGTGTAGTCGTAGTTTAAGGGCAAACCTGTTGAAAAGCAGGGACGCAAAGTTTCCGATCTAAGGGCCAAGTGCCTATGATAGCGGAACCGCCGTTTACCGCAAAAGTAAATGTACTCGGCTCGCCTCCCAATGTTTTTGGTTTTTCCCTTGTTATTAACAAGGGTGGATTTGATATTTATAACTTATGTTCCGTTGTGAGTTTGTAGTTTATTGCTCAGAGTTGAATGGACGTTTTAGGTTGAAAATCTACTAATTAGAAATTAATTAGATAGGGGATTAAAAATGACTCAATATAAATTTTTATTTAACAGCATTCTCGGTTTTATCTTTGCACTACTTTCGTTTGAAAGTTTAGCTTTTTCATCCGTTGCCATTGTAAAAGGGCACTCGCAAGCAACATTTTATAGCTCATACAATTTTGAGACACAAAAGGAAGCGAATAAAAACGCAATAGCAGGTTGCCGTGAACAAGCGAAAAAGAGTGGGCTAGAAAACTTAGCAAAAAATTGTGTTGTAGTTGAGGAATCTAACGTGCCTGGCTATGGTGCAGTTGCCTGTGGTGATCATTGTGCTTGGGCATTAGGTTACTTTGATGCCAATGAAGCTAAACAAGCCGCGTATTTTGCATGCAGTGAAAGCTATCAAAACTGCAACGAAACTGATATTAAAAATTGGGAAGATTTCAAAGGCTTTAAGGGCTTCAAGAAAGTGGATTCTCCAATCAATATTCAAAACAATACGCAAGAAACAAGGCTCTAAAATAGGCGAGTTTTCAATTAAGCTCTGGACCTGCACGGACGATGTAAATAAATCAGTATTAATGAAAAAGCCTCTAAAGAACATTCTTTAGAGGCTTTTTCTATTTGTAAGAAAAAGTTTATCCATAGTCTGATGGTTAAATATTACAAGAATGCTGAACCTTTAGCCAATTTGAATGCCGTATTCTGACGATGCAATTAGTGCAGTCAGTTTACTTAAATTCAAATTGGAATTGAAAGATGAAAAATTATTTTCTGCTTGCCATCGCTACTCTCTATGTTTCAAATGCAAATGCACAACCAGGCATTGTCGAAATATTGGCCCTAAATGATTCACTAGTACAAGTATCGGTGGAACTGCCAAATGGCAACACTGGCAGCGGTTCTGGCGTGGTCGTAAGCAAAGAATACGTGGCGACCAATTGTCATGTGCTGGCAAATGCGAAAGGTGCCAGCATTTCAAAGTATCGTGATAGCCATAGACCTATTGCGCTGAAGGCGGATTGGAAACATGATTTATGTCTGCTGAAATTTGATGGTTTGCCATTTAAGCCAGTTGCCATGCGTGATAGTTTAAATTTGCAATACGAAGAAGAGGTATTTAGTCTAGGTTACCCAGTCGGCAACAATGTTCCACAACCTTCATTTGGTTATGTTAAAGGTTCATACCCTTTAGATGACAGTGTAATTATTCGTACAAATGCTGCTTTTGGGCTAGGCTCAAGTGGTGGAGCATTATTTGACCAGCAATTTAATTTAATTGGAATTACCAGTTTTAAAAGCCCGGGTTCCCAAGGCTATTTTTATAGTTTGCCTGTAGAGTGGATAAAACGCTTATTTGATGCCCCTGATATAATTTCACTGAACACAAATGATATACCATTTTGGGCCTTACCCTTAGAACAAAGGCCTTATTTTATGCAAATAGTGATTCCCTACCAGAATCACGAATGGGCTTCCTTAAAAGAAATTGCTCAAGCCTGGACAGGACAAGAGCCAAGGTCGGCGGATGCATGGTATTTTTTAGGGCTAGCAGAAGAAGGTGAGAGTAGAATTACGCAAGCCAAAGAAAATTTCACTAAAGCTCAACAACTTAATACCCGTCACTTAGATGCAATGATTGCATTATCCAAAATTGCTTATACACAAAGTGATTTAAGCGCCCTTGAGCAATTGAAAGCGCAAATTTTACCGATAAGCCAGCTACAAGCAGAAGTTATAGCAGAAAAAATTAGTGATCTAAAAAATCATTGAATTAATTAACAACGGGTAATTCGGATGTGGATAAATTTAGTCAATATCATCCGCATCGTGCGAAACCGGATCTTTTACAGATTTCGCCTGATCAGGCTCGTATCCAGCGCTCTCTAGCTTAATTCGATATTCACACGTAGGCAGATGTCCTTCTAGTCTGCCGTTGATAATGGTTGTTTCTTCTTTGCAGTAAGTACAGCGATACTTGTGTGTTTGGCCTTCAATGTGCTCTTGAGGGTAGTCGATATAAAATAGTTTTTTCATTTTGCGTCCTCCAAAAAGTCGGATGTGCTTGCAGTAATCAGTATAACAATTAAATGCAAAAAGAATTACAACTGTATTTAGAAGTAAGTTTCTTTGCGAGTTAGGCCGCTGTAAATAACAAAGCCCACCAAAGTGGGCTTTGTTGTAACTACTAATTGTTATTAGAAATTATGCGTGTATTGAGCGCTTAAAATGTCGACGCTACCATCAAAACTGCCGCGTAATCTTCCGCTGTTAAATGGTGCAGTAGGACTAACAGCGGTTTGATTGTCGTCAACTTTTGCATCGTTGATAAATAGATGCGAATAACCTAGATCAAATTTAGACGCAGGCGTTAATTGATAACTGACACCTAATGAGAGCCATTTTCTATCATTACCCGGAATACGCGCAGTGCGAAATTTATCATTAATCGCTTCTTCGTCAAACGCCAAACCCGCGCGTAATTTAAGTGTGTCGTTATACTGATAACTTGCACCAATAGAGTAACGTAGCGTGTTCTCCCAATTTTCAATGGTATTCGTTAGCAATTTTCCACCGTCACGATAAACGGCTAATTCTTTAAACTGGCTCCAGCGTGTCCAGGTCACATCGCCCATCAAGTCCCATTTGTCATTTACGTGGCTAAAAGCGCTGACAGAAAAATTTTCAGGTAACGTTAAATCAGCCTTGACTCCACCATTTGGTGTCGCTGCCACAAGTGGGCCAGGCAACCCAATAGGACGGCTAAACTTAACATTGCCATCTAAATGCTGTTCAACCTTAGAGCGATAAGCCACGCCAATTCTGGTGTCTGCCGTTACTTGGTAAATCGCGCCCAAGTTCACACCAAATCCCCAGTCGTCACCTTTTACTTTTACCGAACCTTCTCCAAACGGACCAAAGTTAACAGCGCGTGTAAGTGTAGCCTCTGCGCGCATGACAGAAACGCCCAAACCTAGCGAAAGCTGGTCATTGAGTTTGAAAGCAATTGAAGGGTTGATGTTGATGGTTTTGACCTCAGATTTATCCGCTTGAAAGCGACCAATCCACTTATCGTCATATTCCGTTTTAAGGCCAAAGGGTGCATTTAAGCCTAAGCCGAATTTTATGGTGTCGGTTAAGTCGCGTTTGTAATAAAAATTAGGCACAAAAGCTAGGTCGCCTGCGTTGGGACCCTCGCTACCTATAGGTCTAAAAGCTGTTTGCGCAAAATTAATGTTTGCAGGTATAGAGCCCTGATCATTAAATTCCGCATTCGGTTTAATCAAATGAATCGCACCCACAATCTGTGTGCCTTGAATATACGTCATGCCAGCGGGGTTAAAGAATATCGTGCTGGCATCTTCAGCGGCGGCAGCACCTCCTGCAAAAGCATTTCCCATGCCACTGGCGCTTTGCTCAATTAACGCAAAACCCGCTGCCTGACTGGCGATTGGGCTAGACAACATCGCAAATGATAACAATAATTTTTTCATAATGGATTCGATTTTCTTTAGTTAAAAGGTACAGAAAACAAAAAAATAACACATCAAGATACTTTTTGATACATGTTTGTAACAATTTGATGAAATCATAAGGTGTTGCAATTTTCCAACATATGCTGAGGAAAATTTGTAGTTAAATAAAATCATTTGCTTGAGAGGTGTATTTTTTAAGCCTATAGTTGCAATTGTTAGTTCTTTTTATTCAATAACTTTAATCATTTAAGGGGTTTAGTATGAACACTATTGTAGATTTTAATAAATTTAGCATCTCAAATTTTCAACAAATCAACACACGTTTTGATAGTGAATTCGGTGTGATGTGGTCTATCATGAACCCCGAACCACGTCCTTGTTTTAATAAAATTTGCTTAAACGATTTATTGCAACATCACACCTATTTGCAAAATTCAAAAGGGAGAATAATTTCTCAAGGTGTGCCACAACAAGTTAATTATTTGGTTTTAGCATCAAATATTGAAGGAGTGTTTAATTTGGGTGGTGATTTGTCCGTATTTAGACAGTTAATTCAAGCGCAAGATAGAGATCATTTATTTGAATATGCAAAGCTTTGCGTCGAAAATTTATGGACTTTTTATAGCATGGAAGCTCCTATAACTACTGTTGCTTTAGTACAAGGTCAAGCGATGGGTGGTGGTTTTGAATCTGCCTTATCCGCTCATGTGCTGATAGCTGAAAAAAGTGCAGTAATGGGTTTACCTGAAGTGTTATTTAATTTATTCCCAGGTATGGGGGCGTTGAGTTTCTTATCACGTAAAGTTGGTATGAACGTTGCTGAAAAAATGGTGCGATCAGGTAAAATCTATACAGGTGAAGAGTTGTATCAAATGGGCGTGGTCGATGTACTGGCAGAAGATGGTCAGGGCGAGTATGCACTCAATAATTGGATTAAAAAGAATCATAAATCATTGAATTCCTTCCAAGCAATTAACCGAGCTAAACAACGCGTTAATCCATTAACAGCAGAAGAGCTTTTTGATATCACTGAAATTTGGGTGGATGCTGCATTGCGTTTAGACGAACGCAACTTAAAAGTAATGGAACGTTTGGTGCGTGCGCAAAACTCTAAAGTGAATGCAGATGTGGCACACGTGCATGAAAAGCAATCCGCTTAAGATGAGTTACTTGTTTAGGGCTGCCTCTGGAAGTCTGAGGTAGCCTTCTACGCTGGCGGTAAGTTGAGAGAAATCATTATTGAGATGTTCTAACATTTCAAGTGTTTGGGTAGCATTGGTCGAAGAGTTTATTTTGCCAAAGACCTCTATGGTATTTGCGAGTTGAGTAGCACCAACACTCAAGCTGTTGCCTTTTAAAGCATGGCAGTAATCTTGCAATGCACCGAAATGTTTTTGTTTAAGTGCTTCATTTATTTTAGTGATTTGTTTTGCAGAATCATTTAAATAATTTCTAAGCAGCCTGTGCATAAATAGATCATCCCCAGCGCCAATTTTCTCAAGTTCTTTTAATGTTTGCATATCAAGCGCAGGATGCTCATCCAAAGCTGCGTATCGGATGTTCACGGGTGAATTTAGAGCATTATTCATCCACTGAGTGGCGGTATTAGGCGCTAAGTCAAGAATACGCTCAATCGTGCTAAATAATGTGGCAGCGTCAATTGGTTTTGTTAAAAAGGCGTCAAAACCAGCATCACTCGCCATTTCTCTAGCTGATAACGTAGCATCTGCAGTAAATAGAATAAAGCGTGTGTCGTGGTCATCTGGTTTAGTAAATCTATAAAGTTTTAACGCGTCGGCACCATTCATCCCCGACATATTCAAATCTGTGATTACTAGGTCAAATTTCCGTTGCTCTAACGCATCAAGCATTTCATCGGCATCAACCACAATTTCGACTTGGTGTCCTGGCAAAGAAAGCAGGCGGGTAATAATTTTTTGGTTGGTACTTTCATCTTCACAAACCAAAATTTTAAGTGATTTACTAAACGTATTTAATTGCGTTTTGTTAATCGGCTCAATCGATGCAATCGTAAGTTTTTCTGAGGATGAATCACTCTGATCGACTGATTTAAGTGGCACTTCATCTACCTGCGTTTTTTCTAAAGATAATACAAACCAAAAATGACTACCCACGCCTTCGGTACTTTGAAAGCTTAGTGTACTGCCCATCTCTTCTACCATGTGTTTAGCAATGGTAAGCCCCAAGCCGCTACCACCAAATTTACGTGTTGTGGAGGAATCGGCTTGAGTGAAACTTTCAAATATTTTATCTTGCTTATCCGTTGCTATACCTACGCCAGTATCGGCGACTTCGAAACGAACGGTTGCGTTTTTGGCATCCTCTTGCAACACCGTGGCCGAAATGGTCACGCTCCCCTCTAGGGTAAATTTAATGGCGTTGCCTAATAAGTTAGCCAGCACCTGACGTAGTACAAAAGCATCACCGTTGAGTGTGCCTAGTGATTCAGTAACACTGGCGCCTAATTGAACGCCTTTACTATTGGCTTGTGCCTGAAATATTTCTAATGTTTCATAAACAGCTTCTTTGGGTGAGAAAGCAACATTTTCAATAGTGAATTTACGTTCTTCAATTTTTGTAAAATCGAGTACGTTATTAAGTAGAGAAAGCAGGAGTTTAGAGGAACTCTCTAGTGTTTTTAGCAAATCTCTTTGGTCTGCATTCAGAGGTGTTGTTTTAAATAGTGTACTAATGCCAATAATGCCATTGAGAGGTGTGCGGATTTCATGACTCATATTGGCAACAAATTGTGTTTTGGCGATACTGGCATCTGCTGCTTTTTGCCGCTCAATTTCAACTTTGTGTGTCGTATCATGTAAACGTGAAATAAGCTTTGCAACGTAAAGTGGCAGTACAATAAGCATTGCAATCAGACTGTAACCGATGGTTTGGTGTGTTTCCCAGTATGGACTTAAGTTAGTTGCAACAATAAAGCCAACAAGACTGAGCGCTTGTGCATGATAGAGATATTTTTTCCCGTATCTAAAGCCATTACCAAAAATCACCCATAAATACACCGCTACTAGCATCACGCCAATATCCGCTGTTAGTGACATAAATACGGACACTGCCACCATGTCAAGCCAAGCCCCTGCTAATCTACGGGAAACAGGGTTGAATTTATTATTAAGTATGGTAGAAATAAGCAGAAGTGAAAAGAGTGCATAAACAAAGAGAATGACAAATGCAATTCTTTCTGGTTGGCCCAGTGCGTGAGTAAAATGACTATATGTAACTAAGCCGAAAATTACAATCGCAGCAGGGATTCTTATATTTGCCTGCTCAAGTTCTAATGGGTCACATTTGAAGGCAGCATTTTTGTACCAGTTTTTAATTGATTTCAGCATGATTTACCCTAATTCACTTGTGCCAGACCGTATTGGTATTTGCTTTTTTCTAGCAATGTTTTAGCTATGTTTGCCAATTCTTGTGTTTGAGCTGGTTTCGTTAAGCAGGCCGATGCTCCGGCAGCAAGTAATTCTTGATGAACGCTTTTATCTTTAATTGCAGTGACGACAATAATTGAACGCAATAAATCATGCCCAGCACTTTTAATGGCTTGCACAAATTGCATTCCATTCATTTGCAACATCCGAAAATCAGTAATAATCAAGTCCACTTGTTTATTTTTCATCCATTCTAGCGCTTCAACTGGGTCAGTCATTTTGACAATTTTGAGATTCATTTTTAGTGACTTCAAAATTGCCGCATGAATATCTAATACTGTTGATTGGTCATCAATCAATAAAGCGGTTTGCCTAAATTTAGGCGCACTTCGTATGCTGCTAACACTCATTGAAATTGCAACTCTCTATAAATCTTGTGGCGTAGTGGAGTTTTCTGAGTGAATCTTCTCAAAAACAGCGCGAATTTTTATCATGGCATCCACTAACTCTGGGTCAAAGTGTTTGCCACTTTCCTCGCATATATATTTAAACGCTTGATCAAAGCTCCATGCATTTTTGTATGGGCGAATGCTTGTTAAGGCGTCAAACACATCGGCAATCGCCACTATGCGGGCGGCCAGGGGTATTTCGTTGCCGATTAGCCCACTTGGGTATCCAGAACCATCAAAATGTTCGTGGTGTGAAAGTGCAATTTCACCACCCTTTTGTAGGTATTTTGAAGGGCTATCTTCCAAAATTTTAAAACCGACATGCGGGTGTCTGCGCATTACTTTGAGTTCTTCATTATCCAACGAGCCATTTTTTAGCAGAATGACGTCTGGCGTACCAATTTTACCGATGTCATGTAACGGTGCGGCCAGTTCAATAATTTCTGCTTCTTCTTCACTTAAACCAATGGCATCTGCCAGCGCACGGCTATAAAGCGACATGCGTTGCAGGTGCATGGCTGTGTCGTAATCTTTGTGTTCACCCGCGCGGGCGAGGCGCATCAGTGTTTCTTTTTCACGCGCTTTGATATCTGCCGTGGCTTCATCTACCAAGCTTTCAAGCAGAATGCTTCTGTTTTGTAGCGTGATATGTTGTATGTGCATGGTGAGTAAGTTTTTACTGCGTGCTACACATTCGTGCATATCAACTGGTTTGTTAATAAAGTCAGTTACCCCAGCATCTAAAGCGGCATAGCGCGTTTCTGAATCTTTCTTGATGGTAATCATCATGACGGGAACTGAGGTGTATTGAGGTAGCATTTTTAACAAGCGTACAAATTCAATGCCATTCATCTCTGGCATCAAGTAATCAACAAATACTAAATCAGCCGTATGTTCAGCCGCCCAATCTAAGGCTTGGTCTGGACTGCTTTTTTCCTCAACGGTGATATTGGGATTGATGCTTTTTACTACTTGCGCAAGTATGGCTCTGCTGGTTGATTGGTCATCAACAATGAGTACTGAGCAGTCATCAAATGAATCTATGTTTATCACTGATAGGTATCCTGTAGCATGCCTTGTGTTGCATTAACTTCGATATTAAGTTCGATAGATTTAAGCAATATTCAGGCCTGATTTTAATGTAAATTAACAAATGGTAAATTTATATAAAATAAAAATAAAAATAATTAATTAAATCAATAGCTAATGGAAATAAAAACTAATTTTACTCTTGATATATCTAAAAATTTACATATTTTCTTTATTGACGTTATTTTTATTCTGACTTTACTTGTCTAAGTTTTGACAAATAAGGACAGAATATTGACACTTTTTGGTATTCTAATTCTGACACATTTTGTGTGGAATTAATAACTGGAGCGAATAAAAATATCCCCTTCTGGCTTCAAGTCAAACGCGATGCAGATGCGCTCTTCATTGGAGGTGAAGGGAATGGTGCGGTGAAACAGCGACGAAGGGAATAATACAATATCGCCCACACTGGGAGTGGCAATGCCAACCGGGAAGTTGTCATGTTTTAGGGGATAATTATCGCCATGCAAGCCGTATTCAAAACAGCCTTCCGTGGGGTCTTTTTTGTCGGTTGGTAGCACAAGGTAGACGGCGCCACTAATCCAGCCCACTTCATGAATGTGTCGGTCAACATAGCCGCCCTTGCGTAACCTAACGTACCAAGAGCTTGTAAATTCCAATTCTTTCGGAAAAGACTTAATCAGTTCACAATCTGCGCCTGCAAAACGATTCTTATAGTTAATAAATTCCTGTTTGACGATTTCGCCCAGTTTTCTAAAAGAAGCCTCTGGACGTTTAAATAAATTGCCAGCAGATTGTTTACCGTTAATCACCATCGCCTGCGCACGCACTTCTATTGCGGTATTTTCAATGTCGTTCAGTAAATCCTTCAGAAATTGACTATTCGGTTCAGCGAGTTCTGGAATGCTTTTTTGGTAAACAAAATCAAAACCGTTTTTACAGAAATTGTACTGGTCTTCTACGCCAAAATTAACAGCATGATGTGTGGATAAAGTTTGTAAAAATGGCGCATTGTGTTTTTCGTGGGCATGAACGATGTGATCTAGCTTATTTTTAAATGCCTCAAAATGTTCGGCTTTGTAAGTGCAATATAAAGCGCGTTCTTGCCAATCATCTAATTTAGAGCGTTCCAGGTAGTCAACTGCTTCATCAAAACGCCCAGCAAGATATAAAAACTCGCCCATGTTGTAATTGGCCCCTGCATGGTTAGGGTTGAGCGCGAGGGTATCAAAGTATTTCTTAATAGCATCTTCCATATTGCCTTGATCGCGGTAACATTCGCCCAAGTAATTATGCGCATCGGCATAGTTGGGGAACATCGCTATAGCCTGATTGAAGTGGGTAATGGCTTCGTCGAGTTTGCCTTCATCGCGCAGGGCTGTGCCAAGATTAAAGTGGCCTCTCGGGTCTTCGTGAATGCTGAGTGCATGATGGTAGCTCGCAACGGCTTCTTCTAAACGTCCTTGTTTTTGTAAGACTGTACCTAAATTGCCGTGGGCTTCAAAAAAACGTGGCTGTAAGGTAATGGCTTTGCGGTAACTGATTTCAGCCTCTGCAAATTTGCCTAAATTTGTGAGTGTTATGCCTAAATTGAAATGCAGGTCAGGCGTTTTGGGTTGCAGGGTCAATGCTTTTGCATAATTTTCTGCGGCCTCGGAAAATTTAGATAGACCATCCTGACAAATGCCTAATATTTGATAAAGAATAAAGGTGTTCGGGTAACGCGCTACCAATTTTTTTGCGGCAGACTCTGCCTCGACAAGTTTTCCTGCATTAAATAATTGCAAAACTGGTTGCATTTCGAGCTGACTAGGTTGTGGGGAGTAAGCCTGTTGCATAAATGGAGAAGGTTGTTTTGCCATGATGGGTATCACCACTAATTTGTAATATGGTTATTTTAGAATAAAACTATTCATCGCGCATTTGTAATCGGGTGGCCATTTGACGTAAAAACATCATGGCAACTTTTGGCTCTTCTAGTAATAACGTTTCAATATTATCTGGATAAATCAATATCACGTCTGCTTGTTCCGAACTCACAATGGCATCGGCAATGGCAGGCAGGTTCGACAACAAGGCCATTTCGCCAAAATACTCGCCGGTTTCTATGGTGCGTATGACATTGCCGTTACGTACAAGTTGTATTTGACCTTTTACTAAATAATGTAAGTTACGCGTTAACTCGCCCTGCTTGAATATAGCTTCATTTTGTTGGTAGTTTCTGCCATAGCGCTGCATTAATTTATCAAGGTAGCCAGATTGCAGTTTAGATTTTGGCGCGAAGGCATTGCTCGTCTGATCTTCAAATAAGCCTTTTAATATCAGTACATCTTTTTTTCGTAAAGTGGCGATTAGCTCAGTACCTAGCAAGAAGACGATAAAATTGAAATACAGCCAAGTAATGGAGATAAAAAGATTTTTCATGCTGCCAAAGACAGAGCCATAAGATTCATTGATGCTTAAAAACAAAGTAAACGCAGGCCTCATGAATAACCAAAGTACGGAGGTAAAAAGTGCGCCAATGAAAATGTGTTTGAGGTATAAACGTACCGGAAAGAAAGCAAAATAGAACGCTGCAATCAATAGTGTGGTGAGGCCGAGCGAGGCGAATGTTGTCACTATCTCGTATTTAAATAACTGATTGTTAGCCGCAAGAAACGCGATGATTTTTTCCAGCATGAGCCCAACAAAAGTGAATAAAAAGAAAAGCAGCAACATGCCTACCACTGCAATCATGTCTTTAATTTTTCGCTGGAAAAACGAAGGTGCTTCTACCAGGGTGGCAATAGTGTAAAAAGTTGAGCGCATTGCACTTGCCAGTGGTGTAACCGCCCACAGCAAAACAAACAAACCAGCTGCGCCCCAAACGGCTTTATGTTGAGCGGCGTTATATACTTCCACCATAATTGCGCTGCTAAATTTAGGCACTAAATTACCCATAATAATGGCTAGTTTTACCACTGCGTAGTCGGAACTAAAAACGAGTTGGCTAAGAGCAAAAAACATCAGCAAGACCATGGGTATAAGCGCAAGCATGGCGTAAAAAGACAAAGATGCAGATAAGCCAAAGGTGTTGTGTCGGCGAAACGCGCCAAACATTTCGTGTAGCACGAATAATGGCGTGTTGTAGCGCTGTTTTGCATACGCATCTAAAGGCTTGTTTATAGCGATTTGCAGGCTGGAGGTAAACCTATGTTTACTTGGCTGCAATTCAGTCTCTGTAATATCGGTAAGCGGGTCTTTTTTCATCACAGTTAGAGTTTAGCGCAACAACAGAAATTGGCGAGTAAATTAACTTTTATTAATTCAAACATGATTGCTAGTCTGCTCAATTTAAGCTCTTGAATTTTTCTGTAGCCGCTACGAGTGCAGACGTAATGCCAGCTTCCATAGCGGAATGGCCTGCGTCTTGAATGAGTTGAAAGTTAGCCTGTGGCAATGCACGACTAAGTTCCCATGCGGTAAAGGGTGGGCAGACCATGTCATAACGCCCTTGAATAATCTGTGTGGGTATCTGAGTCAAATTGGCTTTCGCTTCAGCCAATAAATCGCGGTGGCCGATAAAGCATTGGTTTTGAATGTAATGAATTTGCACTCTGGCACGGGCAAGTTCCACTGCGCCGTTAATTTCACTCGCGTCGGCTGGCTGTCTTGGTAACAAGCTCATAATGCTACCCTCAAATGCGTTCCAACGGATGGCGGCAGGAATACTAACCTTAGTATCCTTTGAAAAAATAAGCGCTGCGTAGGCTTCTAAAGGATGCTGTCTTTTTGCCGCGGGTAGATAATCGCATAGCTTGGCCCAGGATTCGGGAAAAAATGCCTGAACCTCACCTAAAAACCAATTTAATTCGGATGGCCGACTTAAAAATATTCCTCGCAGTATTAGCCCTGCAACGCGCTGAGGATAAGTCAACGCGTAACATAGCGCTAATGTGCTGCCCCAAGAGCCGCCAAATACTAACCATCGTTCAATATTCAATTCGATTCTAATGGCTTCTATATCTTGCACTAAATCATCCGTTGTATTCTGCTCGATAGAACCTTGCGGTAGGCTACGACCACAACCGCGCTGGTCAATAAGTATGATTTGATAATGGGCGGGGTCAAAAAAGCGTCGCTGATTTGGGTTGCAACCGCTGCCTGGACCCCCATGTAAAAAAACCACTGGTTTTCCTATAGGGTTTCCGCAAATTTCATAATAGATTTCGTGTGAATTTCCTGAAATAAGATATTTTTTTGTAAAAATTTCCAATTCAGGATACAAGTTGTAAGTTTTATCTTGCATGCTAAAATTTTTACTTTCTATTTGATTTTAAAGGATTTATTAATAATTTTGACAAAGGCCACCATGTGTAAAATTGACTATATAAATAAAAAATGAACTAAATGTAAGTAAATTGTAACTAATGTATTGCAATTCGTGTGAGTCTGGAATATAGTGCTGTACGCACATGAAAATGTGATACGAAATATTATCAATTAGTTGCTAAAAATTTGAGGATACATCAAAACTTTAGCAAATATGCGAAATTATTTTATAAACCCTTAGTAGTTCAACTTTGGAGATTAATATGCAAATCAACAAGATCAAATTAGCATTAGGTTTAGTTGCAGGTTTATCAGTGGCAATGCCAATGGTAGCATCAGCAGCAGCAGACCAAGAGGCAGCAATCGCAAACCCAAATAACTGGGCTCACCCACGTGGTCAGCACAATAACCAAGGTTACAGCGCACTTGCACAAGTTAACAAAGGTAACGTTAAAAACCTTAAAGCAGCATGGACATTCGCAACTGGTGTAAACCGCGGTCACGAAGGTTCACCTGTTGTTGTTGGTAACATGATGTATGTACATACAGCATTCCCAAACAACGTATATGCACTTGATTTAAGCGACAATCAAAAAATCGTTTGGTCATATTTCCCAAAACAAGATCCATCAGTACAAGCTGTTTTGTGTTGCGATAACGTTTCACGTGGTTTAGGCTACGGCGACGGCAAAATCTACCTACAACAAAACGATGGTAACTTAGTTGCTTTAGACGCTAAAACAGGTGCTAAAGTATGGTCAACCTTAGTAAATGATCCAAAAGTTGGTGCTACAAATACAAACGCACCACACGTGATCAAAGACAAAGTGTTAACTGGTTGTTCAGGTGCTGAGTTCGGTGTACGTTGCTTTATCGCAGCTTACAACTTAAAAGATGGTTCTTTAGCATGGAAAGCATACTCAACAGGTCCAGATGCTGAAGTGTTAATCGGCGCGGATTTCAACAAAGATACACCTGAGTACAGCGCACTATCAGTTTACCAAGACGTAAACGGTGGTAACAAACAAGGCGGTTCTTTCACAGCATTACCAAATGACCAATTGAAAATTGGTGAAAAAGAATTGGGTACTCGCACATGGTTAAAACCACAAGCAGTTAAAGATGGTTGGCAACATGGTGGTGGCTCTGTATGGGGCTGGTGGCCGTATGATGCACGTACAAACTTAGTGTATTACGGAACAGGCAACCCTTCAGTTTGGAACCCAGATGTACGTCCAGGCGACAACAAATGGTCTATGACAGTATTTGCGCGTGATTTAGACACTGGTGTGGCTAAATGGGGTATGCAAATGACACCACACGATGAGTGGGATTACGATGGTATTAACGAAGTAATATTGTTCGACAAAGGTGGCAAAACATACGCTTGGCACCATGACCGTAACGGTTTTGCTTACACATGGAATGCACACAACGGTAAATTAATTGCGGCTGAAAAAGTGCACCCATTCGTCAACTGGGCAACTGGCGTTGATTTAAAAACTGGCGTGCCGAAAAAATTGGCTTCAGCTTCAACTCACCAAGATTACAATGCTAAAGGCGTTTGCCCAGCTGCATTGGGTACTAAAGACCAACAACCAGCGGCATACTCACCAAAAACTGGTTTGATTTATTCTCCATTGAACCACGTGTGTATGACATACGAGCCAGTTGAGTCTAAATACGTTGCTGGTCAACCATGGGTTGGTGCTACATTGACCATGTTCCCAGGTCCAGATGGTGTAATGGGTGGCTTCGCTGCTTATGATCCAATGACCAACAAAAAAGTTTGGTACAACAAAGAGAAATTCTCTGCTTGGGGTGGTGCTTTAACAACTGCTTCAAACTTGGTATTCTTCGGTACTTTGGATCGTTGGTTCAAAGCGGTTGATGCTCAATCAGGTAAAGAACTTTGGAAATTCCAAGTAGGTTCTGGCGTGATTGGTAATGCGTTCACTTACGGTAACAAAGGTAAACAATACGTTGGTGTGCTATCAGGTATCGGTGGCTGGGCTGGCGTGGCGATGAACCTTGGTATGACTAACCCAACAGACGCGTTAGGCGCTGCGGGTGGTTATGCAGAATTAACTAAATACAATGCGGCTCCTGGCGGCGGTGTATTGAACGTATTCAGCCTATAATTTAATCGCAAGATTAAACTGTAGCTAGTACAAGTTAGTTCAAATGAAAAGCCCCGATTCGTCGGGGCTTTTTTATTGTCAAGACTAATGAATATATGTGCATTTTTACCTAGACAAACCACAGAAATAATCCATATAACATCAGGAATTAGTTACAATTACAGGCTGATGTAAATCAGGCAAAATGTAATCAGTAAGCAACAATAAAGGATAGAACTTTTAAGTTGATCGGTACTCTATAAGGCAAGCGGTAATTTTAAAAGCCGAAATTTGACGATAAGGAATATAAATAATGTTTAAACATGTTAAAAAGCAGTTAGGTTTAATTACACTGTTAGCAATAACAGCAAATTTCAGCTATGCAGAGGCGCCTGATATTCCAAGCCTCAACCCCGATGAAGGTCGTATTGGCGAGGTGCGACGCGTAGTAGATGAATCTGAGTTTAAAGTATGTGCAGATCCAGATAACATGCCATTTTCGAATTCAAAGCAAGAGGGCTTTGAAGATAGAATCGCTGAAGTGTTGGCAAAAGATTTAGGTAAAAAACTGACTTACACCTACGCTTATAATCGTCAAGGGTTCTTAAGAAACACAATCAATGCCATGCGCTGTGATGTGATTATCAGTACAACTTCAGATAACGACTCCTTAAGAACAAGCAAACCTTATTATCGTTCTGGCCATGTATTTGTATGGCGTAAAGACAGTAACTTCAATATTACAGATTGGACATCCCCAGACCTTCGTAAAGGTTTCATTGGCGTAGTCGATCATAGCCCAGCCACCATACCAATGGATGCCAATGGCTTAATTGCTAATGCACGCCCTTATCGTATTCAACGTGATTTGAACTTACCACCAAGTTTTATGATTGATGACCTCGCAAAAGGTGACATTGATATTGCCATCGCTTGGGGCCCAATAGGGGGTTATTTTGCAAAGCAATCAAAAGTACCCATGGTAGTTTCATTAATTCCTGAATACGAAACTTCTAACGCAAAAGGCAAAGAGTATTGGAATATCTCAGTAGCTGTGCGCAAGAAAGAGAAAGATCGTATGGCATTAATTCAAGGTGCTTTGGATAGAAACCAAGATAAAATCATGAAAATTCTAGATGATTTTGGTATTCCCCATGTGCCAGTTGTAGAAGGCGATACTTTGGCCAAAGCTTATCAAAAGTACGGCGCAAACAATAAAGCTTCCGATGGAAAGTAATTAAAAAAGTAATAAAATAATGCCGTAAATTATTTGCGGCATTTTTTGTGCTTTGAATCTGTAATATATTCAAAGCCTATTGTATAATCTCGGGTTAGTTAAGTGTCGGTGCATATAAGCTATGCACAGCTAATTTGACAACGAGATCAGTAAAACATGTTATTTGGTTAGTGCGTCAACCAATTGAATAATAAATGCGTTTGATGATTACACGTTCAGTAATGCAGTTGCATGAAAGATACGTAGCTTATTTTTGTGATATAGATTAGGAGAAAGCATGTTAGGCAATAAAACATTAAAGTCAACATTGTTCGCGGGTTTGTTGGCACTTGCAGGTCTTACGTTGTCCATTCAGGCAAAAGCTGACTGTAACTTTGTATCGACAAAAGACGGAAGTCCTTTGAATATTAAGGCAGTAGAAACGGATACGCCAGAGGCAAAAGAATTTATCAAAACCTGTGTTAATCCATACACAAAGAAATTTGCATCAGACCCAGAAGCAGCAAAGATTGGTAAGAAAAGATTTGGTTTTTGGTCATGTTCACAATGCCACGGCGGCAATGGTGGCGGCCAAACAGGTCCAAGTATTTTAGATAATAACTGGCAATATGCTAAACATGTATCAGACAAAGGTATGTTTGAAACAATCGCCGGTGGAACGAATGCAGGTATGCCAACTTGGCATCAACAAACTTCTGGAAATCCTGAGCTAGTGACTACAGACGATATTATTAAAATTATTGGTTGGTTGCGTGCCTCTTACTCAGGTGGTGGTGATAAACCTTGGGAAAACGAGAAGCCTCAATAGATCTCAATTTCTACTATTAAAACGACCATATTAGATGGTCGTTTTTTTTATCAAAATCTGAAGTTCGTGTAAAATTATATGTTTTAAAGGGAGGCTTACATGAGTAAATATAGTAATAGTGCGTTGGTGTTAGTGCTTGTCTGTGCTTTGGCAGCATGTGGGAAATCAGGTTCAGATGCTTCTGGCGGTTCTACAAAAGAAGCAGCTGCAGGTGTATGTAATTTGGTGTCAACTAAAGATAACAGCCCGTTAGCAATTAAAGTGGTGGCAACAGATACACCTGAAGCGAAGGAGTTTTTAGCAACGTGTGTGAACCCCTATACAAAAAAATATGCCGCAGATGCCGAAGCGGCTAAAGCAGGTAGAAAAGTGATGACCTACAACGGTTGTACAGGATGTCATGGTGGTAATTTAGGCGGACTCATGGCACCTTCGCTTGTTAAAAATGGTGGTACAGGCGCTTTTGATACAAAATGGGTTTACGAGAAAAATGCAACGGATAAAGGTATGTTTGAAACAATCGCGGGTGGTACGCCAGGTACTTCTGGAGGCACTATGTTTGTTTGGCATAACCAATTGCCAGGTAAAACAGGCGAAGGCTTGCCAACCGATGATATTTTAAAAGCTGTTGCTTATATTCGTACTGTATATAAAGGCGATGGCGAAAAAACTTGGTTGAAATAATTTTACTTTAACAAGCATCCAGTCATATTGCTTGTTGCTGTAATGACTTAAACGGCTACTGTATAATTGCAGTAGCCGTTTTCATTTTACTTTGTAAGCATAATTCTATGACCAATAAAGGCTATTTTGAAAAAACTAGATAATAATTCTCTGCATCATGTCGTCATTGTCGGTGGTGGCGCAGGTGGCTTGGAGTTGGCGACGAAACTCGGCGATTCGCTTGGGCGTAAGGGCAAGGCGCTTATTACCTTGATTGATAAGACTAAGACCCATGTTTGGAAGCCTTTGTTACATGAAATAGCTGCAGGAAGTATGGATCCAGATAAGCATGAACTGAACTATCTTGCGCAGGCGCACTGGCATCATTTTAAATTTCGCTTGGGCAGTATGGCCAGTCTCAATCGAGCGAAACGTGAAATTACGATTTCGCCACATTTTGATGAAGATGGAGTGGAAGTTATCCCGCAGCGGACTTTGTCGTACGATACGCTGATTATTGCGGTTGGCAGTACGACGAATGATTTTGGTGTAAAAGGTGCAGGTGAATATTCAATTGCATTAGACACCCAAGAACAAGCGGAGAAGTTTCATCGGCGCTTACATAACGCTTTGGTGCGTGCGCAAACCCAAGTGGCGCCAGTACAGGCTGGGCAGCTTGAAGTGGTTATTGTAGGGGCAGGTGCGACAGGTGTGGAACTGGCGGCTGAGTTGCACAATACAACGCGTGAACTAGCCGCATACGGTTTAGATAAAATCAATCCAGATCGAGACATTCAAATATCTTTAATTGAGGCAAATAGTCGGGTGCTACCTGCCTTGCCTCCCAAACTATCAAACTCTGTTGAATTAGAGTTAAGTAAGCTTCGTGTGCATCTTTATACGGGTGAGCGTGTTACTGAGGTAACAGATAAAGGCGTACAAACACACAGTGGTAGATTTATACCTTCTGCATTAGTAGTTTGGGCTGCAGGGATTAAAGCGCCTGATTTCTTGCATGAAATTGATGGCTTGGAAACAAATCGTATCAATCAGTTGATTGTTAACCGAACGCTGCAAACAACTTTAGATGAAAATATATTTGCTTTTGGAGATTGTGCGGCTTGCCCATGGGTTGGGCATGCTGGAGATACTGTGCCACCGCGCGCGCAGGCGGCGCACCAGCAAGCGACAATGTTAATTAAAACCATTAAATATCGTATTTCAGGTAAAAAGGAATTGCCGCAGTTTACCTACCGTGACTATGGTTCTCTAGTAAATTTGGGTAGTTACACGACAGTTGGTAACTTGATGGGTGCTCTTTCTGGAGGCAGCTTGTTTATAGAAGGTTTGTTTGCAAGAATTATGTATCAATCCTTGTATAAAATGCACTTGATGGCGCTGCATGGCTTTTGGAGTATGGCCTTACAAACATTGGCACGCACAATTACAAGACGCACAGAATCTCAGGTAAAGCTTCATTAAACTAAGCCTTAAGTGTTTTTCTCAAGAATTGCTGAATATTTGCGCTTAGTTTAAGTGGCGGTAGCGGCGATGAATAATTGTCATGCATAGACTGACAAAGATGCCAAAGGCAATCACAATCGCGTTGATGGGAATGTTGGCTTTTACCATGAGCAAATAGGCGCCCAGTAACAGTAAGATGCCAATGTGTTCGTTAAAATTTTGCACCGCAATGGAATGCCCCGCACCGATTAACTCATGACCACGGTGCTGCAAAAGCGCATTAAGGGGCACCACAAAAAACCCAGCCAGCGCGCCGATAATAAAAAGCAGTAAAGCTGCTAATTGCCAGTGCTGAACCAACGCCATAATGACGACGAGTATGCCCATCAAGATGCCAGCGGGCAATACTTTAGTTGAATGCTCTAATGTTATATAGCGCGCAGCAATTACAGAGCCTACCGCAATACCAACGGCGAGTAATGCCATCAGTTGGGTTGCTTGTTCTAAGCCAAAATTTAAAGCACTTGCCGCCCATGCAATTACCACTAAGCGCAAGGTGGCGCCTGCACCCCAAAATAAGGTGGTTACTGCTAGGGATACTTGACCGCGCGTGTCTTTCCAAAGTGCCTTGAATGAAAACCAGAAGTCAATCAGCATAAACACTGGATTTTTCTTCGGAAGTTTATGGTCGATAGGTAACTTTGGTATGTAGGTATTGAATATTGCCGCCAGTAAGTAGAGTAAGGTAATTATAATCATGGCAAAGTAGGGGTCTTTACTTGCCATGATGCCGCCTATAATCGCACCTAAAATAATTGCCATGACTGTTGAGCCTTCCATCCAGCCATTAGCACTTACAAGTTTTTCAGGTGGTAAAAGCTCGGTTAAGATGCCATATTTCGCAGGCGAATAGGCTGCTGCCCCGATTCCTACAATGCCATAGGCATATAGCGGGGGCATGCCAAATACCATGGATAGGCTGCCAATAAATTTAATGGCGTTGGCAATGAACATCACACGACCTTTAGGTAAAGCATCGGCAAATGAGCCGACAAAAGGTGCGAGTATAATGTAAGAAATGACGAAAAACTGTTGTAGCAGTGGGGTGTGCCAGTCAGGTGCACTTAACTGGGCAAGCAAGGCAATCGCTGCAAATAATAAGGCATTGTCTGCTAATGCCGATAAAAACTGGGCCATGAGCAATGTGTAAAAACCTTTACACATGTTCATTTCATTACGCCTTTAGTCCGGTAGTCATGAAACGCATGGTTTGATTTTAAAGAATGCATTGAGATTTTGGCCTGATAAATTAGCTATAAAATTTCTGCAGCAAAATCTGCTAATCGAGAACGCTCACCACGAAGTAGCGTGATATGTCCATTGTGACCCCAACCTTTGAATCTATCTACAACATAAGTAAGCCCTGAGCTACCTTCTGTTAGGTAAGGGGTATCAATTTGGGCAATGTTGCCTAAGCATACCACCTTAGTGCCAGGGCCTGCGCGGGTAATCAATGTTTTCATTTGCTTGGGTGTCAGGTTTTGCGCTTCATCGATGATTAAAAATTTATTTAAGAATGTGCGGCCACGCATAAAGTTGAGCGATTTGATTTTAATGCGGCTGCGAATCAAGTCTTGTGTAGCCGCCCGTCCCCATTCACCTGCATCTTCATCGCTCTTATTCAGCACATCAAGGTTATCGTCTAGTGCGCCCATCCAAGGCCCCATTTTTTCTTCTTCGGTGCCTGGTAAAAAGCCAATATCCTCACCGACTGAAACCGTAACCCGTGTCATGATAATTTCAGAATAGATTTTTTTATCTAGCACTTGCGTCAGTGCGGCCGCTAAAGTGAGCAAGGTTTTACCCGTCCCCGCTTGCCCTAACAGACTGACAAAATCAATTTCTGGATCCATTAATAAATTAAGTGCAAAATTTTGTTCGCGGTTACGTGCATTGATGCCCCAAATGCTGTGTTTCGGGTTGATGTGGTCTTTTACCACTTCAAGCACGGCGCTGTTGCCATCGACACTCCGAACTATGGCATGAAATGGTTTTTCAAATTCATAGTAGACAAATTCATTAATTAGAAACGATTTACATAGCGGGCCATTGATGCGGTAAAACATGCGCCCAGCTTCTTGCCATGATTCCATGGCTTTACTGTGCTTTTCCCAGAAATCAGCCGGCAATTCTTTAATACCACTATATAAGAGGTCAGTATCTTCTAGTACCTTGTCGTTGAAATAATCTTCTGCTGGCATGCCCATTGCACGGGCTTTGATGCGGATATTAATATCTTTACTGACTAGAATTACATGGCGATCTGGATTCGTTTTTTGTAGATCCAGCACTACTGCCAGTATTTGATTGTCCGCCTTTAGGCCAGCCAACCCAGGCAGTTCAGTGGTAACTTGCATGGTTTGTAAAAACAGTCGACCCGATAGGTGACGATTACCGTTGATGTTGAGCGGGCAGCCAAGTTCTAGGTTGGTTAAATCGGTACCTACAATTTCTTCTAAATTGCGGCTCGCTTGGCGCGCATTTCTTGCAACTTCTGTTAATCCTTTTTTGTTGTTATCCAGCTCTTCCAACGTGACCATTGGCAAAAAAATGTCATGTTCTTCAAATCGGAATAGGCTGGAAGGATCATGAATAAGTACATTGGTGTCCAGCACAAACAGTTTGGTGGCGTTCAATTGTTTTTTAGCCATGAAAATCTTTCATTAGATGGTTTATTGATTGTTGAAAATTATAAGGTCTTAATAAAAGCCAGCACTTCAGCCGCGTGTCCATCGACTTTAACGCCACGCCATTCTTTCACTAATACACCATTTTTATCGATAATAAAGGAACTTCGTTCTATGCCACGTACTTGTTTTCCATACATATTCTTCATTTTAATTACACCAAAAAGTGTACAGGCTAACTCTTCGGTATCGGCTAGCAATTCAAACGGAAAAGTAAATTTGGCTTTGAAATTTTCGTGCGATTTTAAACTGTCACGTGATATGCCAAAAATCTCAGCGTTCAGATTTTTAAAATCATCATACGTATCTCTAAATTGAATGCCCTGCGTGGTACATCCCGGCGTCGAATCTTTAGGATAAAAATAAAGAATGAGATGTTGACCAAGTTGGTTTGCTAACTGGAATGTTTTGCCACTGGTTGCGGGAAGTTGAAAATCAGGTACTACGTGATTTAGCATTGAGGTTTCCATGATGAATTATTGACTCCCTACATTGTTGATAAAAAGCCAGTTTAAGGCAATAGCCTAGGTCATATAAATAAAAATATTTGGTAATGAGTAGTTTTTGAAAAGCCTAGTTCAATAGAATTAAGTTAAAAAGTTTGATTAATTAATAGTTAAGTTTAGTGTTTTAGGCAGCAAGATGGTGATTGCGGTTCCCCCCTCAGGCCGAGCATTAAATTTTAATTCACCTCCTAGGGCATCACATACTTTAAAAGCAAATGGAATGCCTAAGCCAGTGCCAAAACGTTTGGTGGTAGGAGCGCTCATGGCGCTGGGGTCGGGTGTAAATGGCATGCCGCATCCATTATCCAGTAATAGCAAGATGAATGTGTTTGGTTTTGTTTTAAGAATAATTTCAATTTCTGCGTCTTTTGTTGAGGCATCAATCGCATTTAATACTAAGTTGTAAATCACTTGTTCTAATAGGTGTTGGTCAGTGTAAATGCGATTATTTTCCTGCCAGTTAGGCAGTTTAAGTTTTATTGATTTTTCTTTTATTTTTTGTTGAAGTGGGGCCAATGCGCCTTCTACGATGACCTTGATGCTGGTGTTATTGGGTTGTGGTTTTAAGGGTAATAAATAGGCTAAAAGAGCGCCCGTCCAGCGTTCCAGTCTGTCAACGGTATCAATAATCCCTCTTAGTGAATCTTGTGTATCGCTGTCTAGTCCAGGGTCATCAATCACTTGTGCAGTCGCACGAATACTTGCTAGCGGGTTGCGAATATTGTGCGCTAGCATAGGTACTAAAAGACCTTGTGCCGCTTGCTTTTCTGTTCGCACTAAAGACTCTTGACTGACCAATAATCTATCAGCCATTTGATTGATTGCACTTGAAACCGCTACCAGTTCTTCAATGCCTTCATCTGGCGCTTTATATGAGAGGTTCCCAGCACTAATTTGCGCGGTGGCCTTCAAAACATCGTTGAGTGGTTTTACGATAGCGCGCTTTAAAAATATCCTGGAGAAAATGAGTAGCAATATTGAAAGTAGCAATGGAATCACTAATAATATAATGGTCATACGTTTCGACTCAGCAAGGCGACTATCGAGTTCAATCTGTTTTTGATTCAGTATCACTTCTGTACGTGCAAGAATATCTTCGTAGCGCTTGAATAGTCCTGTTTCAATATCAGTGTTAATTGCACGTTTTGATTCATCGGTATTGGAATTTTTAAACTGATCAAAGAGTGCGGGGGTTTCAATGACAAATTTTTTGTAGTTTCCGTGGAGGTCATTGATGACGGCTTTTTCTGTTTCATCCACAGCAAGCTTTTTTAATTTAACGAAATGCGATTCTACGGTAATGGTGAAATTGTCGTACTCAGACTGGGCTTCTAAATCATCTAAAAAATATGCATCAAACAACTCTTTCATTTGTCGATATAAATCGCCGCGGGTTTGCTGTACTTCATTGATTAATAGACTTATTCTTGAAGATTCTTGGCTAGACTTTTCCCATAAATGGATGCCGATTGAGCCTGCAGTGGCCGCTAATACTATAAGAAAAATGAAAATCAGCTCATGAATGAGCAGTAGGTCTTTTAGCGATTTTGGTTTTATATTCAAGGTTTTTATATTTTATTTTTATACAAGACCATCTAAAACTTGAACTTGTACTTTAGTGCCAGCTTCTAAGTTACCAATTGACTCGTTGAGTACTATAAAGCAATTGGCGAGTGACATAGAGCTTAATATAGCTGAACCCTGAGCACCGGTTGGTCTTACTTTCCAACTACCATCGGTATCTGCAAATAATATACCGCGTTGAAATTCTGTTCTGCCAGCCTGTTTTTTAATGCTTTCCGTGCAGGTAACGTTAAAAATTGGTAGTGCTACGGGATTGGGTTGCCCCATTAGTATCAGTAATGCTTCCCGCACAAATTGGTAAAAAGTTACCATCACTGCAACAGGATTGCCAGGTAGTCCAAAGAAATGAGCCCCCCCTATTTTGCCGTAGGCTAAGGGCCTGCCAGGTTTCATGGCAATTTTCCAAAATACGATCTGGCCATGTTTTGATAACAGTAACTTCATGTAATCAGCCTCGCCGACCGACACGCCACCGCTGGTAATCACTACGTCTGCCTGCTGGCTTGCCTTTAGCAGGGTGCTTTCTAATAGTTCAGGCATATCCGCAATTGTTCCTAAATCGATTATTTCTGCATCTAGCTTAGTTAACATTCCGTAAAGTGAGTATCGATTGCTGTCATAAACTTGCCCCGTTTTTAATGATTTGTGAATGCTCACTAACTCATCTCCGGTGGAGAAGATAGCGACTTTAAGTCTGCGATAAACGCATACCTCAGTAATGCCTAGAGAAGCTAGCAGGCCTAAGTCGGCTGGACGCATTTTGTGGCCTTTAGTTAACACCATTTGCCCAATTTTTAGATCTTCACCGGCATAGCGCACATTGGCTTTAGGTTGGGGGGCTTCCGCAAAGGTAATGACATCATTCTCCATTTTTACCTTTTCCTGCATGATAACGGTATCTGCGCCTTTGGGCATGATTCCTCCCGTCATTATGCGAATACACTCACCCGATTTAATTTCTCCCGCAAAAGCTTTACCTGCGAAGGTTGTTCCGATAACTTTTAATACTGTGTGATTTTCAAGCTTCATGTCCTCTGCTTTGAACGCGAAGCCATCCATAGCAGAATTGTCGTAATTAGGGACATTGGATGGCGATGATATTTCGTGAGCTAATATTCGCTCTAAGCTTTCTCGAATCGACACAGATTCAGTTTCAAAGACTGGGCTTAAAAATTGTTTAATCAATTCTCGTGCTTTATTCACAGGCATAGAATTTGGGTCATAGTCATCCATGCAACTGGGGTTTGAAATGAAGTCAGTAAGTGACGTAGTCATGATGCCTATTGATTAAGTTAATGTGGAGTGATTATAGCGATAACTTTAACTCTAACGCAGCCAAATCTTCAAACGTATTCAAGTTTGCATAGGCCTCACTGCAATCACTAAAGTCAACTTCGATATATTTTTGGCTTTTTTGCCAAGCGCTCACGCGTCGCTCACCTTGTTCTAAATAAGTGGACAGTGATGGCAACACATTCCTTTTACACAAACAAAATACTGGGTGTGGATTGCCGTCGCTACTTGCCACGGCAATGTTGGCCTCATTATTAAACAGTGCCGTTATTAAGCGCTGCGCTAAATCATGGGGTAAGAGTGGAGAATCGCAAGGTACGGTGAGCAGGTAATCGTGTTTTGCATGCTTTAAGCCAAGGCTAAAGCCAGCTAATGGCCCCAAGAAATCTTCAATCTCATCTTGCAGTACTTTGTATCCAAAGGATTGGTAGTTGGAGATTTCACGATTGGCGTTAATTAGAATTTCATCCACCTGCGGCGTCAAACGTTCAATTACATGTTGAATCAAAGGCTTTTGCTGCAAGCGCACCCAACCTTTATCTACGCCGTTCATACGAGTGGCTCGTCCACCTGAGAGAATGATGGCTGAGATTACCAAATTAGCCACCAGTGTGTGACATAAACCGCACAACTGCTGGCTTTGCACGGCGTAAATCAAAATCATGCCCTTTAGGCTTGATTTTCATGCTGCCGACAATAGCATCAATTAGTGGTTGGTCATCGTTTGGATAGGTGCGCAATAGTGGCAGCAACTCAATTTTATCTTCCTGGCCAAGGCATAAATATAACTCGCCTTTGCAGGTGATGCGTACTCGATTGCAGTTTTCGCAAAAATTGTGACTGTGTGGCGAAATAAAGCCAATCTTAGTGTTTGAATTTGCCACTTGCCAATATCTCGCCGGACCTCCTGTGGTCTTGGTACTTGCAAGTAGTGAATACTTACTTTTAAGCAATTTCAGCGTATCGGTGTTGCTCACATAGGTGCTGGCTCGCGTATGGTCAACTTCGCCCAATGGCATCTCTTCAATAAAGCTGATGTCAATTTTTTTGTCAATGGCGAACTGCACCAAATCACAGGCTTCACCCTCGTTGTTACCATGCATTAAAACAGTGTTTAATTTAATGCCTTCAAACCCTGCGTCAATACTGGCTTGCAGGCCAGCTAATACTTTACCTAAATCGCCAGTACGGGTGATTTTCTTAAATCGTTCTGCATTTAGACTATCAATACTGAGATTGATACGTTTTACTCCCGCCGCTTTAAGTGCTGCTGCATGCAGTATTAATTGGCTTCCGTTAGTAGTAAGCACTAACTCCTTTAGATTTTTTAGCTTACCGATTTCTTGAAATAACCACAACGCATTTTTGCGCACTAATGGTTCGCCGCCTGTAATGCGAACTTTGCTAACCCCTAAACGTACAAACAGTTTTACTAAGCGTGCACATTCCTCAAGACTTAGCACTTCTTCGCGTGGCAAAAAAGTCATGTCTTCTGACATGCAGTACACACATCTAAAATCACAGCGGTCTGTAATGGAAAGACGAATATAATCGACACTTCGACCAAATTGGTCGATTAGCCTAGGTTGCAGATTTTGTTGGGAATTAGGCACTTTTTTCATCTTAGCTTGTCGAAATTGGTAGCTTGTAAGTGGTGTATTATACTAATATGTAGTTCAATTTACTGTTAGTAATTTTGGAGATAATTAAGTTGCAAGTTTTACAAACAAAACAAGATTTAATCAGCGAGGTAGATACTTTAAAGATTGATACCTTGATTGCACAGCATCAGGATATACCAGGTGCTTTAATGCCTTTGTTGCATTCCATTCAAGATAGTATAGGCTATGTGCCTGAATCTACTTATGCGCCGATTGCTAAAGCTTTAAAACTATCGATTGCTGAAGTGCATGGAGTCGTGACTTTTTATCACCATTTTCGCACTCACAAACCAGGTCGCCATGTTTTGCAAATCTGCCGTGCTGAATCCTGCCAGTCGATGGGCGCTGCCGCACTAGAAGCACACGCAAAAAAATGTTTGAATGTCGACTATCACCAAACTACTACTGATGAGGCGATTACCTTAGAGCCCGTATACTGTTTGGGTAATTGTGCGCTTTCGCCAGCCGTGACGTTGGATGAAGAAGTATTTGGGCGGGTGTCTGCAGCCGATCTAGATGCGCTAATTTTTGAGGCAAGATCACCTAGGGTAAGGGTTTAATATGGCAACTAAAATATATATCCCTCGTGATTCCAGTGCACTTTCTGTCGGCGCTGAAAAGGTGGCGATTGCCATAGCGCAAGAAGCCAAGCGCCGTAATTTAGACGCAGAGATTGTGCGTAACGGTTCGCGCGGCCTTTATTGGTTAGAAACGCTAGTGGAGGTGGCTACTGAAAATGGCCGATTTGCCTATGGGCCAGTAAAAGTGAAAGACGTTGCATCACTTTTTGAAGCTGATTTTTTAAACGCCAAGCCACATGCTTTAAGCTTAGGGCTTACTGAAGAAATTGAATGGCTGAAAAAGCAGCAGCGCTTAACATTTGCGCGGGTTGGCGTGACGGATCCAGTTTCGCTTGAAGACTATATTGCGCACGATGGTTATAAAGGCCTTAAAAATGCACTGGTTCAGTCGGGTGTGGAAATTGTAAAAGCAGTTACAGACTCAGGTTTGCGTGGCCGTGGTGGTGCTGCTTTCCCAACAGGGATTAAATGGAATACCGTGTTAGGCTGTAAAGCTGACCAAAAATACATTGTGTGTAATGCCGATGAAGGTGATTCAGGGACATTCTCAGATCGCATGATTATGGAAAATGATCCGTTTGTGTTGATAGAAGGGATGACCATCGCAGGCATTGCGGTAGGCGCTACACAGGGCTATATTTACTTACGTTCTGAATACCCGCATTCGCTTAGAGTGTTGAATGAGGCAATTGCAAAAGCCGAAATGGCGGGCTATCTCGGTGAAAAAATTCTTGGTTCGACGCATACCTTTCATTTAGAAGTTCGTCGTGCTGCAGGCGCCTATGTATGTGGCGAAGAAACATCATTATTAGAGAGCCTAGAAGGCAAGCGTGGCATGGTGCGTTTTAAACCGCCCTTGCCAGCCATTGAAGGCTTGTTTGGCAAGCCAACTGTGGTGAATAATGTTATCTCGTTGGCAACGGTGCCTATTATTTTAGACAAAGGAGCACAATTTTATGCTGATTACGGCATGGGGCGTTCACGTGGCACTTTGCCGATTCAGTTGGCAGGAAATCTTAAGCACGGTGGGTTAGTGGAGCTAGCATTTGGCATTACCTTGCGCGAATTGCTTTATGATTATGGTGGCGGTTCAGCCACTGGTAGGCCAATACGAGCGGTGCAGGTTGGCGGGCCACTAGGTTCATTCCTGCCCGAATCGCAATTTGATACTCCGTTAGATTACGAGGCCTTTGCCAGTATTTGGGCGGTGCTCGGCCATGGTGGCATTGTGGCGTTTGATGATACGGTTGATATGGCGAAGATGGCAAGATACGCCTTTGAATTTTGTGCGATTGAATCGTGTGGAAAATGTACGCCGTGCCGCATTGGCTCAACGCGCGGTGTGGAAGTAATCGATAAAATTATCGCTGGAACGGATACTGTTAAAAATATTAAGTTGGTACGCGATTTAAGTGACACGATGTTGAACGGTTCTTTGTGTGCATTGGGTGGCATGACGCCATATCCCGTGTTAAGCGCAATGAATCATTTCCCGGAAGATTTTGAAATTAAAAAGGCGAAAGCCGCAGTTTGAGTGATTTGTTAAGCCGCGAGTAGGAGAAGCAAAATGGATGACATTAAATATAGCAACACGCATCACCAACATGAACATAGCCGAACTAATTATGATGACCAGTTAGATTACGGCACGCCTGCAAGTGATTCTGATGTGCAAGTCACTTTATTGATTGATGATAGAGAAATTACCGTGCCTGAAGGCACTTCTATTATGCGCGCGTCTATTCTAGCTGGAATTAACGTACCTAAATTGTGTGCGACGGATTCTCTTGAACCATTTGGCTCATGTCGCTTATGTGTGGTGGAAATTGAAGGTCGTCGCGGTTATCCTGCTTCTTGTACCACGCCAGTGGCAGAAGGCTTGAAAGTGCATACGCAAACTCCCAAGCTGGCTGATATCCGTCGTGGCACCATGGAGCTTTATATTTCCGATCATCCATTGGACTGCCTCACCTGTGCAACCAATGGTGATTGTGAATTGCAAGATATGGCTGGCGCAGTGGGCTTGCGTGAAGTGCGCTATGGCTATGCAGGTGAAAATCATCTTAAGTCTGTCAAAGATGAGAGTAATCCTTATTTTAGTTTTGACCCCGCGAAATGTATTGTCTGTTCACGTTGCGTGCGTGCATGCGAAGAAACACAGGGTACGTTTGCGCTCACTATTTCCGGACGTGGCTTTGAATCTAAGGTGGCAGCAGGAATCGCCGATTTTATGGATTCCGAATGTGTGTCTTGTGGTGCTTGTGTACAAGCCTGCCCAACAGCAACCTTAATTGAAAAAACCGTGATTGATCATGGTGTGCCAGAGCACAGAGTAACGACTACCTGCGCTTATTGCGGTGTGGGCTGTTCATTTGATGCTGAAATGAAGGGTGAGGAAGTAGTACGCATGACGCCGAACAAGAATGGAGGTGCGAATCATGGACATTCCTGTGTTAAAGGACGTTTTGCTTGGGGTTATGCAACCCATCAAGACCGCATCACTACGCCAATGATTCGTAAAAGTATTAAAGACCCTTGGCAAAACGTGAGCTGGGATGAGGCGATTGACTACGCGGCGAGCGAACTCGCTCGAATTAACCAACAATACGGTAAAGATGCGATTGGCGGTATTACCTCTAGCCGCTGTACGAATGAAGAAGTGTATGTGATGCAAAAACTCATTCGCGCAGTATTTGGCGTGAATAATGTTGACACTTGTGCTCGCGTTTGCCATAGCCCAACTGGCTATGGCTTAAAACAAACCTTGGGTGAATCTGCAGGTACGCAGACGTTTGATTCGGTGATGCAATCCGACGTAATTTTTGTGATTGGTGCAAACCCGACCGATGGCCACCCAGTATTTGCCAGCCAAATGAAACGGCGCTTGCGTGAGGGTGCAAAGCTGATTGTGGCAGATCCGCGTGAGATTGATTTAGTGGCGAATTCACCGCATATTCGCGCAGACTATCACTTGAAATTGCGCCCTGGCTCAAACGTAGCGTTAATTTCTGCGTTATCACACGTGATTGTGACCGAAGGATTAGTGCAAGAAGAGTATGTCAAAGCGCGTTGTGAGTGGGATTCTTTTGTAGAATGGCGAGATTTTGTGGCGCTAGACGCAAATTCACCAGAAAGTTTAGCTAGTGAATTGGGCATTAAGGCCGAGGATATTCGAGCTGCAGCAAGGCTTTATGCAACGGGCGGTAACGCGGCCATTTATTATGGTTTAGGTGTGACTGAACATGCGCAAGGCTCAACTACTGTAATGGGCATTGCCAATTTAGCCATGGCAACAGGCAATGTGGGCCGGGAAGGTGTGGGTGTAAATCCATTGCGCGGTCAAAATAACGTGCAAGGTTCATGCGACATGGGTTCTATGCCACATGAATTTCCAGGGTATCGCCACGTTTCTGATGATGCAACTCGCGCCCTGTTCGAGACTGCTTGGGGAAGGCCTCTCAGTAAAGAGCCAGGAATGCGCATCCCCAATATGTTAGATTTTGCAGCGGAGGGTAGCTTTAAAGCCTTGTACTGCGTGGGCGAAGATATTGTGCAGTCCGATCCGAATACGCAACACGTGACGCACGCACTCGAGCAAATGGAGTGTGTAATTGTGCAAGATTTGTTTCTTAACGAAACCGCGATGTTTGCGCATGTATTCTTCCCAGGTGCTTCTTTTCTTGAAAAGAGTGGAACGTTTACCAATGCAGAGAGAAGAATCTCCCCTGTGCGCCGTGTGATGAATCCAAAAAATGGTGGCACTATCAATGGCAAGCAGGAAGCAGGTTATGAAGATTGGGAAATTACGGCCAAACTTTCAAAAGCTTTAGGCTACGACATGAATTATCATCATGCCAGCGAGATTATGGATGAAATCGCCGCCTTAACACCTACTTTTAAAGGCGTGAGTTTTAAGAAGTTAGATGAACTCGGTAGCATACAATGGCCATGCAATGATGAAGCTCCACTGGGTACGCCGACGATGCATATTGATGAATTCGTGCGCGGGAAAGGTAAATTCTTTATTACGCAATATGTGCCAACTACAGAAAAAGTAAATGCGAAATATCCGTTGATACTGACTACAGGGCGTATTTTGTCGCAATACAACGTAGGTGCACAAACGCGCCGTACAAAAAATGTGGCATGGCATGCGGAGGATATCGTTGAAATTCATCCGCAAGACGCAGATGACCGTGGGATTCGAGATGGTGACTGGATTGGCATTAAAAGCCGTGCGGGTGAAACAGTGTTGCGGGCAAAAATCAGCGAGCGTGTGCAAGTGGGTGTGATTTATACAACTTTTCACCACCCTGAATCTGGCGCAAATGTGATTACCACTGAAAATTCAGATTGGGCGACCAATTGTCCTGAGTTTAAGGTGACGGCCGTGCAAGTGACTCGGGTGAATCAGCTTTCAGATTGGCAAAAACACTATAAAACCTTTAGTGAAGCGCAGTTGGCCTATGCGGGTAGAGATTTAGAAGCCGCTAAAATTGAGCTTAATTAACGAGAATGCAGCGCATATTGCGGTGCTAGACGTGCCGCTAAGTATTTTTAATGTAGCGCAATGGCAAACTGGTGAAATAACAAATGCCCAAGATTGCCTGGCCGAAGAAACGCCTGTAGCCTTGATTTACAATGGTGTTTCACATGCAGTTATGCTTGCAACAGCACAAGATTTGGAAGATTTTGCCTTAGGATTTTCGTTATCCGAAGGTATTATAAACAGTGTAAGTGAGTTGTATAGTGTAGAGTTGAAAACGCAAACCAATGGCATTGAGTTGCATTGTGAAATTGCTAGTAAGTGCTTTTCGCAACTTAAAGAACGTCGCCGTACCTTGGCAGGTAAAACGGGTTGTGGCTTGTGTGGTGCAGAGAGTTTGACACAAGCCATGCGTTATCCGCCGATTTTAAAAGTGCAGGGCAAGTATGAGTTAGGTAGCATCACACGCAGCTTGCGGGGCCTGCAAATGCATCAGGCCTTACAGCAAAAGACTGGCGCAACCCATGCCAGTGCCTACGTGAGTCCAAATGGTGAAGTTGCATTGCTGCGCGAAGATGTTGGCCGTCATAATGCGTTAGATAAGTTGATAGGCGCATTGGCTAAATCCACCATAGACAAAAAAGGCTTTATTGTGACAACCAGTCGCGCTAGCTTTGAAATGGTACAGAAAACAGCCAGCGCAGGGGTGGGTATGCTGGTGGCAGTTTCTGCCCCAACAGGTTTGGCAGTCCGTGTGGCTGAGCAATGTGGGTTAGTTTTGGTTGGCTTTGCAAGAGAAAACCGATTAGTGGTCTATAGCCACGCAGAACATATTTTGAATGAGTAAAAGAAAAATACTATGGATATACAACGCTTAATTTCAATGGCTAATCAAATAGGAGATTTTTACGAATCCTATCCAAATCAAAGCCATGCACAGCAAGATATCGCAGGCCATTTGAACAAATTCTGGGCATTGCCGATGCGTAAGCAAATTGCGGAATATGTGCAACAAGGCGGTGCAGGCCTGCATGCGCAAGTAGCAAGTGCAGTAAAGGCACATTTGCATCTTTAGAACAGATGCGGTTTACAAAGCATCTAAATTACTTGGTGTATATCTGCACAGCAATGAGTACTGTTTGTTAATTGAAATAAAGCTCTTAATTCTTAGGTGAAACTAAATGGCCTAGTTTTATTTGGGGTCGTTTAAACTTGAGGTTTTTTAAGGCTTTCTTTTAATCACCATTTTTAAACACCATTGATGCGCTTAAATAATCTAAACGATTCTTTTCTGTCTGCAGTTCGTTTACCACTCCAGATTAAACTCCATTCCTGGCCAGGTTGCATTTTCCCGACTCCACGTACATCTTGAAGCAAATAGAAATTGCAGTCCAGTTTCTGCGTGCTTTCGAAAGGTTGTAATTTAATGTCAGTGTAATAATGGAGTAATAATTGCTGCTGTTGACCTACTCCAAGGCTATTTACACAATTATATTCATTAGGCAATGCGTTATTCAATGAGGTGAATACTGACTGATAGCTTTTAGCTGAGTCTAGTAAAGGAAGCCACAGTGACATTAATAATGTCCAACCAAAGGTCATGCCAACCGCCCAGTTTGTGATGGTGGATTTATTGGTTTGTTTGGCGCGAATGCAGACGATTATCCAAATTACCGTAATTGCAAGTGCAATGGCTAATGTGATCCAACTAAAATGAATATCGTTACTGCCAGATAAAAACTGCATGCGCTGCTTTATTTTGACTGGGTAGCCAGTTAGCATGGCGAGCCACCCTAACCAAATTAAAGCACCAATTAAGCCAAATAATGTAATGCCAAACCAGTTAAGTGCAGCAGCAGAGCCACGCTTGAGGTGATCTACACTGCCTGCGCCAAGCGCTACTAGCGGTAATAATAGTGGAAGTGCGTTTATATCTTTTGTGGTTTCAGTGAAGCCTAAAATGATTAATGAGCAAACGAAAAAGACAATTATTAACTGAAATTTAGGTTTATTAAGTAATTGTAATCGAAAGCGCCATAAGCCAAGCAGGGCAAATGGTAATGCCGGCCACGCATACCAAGCAAGAATGCGCAGAAAATAGAGGTGGTTAAGCTCATTAAAGATACTGAGATTGTATTGCCACCAACTTAAAAAAACAGTTGGGTAGTATTGATGCAACAAAAGCAACCATGCACCAATAATTGGGCTGGCGATTAAAAAGGCACTCAGCAAAAACTTTGCAAAACTTGTAGTTCTCCATACTTTGAAAAGAACTGGCAAACTAAGCGCTACACTAAGCAATATTAAAACCGGCAGTATTCCATAACTCAAAAAACCAATTCCAAGAGCAATACCTAACAGTCCGCTTGCGCGCCATGGGCGCCGTTTAGAAAGTGCTAAAGCATAGAACCCCATCGCTAAGCATGCTAAGTTGGCGATTTCTGCACTTAAACTATGGGCGCTAAAGACTAATCCAATGGTGCCTATCATGATAAATGTCGCGTGACGACCGATGCCACGTGACCATAATTCACGACCCGACATTCCGACCATCAGTAACAGAATGGATAACCATATTGCATTAAATAATCTTGCACCATCATGCATGGCAAGATTTGGGGAGAGTAATTTTGCGCTGGCGGCCGCAGTTAGATAATATAATGGTGGCGTTTCAATGGATGACGTGCCAATAACATTTGGCGCAATTAGGCTACCACCGTCTAGGATATTTTTGACGATGCTAATACTGGTTGATTCGAGTGGTTTCCAAGGAGCATGACCAACCAAACCAAGAATAATCCATATAGCGCACAGCACAAGTAATAACTGCGTTTTAACGCCATCACCGACGCGTGCGCGTGGGGTTGACATATTGCCTTGCCAATCGTGATCAAGTTGAAAGCGCATATTGTTCGCTGTTGTTTGTTAGCTATATTTTAACCGATTGCTGGCGTTTACAAGCATTTGAGCCAACCTTAATTTAGGTAATGGCAAAATAAAAAAAGGCAGCCTAAGCTGCCTTCGTCTGACTAAAAAGACTGTATGTTAAGTAAATTCAAGTACCATTAACCTAGAGCAATTAAATCAAGTGCAATTAAATTTACAAAAAACTTACATACCGTATTTTTTACGGAATTTATCTACACGGCCAGCGGTATCTAAAATCATTTGTTTGCCTGTGTAAAACGGGTGCGATTTTGAAGATACTTCAATTTTTACTAATGGATATTCTTTACCATCTGTCCATTTAATGGTGTCTCTAGCATTAATGGTAGAGCGTGTGATAAAACTAAAATCTGCGCCGATGTCTTGAAATACAACATCGCGGTATTCTGGGTGAATTCCATCTTTCATAATTTGAGCCTCTATGTTTGCCGAACGATACGGCACGTTTAATAAAATTAGCCGCGTATTATATTGATTTTTAAGAAATCAAGCAAGGTTAACTAAAATAATATGTGGCATTAACCTCTACGCATGCTGTCAAAAAAGTCTGCATTGTTCTTAGTGGCTTTAATCTTGTCTAGCAAGAACTCCATCGCCTCGAGGTCGTCCATGGGGTAAAGTAGTTTACGAAGTACCCAGATTTTTTGTAGAACATCTTTTTCAATAAGTAGTTCTTCGCGTCGCGTACCAGATTTATTAACATTGATTGCAGGGTACTGACGTTTTTCAGCCATCTTGCGATCAAGATGGATTTCCATATTACCTGTACCTTTAAACTCTTCGTAGATGACATCATCCATGCGCGAACCAGTGTCAACAAGAGCGGTGGCAATGATGGTGAGTGAACCGCCTTCTTCCACATTCCGTGCCGCACCAAAGAAGCGTTTTGGACGTTGCAGTGCATTTGCATCCACACCACCAGTTAATACTTTGCCCGAGGACGGTATAACGGTATTGTATGCACGCGCTAAACGTGTGATTGAGTCAAGTAGAATTACGACGTCTTTTTTATGTTCAACTAAGCGCTTCGCTTTTTCGAGCACCATTTCTGCGACTTGTACGTGGCGTGTTGCAGGTTCATCAAAAGTTGAAGCAACTACTTCACCTTTAACTGAACGGGTCATTTCTGTTACTTCTTCAGGACGTTCATCAATGAGAAGTACAATTAAAATGACGTCAGGGTGGTTGGCAGTAATCGCATGTGCAATGTTTTGCATCATCACGGTTTTACCGCTTTTTGGGCTGGCGACTAACAAGCCTCGCTGACCACGGCCAATCGGTGCAATCATATCGATTACGCGGCTGGTAATGTTTTCTACCCCTTTAATATCTCGCTCTAACGTGAGCGGAATTGTAGGAAAAAGTGGTGTTAAGTTTTCGAATAAGATTTTGTGTTTGGTATTTTCGGGTGCTTCACCATTCACAGAGTCAACTTTAACTAAAGCAAAATAACGTTCGCCGTCTTTAGGAATACGAATCTCACCCTGAATGCTGTCCCCAGTGTGCAGGTTAAAACGGCGAATCTGAGAGGGCGAAACGTAAATATCATCAGGCCCGGCCAAATATGAAGTGTCAGGCGAGCGCAGAAAGCCAAAACCATCTTGTAATACTTCCAGCGTACCGTCACCAAAAATACTTTCACCTTTTTTAGCTTTGTTTTTTAAGATGGCAAAAATCAGATCCTGCTTGCGCATGCGGCTAGCATTGTCGATTTCATCGGTAATTGCCATTTCAACTAATTCAGTAACGGGCAGGTGTTTAAGGTCGGATAAGTGCATGGAGGCTCACTAGAACAAGAATCGTTTGGGGAAGGATAAGGGCAGAATGCTACAGGATAAATTTATTAATTGATTAGAATAAATGCTTAATTTTTTATTGTATAAAACCAAGCATTTATGACTATTTGCACAGCGTAATGGGTTTAGATGTTGCTGTCAATAAAAGCTGTTAATTGGGACTTAGATAATGCACCCACCTTGGTGGCTTCTACATTGCCATTTTTAAACAGCATGAGCGTTGGAATGCCACGAATACCATATTTAGGTGGTGTTTGTTGGTTATCGTCAATGTTCAGTTTGCCAACTTTTAGGCGGCCTGCATATTCTTTAGAGATTTCATCTAGAATGGGTGCAATCATTTTACATGGTCCACACCATTCGGCCCAATAGTCAACTAAAACAGGGAGTTGTGATTGTAAAACATCCTGTTCAAAACTTGCGTCGTTAAGATGTGTAATGTGTTCGCTCATGGTAAAACCTCTAATTGATTAATGCTTTAAGAAATAACTTGTATCGTAACGAAAAAAACTGTTTTAGTGAAGTGGCAACTCTGCAAGATAAACTTTATTTTTATGACTGTAAATACTTAACTAAATATAATCTTGCCAATTATTTTAACTGATAACGCTATATTGTATGCGCTCAAAATGATGTGAGCGCTCGATTACTTTGGTTAGCATGATGACATGGGTATTGTTATTGTAGGTAATGGACAACTGGCGTGCGGGTTCGTAAGTGCCAACACGTGCCACAATAGTGGCTAGTTGTTTAACCGCAATGATTTCAGGTAACAATAAGACCAGTTCCTCGCGGCCAGTTTTATTGATGCGCGCTATCGCACTTTGTGCGCGTGGCGCAATCAGTTGCACTCCAATGTCCAGCCTATCTCGATTGCCGCAACTTGCCCAGCGCACTAAGCCAACCGACCAGTTTTGCTCATCTTTTGTTTTAAAGCCCAGTAGGCTGCCAATGCGAATATTTTTCTCGGCAGTTGGGTGGCGTCTAACAGACATGCCAATAGCACTAATGTTAATGATGTGCCATCTTGAAGCATGTGGTGTGTCTAAATCATTGGTTTGCGCTTTGCCAATCGGGCTTTTATTTGCCCTCGCGGCTTCATTTAAGCTGCTGGAAAAATAATGAATGGCTGGAATGCCTGTGACGATGTCTACCTCGCCTTGCGATTTGGTGCGATTAAAGATTCGTTTTTGAGTGACGCCCCAATGTTTAATTAGATAGGTCAGTAAATCAATATATTCATCGCGGTTAGCATTGACAGGAATGCCGCCATCTTTCGGCAATTGTTCATTTTGTAATGAACTTAAATCCTGATGAATGGCAATGACTAAATCTAGGGTTTGCAACAAGATGTCACTATCTGGGTTTGGTGCAGTTTTTTGTTTGCTATAGGGCACAGGTGGTTTGTTCGAAGATAAATCGACAACAAAACAACTGGTGGTAATTTCAAGGGGGGCGACCACAGAGATCTTGGCGTTTTCTACGTGGAAAGCTAAATATTCGGCCGCCAGGCGCATGTTTTTTTGTGTGAGATGCTGCGGGTCGGCAAGTGACATTAGCAGCGCATGCTTGTAAGTATTCTCTATCGTATTTGCATGTGTTGAAGTTGAGCCTACTACCGACTTGTCCTCATCGACTTTTACGTTTTGAATGCCAAGCTTTATCGCACAGAAATAGAGTTGATGTAAGTCGCTCCAAATGTGTTCTGGTGGGGTGAAATAGGTTTGGTAATACACCAGTGCATGTTCAGCAACTGCATGCATAGCCCGCTGAATCGCATTCGCAGAGCTTTTATCGGTGCCTAGTTTAATTAATTGGTTTTGCAGATCAACCAATACTAGCTTGTAACCATAACCCAGTTCTAGCCATAAAGATTCAACTGCCGCGGCGGCAAGTTTAGCCTTATCATGCAGAGGCAGAGCCGCAATGCTGTAGTCTTCAGAAAGTGCTTGTGCCGTGCTAATTAATATAGGGCGATAAGCATCTAAGGCCTGCACGCGTGTACTTGGAGAGATTTTCTGACGATTCAGGATTTCGAGTTCGCTGTTCAAGAAAGAAGCAATATCTAAGAGGTTTTTGCCGTGCTGTGCAATCAGCGACTGGCTGATTTTCTGTGGGCGTGTTTCCGCAATGATAATGGGATTATCTTTTAGAGTCGGAATGTAAAGGTTTAACGCCATGTTTAATTTTTATCAGCTGTTAAAGTAGTTTTATGATTGTATGATAATGTTTATATTTACACTAGTTTATATTTTGCATCATTTTGATAAAGCTTAATTTCATTTAGACTTGCATCAAACTGTTTTGAAAATCAACCATGCCTAAATTTGTATTTAATCTCCTATTCGCTCTCTCACTCACCTTCTACAGCTTGAAAGTGCCTGCAGAAGCTAATGTTGCAGCAAGTTTTACGCTAAAGGATACGGCCGGTATTCAGCATCAATTATCTGACTACAAGGGGAAATGGGTGTTGGTGAATTACTGGGCAACTTGGTGCCCGCCCTGTCTAGAAGAAGTGCCTGATTTGGTGAATTTGTATGATAGACGCAGAAAAAAAGATTTGATGGTGATTGGTGTTATTTTTGATTTTAAAAATCAAAAGGAAGTAAGCGATTACGTCGATGATATGCTGATGTCATACCCGATTGTATTGGGTGATGATGCGGTTACTGCTCAAATAGGCACTGCGGAAGTTATGCCAACCACCTTTATTTACAATCCTAAAGGTGAGTTGGTAAAAATTAAACGTGGGTTAATTTCAAAACAATATATAGAAAAAATTATTGGTGTCAGCAACAATTAATGTCAGATATTGATTTGTGCTTAGTGAGGTACTGCAATGCTATTGCCCGAAGCATCAAGCACATTAAGTTGGTTTTCATCGGCAAAATGCATCAATTGCGCATAACCTTCTGGATTTACTACTTTTAATTTTAAGTCTACCGCTAAGCAACGCACACCATTGACCACCCTAGGTTTTAAGTAAGGCGAATACTTCAGTTTGCGATCTTCGCCAAAGGTGGCATAGGTACTGCACATGCGATCGACCCAGTCGCTCGGTCTAAATGGCTTGCCAGCACGCGTGTTGCCTTCAATGATGATTTCGTTTTGGGTTTGTGTTGTAGTTTGTTCAATAGTCATTTCAGTGTTTACCATGTATTGCGCTGCACGCAGCAATTTTATTTGCATGAATTATAACATTTCAAAGCTTGAATTTTCAAAAGATGTCATGTCAAAATTAAAAGCGCGCCTGAAGCGCGCTTTTAATTATAGCGTTAAGCACTTTAGCTCAGTAGGGTATGCCCAAGTAACTTATGGTAAGTATTCAAAGACTTTAACGACTTTGCTTACGCCTTCCGTATTGCGTGCGATTTCCACCGCAGCTTCTGCTTCGGCACTGGTAACGATGCCCAATAAATACACTACGCCATTTTCAGTTACAACTTTTACATAGTTGGCAGGGAATTTATTCTCAGTAACAAACTTGGTCTTAATTTTAGAAGTGATGTAGCTGTCATTGCTGCGAGAGCTAAGGGATGACTTAGGCCCAACGCTAATTTCATTCGTAATCGAGCGTGTATTGATGATTTCCTTAACCAGGGATTCTGCCTTTGTTTTAGATTCTGGCACTGGGACTTCGCCAGTTAGCAACACATTGCGGTTATAGCTGGTAACGCTTACATGAGCGTCTTCACCTAAATTGGTTTCCATTTTCTTAAAGGCTTTTAGCTCGATATTTTGATCTTCTACATAAATGCCTGAAGTGCGTCTGTCTGCAGCCATCGCGCCGCCAGC
>NZ_JABFRA010000068.1 GCF_013141425.1 Methylotenera sp. | reverse complement strand
TAGAATGGCTAAAAGAATACGCCGATAAAACCGAATGTAAAATTCACGCTTACGTGCTGATGACAAATCATGTGCATTTACTGGTTTCTACCGAAAAAACCGAAGCAGTTGGTGCAATGATGAAAGCCCTCGGTCAGCGTTATGTGCAATACATTAACAAAATGTATAAGCGCACAGGCACTTTGTGGGAGGGGCGTTATAAATCTTGCCCTACGCAGGCGGAAACTTATTTATTGGCTTGCCAGCGTTATATTGAGCTTAACCCTGTGCGCGCCAATATGGTGAACCACCCTGCGGAATACAAGTGGAGTAGCTATGCGGCTAATGCGCAAGGTGCCAACTCTGCAGTCATTCAGCCAAATGTTTTATACCAAGCGCTTGGTTTAGATGCTGTTAGCAGACAAGCGGCTTATCGTGAGTTATTTAGATTTCAATTAGATATTGGCTTGGTGGATGAAATACGCAAGGCAACAAATGGCAATTACGCTTTGGGCAATGCGTTATTTGTTACACAAATTGAAGATGCCTTAGGCAGGAGAGTGACGGCTGGTAAGGCTGGGCGGCCTAAATTGATATTGAAAAGTGATTCAAATAAATAATTTGTATAGCGTGAGTATACGGTGGTACAATTTATTTTTACAAGAAGCCAAATTAAATGATTAAAAGCTTTCAGCATAAAGGTTTGGGGCAGTTTTTTTTGACTGGAAGTAAATCAGGGATTCAGCCGCACCATGCGGCTAAACTCATTGTGCAATTAACTGCGATGAATGCTGCGGAATGTGCTGAGGATTTAAGAGTGCCTGCCTGGCGGTTGCATCAGTTATCTGGTGATATGGTGGGTTTTTGGTCGATTACGGTAAATGGTAATTGGCGCGTTATTTTTAGGTTTGATCAAGATGATATTGAGCTGGTCGATTATTTGGATTATCACTAGATGTAATTGATGGCGATGGCTATTTTTGAATGTTAGGAGAATGATATGGATATGCATAACCCCGCTCACCCTGGTGAGGTTTTAAAAGAGTATTTGCCAGATGGTTTGAGCGTGACCGATGCTGCCAGCCACCTTGGCGTTACGCGTGTTGCGCTATCACGCATATTAAACAGCAAAGCTGGTATTAGTGCTGAAATGGATTTGCTATTGGCTGATGCCTTGGGTACGTCTGCAGGGTTTTGGTCGCGCATGCAGGTGCAATATAATATTTGGCAGGCTAAGCAGAAACAACGCAAACATATAGAACGATTTCCACAGGCTGCATAGTGGCTTATATGCTCGGTGAGATGCAATAATAAATTGCATCTATAAAAATATGGTAGTGGTTTGATGTTTTAATAAAAAGTTGTACGTAGAAAAATTAGGGGCGTGCTGATGACTAAAAAAAATGCTGGATTTACGCTGCTCGAGTTATTGGTGGTAATGGTGATTATTGGTTTATTGGTCAGTTATGTGGGCCCGAAATATTTTGCCCAAGTGGGTAAATCTGAGGTGAAAACTGCGAAAGCGCAAATTAATGCATTAGAGCAGGCGCTAGATCAATATAGATTAGAAACTGGGCATTATCCAAGCACAGAACAAGGGTTAGATGCCTTGTTTAATAAACCTAGTAACGAGGCGAAGTGGGCAGGACCTTACCTTAAAAAAGCGCCACCAGCAGACCCGTGGGGGAATGCTTATATCTATAAATCTCCTGGTGAGCATGCCGATATTGATTTGATGTCTTTTGGCAATGATGGTAAGCAAGGTGGTAAGGATGAAGCTGCCGATATCAATAATTGGCAATAAGCACTTAAAAAATGAAATTTGAATTAAAAGTGATGTCGGACTCTGAGGCAGTTTCGTTGATTACGATAGATGCTATTTCAGCCGAGGATGCTAAGCAACAAGTTAAATTAAAGGGCTTGATTCCTTTATCTGTTAAGCATAGATCTGAACATAGTTTATCTGCAGGAAAATCTAAAGGTGGATTTCAGTTATTACTTTTTAGCCACGAGCTGTTACAGCTTTTAAAGGCTGGCTTAAGTTTGGTTGAGGCAATGGAGACCTTGCGCGAGAAGGAGCAGCGCGCAGGTGTAAAGCTACTATTGGATGATGTTACAAACTCATTATTTGAAGGCTTGCCATTGTCGGCTGCACTAGCAAAAAATGTTAATCAATTTAATCCGTTATATGTCGCTATGGTAAAGTCTAGCGAAAAAACTGGTGATTTGGTCGATGCTTTGAGGCGCTATATTGATTATCAGGTGCAAGTAAACTTAGTGCGAAAAAAAATTATTAGTGCGTCTATTTACCCAGCAATTTTATTGATGGTAGGCGGCATGGTTATTATGTTTTTAATGCTGTATGTGGTACCAAAGTTTAGTGTGATTTATGAAGGGCGTGGCACAAATTTGCCGTTGTTGTCACAATGGCTTTTGGCGTGGGGGGGAATGCTAGCGGAACATAGCCTAAAAGTATTAATTGGATTTATTGTTATTCTAGTGGCGATGATTTATGGATTTACTAGACCATCAATTAGGCAATATTTAATGAGCAAAATATTGCTAGTACCTATGCTCGGTGAAAAGATGAAAGTTTATCAATTAGCAAGATTTTATAGAACGGCGGGCATGCTACTTAAAGGGGGTATTCCAGTAATGACAGTTTTAGATATGGTTTCTGGCTTATTGCGTAGTGACCTAAGCCAGCAATTGGCATTAGCTAGGAATGACATTAAAGAGGGGTTGCCTTTGTCTATAGCAATGGAAAAACATCATTTAACCACTCCAGTCGCCGTTCGCATGATGCGAGTTGGTGAGAAAAGTGGACAGATGGGCCAAATGATGGAAAATATAGGAGACTTTTATGAGGATGAGATTTCACGTTGGGTTGATTGGTTTACAAAGCTATTTGAACCAATTTTAATGGCGCTAATTGGCCTAATTGTGGGTGTGGTGGTGGTGTTGATGTATATGCCAATATTTGATTTGGCTGGTAGTATTCAGTAGACATTTGACTATGCTAACCACACAAACTATAAGCGAATCTATAAAGCTTGCTACTAAACTTGGCCAACCTGTAATGCAAGTGCTTGAAGAAAACTCAACGTTAATCGCACATGAATTAACAAAAGCACTAGCTGAGTTATGGCAGTTTAGGTATTTCAGTATGCTCGAACTGCATGAGCATAATGTGGAGTTTGACAAATTACCATATATAGATTCTGTTAAAAAAGGTTGTGTGGCCTTACGAGAGCCCGCAGGTAAGCTTTATGTAGCTATTTCAGACCCTTTTAATGCAGATTTGCAAGATTGGGTTTCGGCTAGAATTCAAGAAGATTTTAGATTTTCCGTTTGTCATAAAGATGATATTGCCGCATTGCTAAAGAAAAATGAAGAGAACATGCTTGCAATGGACGGTATGGTTGAGCAAAAACGTGACAGTACAAAATCAATCAATAGTATTGAAGAGTTGTCTTTCGTAAAAATAAATGCAGATAGTAGTCAGGTGGTTAAGTTGGTCAATTCAACACTTTACGATGCACTTAAGACCAAGGTGAGTGACATACATTTAGAAGCAGATGCCCATGGTTTAGTTATTAAGTATAGATTGGATGGCGTTTTAGATGTAGTCACTAAAGTGGAAGGCGTTGAAGTCGCTGAGCAGGTAATCTCACGCATAAAAATTATGGCTGAATTAGATATTGCTGAGCGAAGAGTGCCGCAAGATGGGCGATTTAAAATTGCAATTCAAAATCGGGAAGTAGATTTTCGCGTGTCTATTATGCCTAGCATCTATGGCGAAGATGCGGTGCTTAGAATATTAGACCGCAGCACCATTAGTGAGGTGGTAAAAGAGTTACGCTTAGAACAGCTAGGTTTTGATGTTGTAACGGTAAAACACATTAGAAAAATGGTGTTAGAGCCTTATGGAATGGTGTTGGTTACTGGCCCTACAGGCAGCGGTAAAACGACTACGCTTTATGCTGCAATATCAGAAATAAATAATGGGAAAGATAAAATTATTACCATTGAAGACCCAGTTGAATATCAGTTGCCTGGGGTGTTGCAAATACCGGTTAATGAAAAAAAAGGCTTAACTTTCGCACGTGGTTTGAGATCCATACTTAGACATGACCCAGATAAAATCATGGTGGGCGAAATTAGGGATGCAGAAACAGCACAAATTGCTATTCAATCTGCACTAACTGGCCATTTAGTATTTACTACAGTACATGCAAATAATGTTTTTGACGTAATTAGCCGCTTTACGCATATGGGAGTTGATTCATATAGTTTTGTGTCAGCAATGAACGGGATAATATCGCAACGCTTAGTCAGGCTTATTTGCAAAGATTGTGCGGTTGATTACCAACCTAATGAGGATTTGTTGAACGACTCAAAGTTAGTGAGAGCTGACTTATCTAGCTTTAAATTTAAACTTGGGCAGGGTTGCGGAAAATGCCGTGGCACTGGCTACAAAGGAAGAAGGGCAATCGCCGAGATACTGGACTTGAACGATGAAGTTCGCGAATTGATTGTTTCAAAAGCGCCAATTAGAGAAGTAAAAGAAGCCGCCACTAGATCTGGAACACGATATTTGCGTGACGTAGCAATAGATTTAGTGAAAGCTGGTGAGACAACATTACAAGAGATAAATCGTGTTACATTTGTTGACTAATAAAGTGACTATTTTTTTGCACCCAGAATACATAGCTGCAGTTAGGCATGAGGGGTTTTTCCGTAAGCGTATTGGTAAAAATGAAATAATACCAGTAGAAAATAGTGTTGATAACACTGGGTATGGACGTGTGGTGGATGCGCTAAAAATGTTGCTTAACAAGCCAGAGTGGCAAGCGTGTAACGCAAATATTGTACTTTCTGGACATTTTGCAAAATTTAGAGTTGCTAGGTGGAATCAAGTATTATCTAAAGAAGAGCAGAAAGCTGTAATACTTCATCAATTAGAAGAAATTTATGGTGTTGATGATAAAAAATTTCGTGTTTTTATGTCGGATAGTGGTTTTGGAAAGTGTAGTTTGGCATTTGCGATTGAAGATGGGTTTTATAATCAACTATTAGAGTTGGAGAAAAGTAAGCGCTTTACGCTAAATTCGATTGTTCCTTATTTTGTATTGATCACTAATTATTGGCGTAAATCAATAAGTAAAAATGCGTGGATAATTGTTAAAGATAGTGCCTATATCTATCTAACTAACATTAAAGAAAACTCTTGGGAAATGGTAAAGGTTGCCACTGTGAAGGAAGGTTGGGAGTTAGAGGTTGAGCGGATGCTTAATCGAGAAATAGTGCAGTTGGGCAGGAACGATAAGGGTACTTCTGTTTATTTTCATGAAGATATGCAGTCAAATCTTAATTTAGACTTATTTAAAAATATAAGCCCAAAAATAGTGATGCTTCGTAATGTTACCCACAAGGAAAATAGAGAAAAATCAAAGTTCGTAAACTATTTACTATGAAGCTCAATAGCCATTTAAAAAAGATTCATTTTGATTCAGTAAGAAGTGCTGATTACTTAGGTATTTTATCGCTGTTTTTTGGATTAGCTGTTTTTGGGTTCGCTGGTTATCAAAATTTGCAAACCGCAAAAACGCTTACAAAAATAAAAAGTGAGATTAGCAATATTCAACTAGAGGTTATTCCCAAACCAATCAAAAAAACTACTAATGAGGATATTCAAAGTGCTGGCATTCTTGAAAAAATACAAAAGCAATTAGACTATCCATGGGAAAAATTATTTTCCACTTTAGAGTTGGTTCATACGAATAATATAAGCTTAATGACCATACAACCCAATATGGAAAAAAAAGAAGTGCTTATTTCAGCAGAGGCAGCAAACACGCATGAAATGCTTGAGTATATACATGCGCTTGGTGCTCAGCAAAATATAGAGCATGTTGAATTATTGAGTCAAGAAATAATGACTTCTAATCAGAAAGAAGGAATTGATTTTTTAATGATGGTTAAAATGCTATAAGCCATGCTAAGTAATATTAACCCATTTGTAAGTTACATGTATCAAAGGCTTGGTAAGTACAGTGTAATAGGACTGAGTTTAACTTTTTGTGGTTTGCTACTTTTTGGTTTTAATTTTACTTACCAATTAAAAAAATTAGCCATTTTAAAGATTGAACTCGCTGAAATAACTCACAAGAAAAACTTGTCGGTGCGTCAGTTAGAGTCTAATGGACCAGAGAATTTTTATGGCATACTTAATTTCCCTAAAAAATCTGAGCTGCATAATGTTATTGAGTTTATTCATGTGTCTGCGCAACAGAATAACTTGTTCGTAGATAACGTAGATTATAAATTTACTGAATTACCTTCGATTCATATGGTTAGTTATGAAGTAACATTGCCAATATCAGGAAAGTATTTAGATGTTAGAGCATTTATAAGTCAATTATCTAAAAAATATGCTGGGGTTATATTGCAAAATGTGGAGTTATCTCGTGAAAATAGCCAAGTAAATAATCTAGATGGATTTTTACAACTTAATATTTATGTGAATAACTAGAAGTGACCAATAAGTCAATTTACAAGCAATATCTAATATACGGCACTTTGTTTGCAACGCTTGCTTCTGCTGGGTATTTTAAATATCAGGAATATTCGAATAATGATACTAATGATGTTGTAGGCGCATCAGACATAGTTGTTAGCAATGCAGTTATAAGGGATCCCAGTCGTGGGATTGGAAAATCTACTTTTGTGAAGAATGCGTTAATTAACAAAGTTGATATTTTTGAAATTTATAAAAAACCAACGTTAACACCAGATAAGAGTAAGTTGCTGACTCATTTAAAGGTTATTGTTAAACCTAGCCCGATAATTGCGATAATCGCCCCAACAGTAATTCCGACTCCAGCAGCCCCCGCCATTCCATTTAAGTATATTGGCAAAATTTTTGGCGATGATGAGTACCAAGTTTTTGTTGGCTTTAATGGTAAAAATTTTGTAGTAAAGGAAGGTGATATCGTTCAACAAACCTATAAGATAGAAAAGATTTCACCACCCATGATGACCTTAACTTATATTCCAATGAACGTATTACAAAGCATGCAGATTGGGGAGCCTAATTGAACTTAAGAATATTTAAAAATGCCTTTTTACTTCTGCTAATAATTATGTTGTTAGGATGCGCAAATAATCAAGCCTTTACTAAAGCCAAAATGACTTTTGAGCAAGGGGACACCAAAGCTGGGTTGCAACAATTAAAAAAACTTGTTGGTGAAAACCCTGAAAATTTAGAATATAAAAACTTTTATTATAAACAGCGTGAAGCTACAGTTCATAAGCTTCTACAAAATGCTGATAATGCTAGAGTCAATGAACATTGGGAAGATGCCGAGGGCATTTACAATAATGTGCTAGAGATTGATGAGGCGAATTCACGTGCCCAAGATGGCCTTAGGGCTACAGCCGTTGAAAATACAATGGGGGCTAAATTGAATGAGGCCTCAGACTTGCTAAATGACGATCAAACTGAAGCTGCAAAAGAAAAAGTAAGGCAAGTATTAAATGAACAGCCGACAAATCTTAAGGCAAAAAAGATGTATGCTGCCATAGAAAAAAAACTACGAGAAAATAATGGCTATTATTCAAAAGTACTTTCAAAATTTAAAACCCCAGTAAGTTTAGAGCTTAAAGATGCCTATGTTAAAACGGTTTTTGAATTAATTTCGAAGGCAGCAGGGGTGAATTTTGTTTTGGATAAAGAAATTAAACCTGATGCCAGAGTTAGTATATTTGTAAAACACACAACAATAGATGATGCATTAAAAAACATACTTGCCTCAACACAACTTAGCAAAAAAATATTGAATGAAAACACTGTATTGGTTTATCCAAATTCAAAAAAATCAGAATATGAAGAGATTATGGTAAAAACATTTTATTTGACAAATGTAGAGCCTAAAAAAGCAGAAGAGTTGATTAAAACGGTTGTTAAAACAAAAGACATTTTTGTGGATGAAAAACTTAATATTTTAGTAATGCGAGATACGTACGATGCAATTCGTTCTGCTGAAAAGCTAATTAATTCGTACGATATTGGTGATCCTGAGGTGCTGCTAGAGGTTGAGGTTCTAGAGATAAGCAATACCCTTGCAAGTGAGCTAGGCCTCCGTTGGCCTAACCAATTGTCGGTTGGAATTAAAGGGGCTGCAGGTAATGGTCAGTTGAGGTTTGATGAGGTTAATAACTTTAAATCAAATATGGCGAGGTTATCAATTACTGACCCTACTTTAGTATTAACCCTTAGAGGAACAGAGGGAGGTAGCAATTTACTTGCAAACCCTCATATCAGAGTTAAAAATCATAAGAAAGCCAAAGTACATATAGGCGATAGAGTGCCAGTCATTACCAACACTTCAACATCAACAGGCTTTGTTTCGGAGTCCGTTAGTTATTTGGACGTAGGACTAAAGCTAGATGTTGAACCTAGCATTATGATTAATGACGAAGTTTCAATAGATGTTGGTTTGGAAGTTAGCAACATCGTCAGTGAGGTAGTGACCAAATCAGGTTCTTTATCTTATCGATTGGGAACACGCAATGCTACAACAACATTACGTCTTAAAGATGGTGAGACGCAAGTTCTAGCTGGGCTCATTAACAATGAGGAACGAATCTCGGCTGATCGTGTACCTGGCTTGGCAAGCTTACCTATTATCGGGCGGCTGTTTTCAAGCAAAAATAAGTCTAATAATAAAACAGAAATTGTGCTGTTAATTACGCCAAAGATAATTCGTAATATATCACCAACGGAATCATCGCTAGCAGAATTTTCCCTAGGAACCGAGTCTGGGAACTCTCCAGCTGGTATGTCGAGTAGCAATACGAATTTAGTAGGTCAGCAAAATGATAATCTGCAGACAACAGAAACGCAGTCAAACGTAAATAGTGAAAATGTATTAACTCCTGCGCCGTTGATGCCAATTCCATTAGACATTCCGCCACCACCGCCATTGCCTGCTGCTTTACCTGCTATGGCGCAATAATAATATCTTTAGATGCGTGAATTTAAATCACCATTATGTTTTTTAGCTTAAAAGTTAGAGGGTTTACATTTATAGAGTTGATGGTTACGCTTGCGATATTGGCGCTGTTGGCAAGTATCGCTACACCTTTAGTTCAAGTGAGTATGCAGCGCACTAAAGAGCAAAAGTTGACTGAATCATTGCGCCAAATTAGAGAAGCAATTGATGCTTACAAAAAAGCATCCGATGAAGGGCATATTAAAAAAAGTGCTGAAGAATCTGGTTATCCAGCAACTTTATCTTTGTTAGTTGATGGAGTTGAAGACATAAAAGATCCTAAGCGTAGAAAGATATTTTTTCTACGAAAATTACCGCAAGACCCTATACAAGACGAAGTTAAAGATGGGGATGATAATTGGGGTAAGCGCAGCTATCAGAGTCCTGCTGATGACCCAAAAGAGGGCGATGATGTTTTTGATGTTTATTCCACATCCAATGAACTGGGGTTGAATGGAGTGGCATATCGTGAATGGTAATTTCAGAAAATTTAAATTAAATTTAGCTTTTACACTTATCGAGTTATTGGTCGTAATGGCTGTAATCGCCGTACTTTTAACGATAGCATTACCAAAATATTTTGGAAGTATTGAAAAATCTAAAGAAGCCGCTTTGCGTCAAGATTTAAGTATTATGCGTGATGCCATAGATAAATATTTAGGCGACACAGGTAAGTACCCAATACATTTAGAAGATTTAGCTACCAAGCATTACTTAAAAAAAATTCCGGTAGACCCAATTACAGAGAGCGCCGAGACTTGGGTTACGATACCTGCTCAAGATATTACAAAAGGTAATGTCTATGATGTTAAAAGTGGATCAACTTTAAATGCAAGCAACGGCAAGCCATATTCAGAATGGTGATTTCTGCATTTTGATGAAATAATTTCAATGATTATTCCTAATAAGCTTAATAAAAATAATGGATTCACCTATTTAGGGCTTCTATTTATTATCGCCTTAATGGGAGTAACTTTGGCACTTGCAGGCACACTTTACTCATTTGTCCAGCAGCGTGAGAAAGAACGACAATTGATATTTGTTGGCAATCAATTTAAGCAGGCGATTTCGCTTTACTATCAACGTACGCCTGGCAATATAAAGCGCTACCCTCAGCGTTTAGAAGATCTCTTGCAAGACAATCGATTTGTTAGCCTACAACGTTACTTACGTAAAATTTATGTTGACCCTATTACTAGAACCCAAGAATGGGGGCTAGTTAAAGCGCCAGATGGTGGTTTTATGGGTGTACATAGCCTATCCACTGGTAAAAGTTTAAAAACAAGCAATTTTGACTCATCAAACCTAGACTTCCACAACAAAACCCACTATTCAGACTGGCAATTCACCTACGAAAATATTGAACCACAAAAACCACTTGACAACCTCATCCCAAAAGAATTAAATAACTGAAGCAAAAAGTCTGTAAATGCAGCATTAAATATAAGCAATACCCAACGATAAAAAGCAACAAGCTACATCGTACGCAAAGTTA
>NZ_JABFRA010000074.1 GCF_013141425.1 Methylotenera sp. | reverse complement strand
ATACTCGTGCCTTCAATTTCTCTGCGCTTCAATGTGTTAATTTCATGCGATTAAGACGCTTTTTTAGTGCTATTTCCATTGCCCTATGCTCTTTTAGCTTGTTTGCTCAAGCAGAAGATGAAGCCGCACCTGCCGAATCCCACTCACCTGAAACATTGACGATTAGCGAGGCCCTCAAGCAAACCACGGCCGATTCACTTGTGATTGAGGGCGACAAGCTAGAATTACGACTTGATCGACAAATGCGCGCAACTGGTAATGCTTCAATCCGACGCGGGAAACAAAGCATAACTGGCGATGCAATTGACTATGATTTGCAGAATGACGAGCTGAACGTCAAAGGCAATGCCAGCATCAATGTAGGCAATGCAAAACTCACCGGCCCTGAACTGCGTATGAGACTATCTGAAAGTATCGGCGAAATTAAAAATGCTTCGATTAGCATTGCTAAATCTTCCGAACCGAAAAAATCACAAGCCGCCAGTAGTAATTCTGAGCAATTTTCCAAACGCTTAGGCAATTTACAAAGCCCACAAATAGGGGGCGCAAGCACTTATTCCATTGCTACCGATGCAAATCAAGAACAAAATTCCTTAGGTTCTGATTCTGGTCTACGTTCAGATCTGCACAGCTCGAATGCACGCGGCGATGCAGAAGCAATCCTGTTTGAAGGGCAAGATAAAAAACGCCTGAAAAATGCACGTTATACCACCTGTGAAGTCGGGGTAGATGATTGGTATATTAAAGCCAAAGAATTAGAACTCAATGATTACACGGAATCAGGTGTGGCTAAAAATGCCTACATTGAATTCAAAGGTGTGCCACTCATATACACGCCTTGGATTAGCTTCTCTTTTAACAATCAACGCAAAAGCGGCTTGCTCGCACCAACCTACGGCACCACTAGTAAAAGTGGTTTTGAGCTCTCTGTGCCATTTTATTGGAATATCTCACCTAATAAAGACGCAACCATGGCGGTGCGTGCCTTAAGCAAGCGCGGCGTGCAATTGCAAGGTGAATTTCGATATTTAGAAGATAGGTACTCAGGCATTGATAATGTTGAATACCTGCCCAGCGACAGCCTGAGTGGTGAAAATCGATATTACGCAAACTTAAAACACCAGCACAATCTAGGCAAAGGCTGGTCAGCGGGTTATAGCCTTGAAAAAGTGTCAGATGACCAATATTTTTCAGACCTATCAACTCGTATCGTCACCACCAGCCGCATCAATTTACCGCAACAATTTAATGTAGATTACGCTGATGACATCTGGCGATTTAATGCGCTTGCACAAAAATTTCAAACACTGGATCAGCTATCTTATCCTTACGAACGTTTGCCACAATTGACCTTAAACGGGAATAATTATTTTGGCGATGTAAATGCCAATTTGTACACACAACTGGTTGCCTTTGACACCAACCAGAACGCCCCTACCAGAGTCACTGGCACACGTTTTAGCTTGTATCCGAGCATTAGCTTACCCTTGACCCGATCATACGGTTACATCACCCCTAAAATTGGCATTCATCACACCAGCTACAGTTTGAGCAATAACCCCAATAACAGCAACTCTCAAGATCGAACCGTGCCGATTATGAGTATCGATAGTGGTTTATTTTTTGATAAAGACCTTAAAATCGCTAACAGCAACTATACACAAACGATAGAACCTAGAATGTATTACGTTTACATTCCTAACAGCAAACAGGCCAATATTCCAATATTTGATACAAGTGAGTCTGACTTAAACTTCACTAGTCTATTTAGCGAAAACCAATTCACTGGTAGCGACCGTATTAACAATGCAAATCAGCTGAGTTTGGCGCTAACTACACGACTTATTGACACTGACACTGGAGAGCAGCGCTTATCCGCTTCAATCGGGCAACGTTATTATTTTGAAGATCAAAAAGTATCACTCCCCGGTGCGACATTACGCCAAAGCAATAGCTCAGACATTATTGCGGGGCTCAATACCAATTTAAAAAATCATTGGGACCTGAATGCCCTTTGGCAATATAACACCGATGATTCAAGTTCTGTTCGTACAACGCTCATGAGCCGTTACAATCCAGAACCTGGTAAAACATTGAATCTGAGTTATAGTTATAGACGGAATAACTCAAGCACTTTAATTAATAACGGGCTAGATCAATTTGACATTTCGGGGCAATGGCCTTTAGGCAAAGGTTGGTATGGAATTGGCCGTGCCAATTACTCAATACGTGAGAGTCAAATCATCGAAACACTCGCCGGCTTGGAGTATGATGCTGGATGTTGGCAAGCAAGAACCGTAATTCAACGTGTAAGTACCGCAACTGCGGATGCGAACTATGCATTATTTTTTCAACTTGAACTCGGAGGCTTAGCTTCAATTGGCGCCAATCCGCTCTCGACTATCAAGCGCAATATTCCAGGCTATGTAAATACAGGACTTATTCCTGAGACTTATCAACAACCTTATTACGAGTAAATAAATTGCGAGCTTTTATTATAAATTCACTGCGTTTCCTAACCCTTTCCGGCGCCATGCTCTTGGCGAGCTTATCCTATGCACACGCGGAAGAAGTTGTTAAATTAGACCGTATCGTTGCTGTTGTCGACCAAACCGTCATTACAGAACAAGAGTTGGAGGGAAGAATTGCTACCGTAACTGCACAACTAAAAAAACAAGGCAATGAACTCCCAGAAGAAAGCATTCTGCGTAAACAAATTTTAGAACGGCTTATTTCTGATACTTTACAAATTCAGTTTGCGGCACAAACTGGACTAAAAGTCGACGATAGCCAATTAGATAAAACCATCGAGCGCATTGCAGAGCAAAATCAGTTAACACTTACTGAGTTTAGTGAAGCGCTAGCCAAAGATGGCATTAGCATGCGTAAATTTAGGGCTGATATTCGCAACGAAATCATCATCGCGCGTCTGCGTGAGCGTGAAGTGGACGGTCGCGTTAACGTCAGTGAATCTGAAATTGACAATTATTTAACATCGCAAGCTTCTAGAAACGAAAGCCAAGATGAATTCGAAATTTCGCACATTTTAATCCGCACGCCAGAAGAAGGCGCTACTGAGGACATTCAGAAAGCCAAAGCCAAGGCAGAAGAAGCCATCAACCAACTTAAAGCAGGGGCAAGCTTCGCAAAGGTTTCAGCAAGTTTTTCTGACGCACCTAATGCCTTGGAAGGTGGAAATTTAGGCTGGAAAAGCGGCACACAAATTCCCGCCTTGTTTCTGGATGCTTTGAAAGACATGCAAGTTGGCGAGAACTCCGCCACACTGCGAAGCCCTAACGGTTTTCATATTTTAAAACTTACCAACAAACGCGGTGGCAATTCTCCGTTGGTGATTCAACAAACGCATGCGCGCCACATACTAATTAAAATCACAGAAGTGTTGTCGGAAAATGAAGCTAAACAAAAAATGGACGTTATCAAAGAGCGTTTAGATAACAACGAGAAATTTGAAGCGCTAGCACGCCAATATTCCGAAGATAGTACCGCGTCTAACGGCGGAGATCTAGGCTGGGTAAATCCTGGCGATACTGTGCCGCAGTTTGAAAAAGCCATGAACGATCTGAAAGACAATCAAATCAGCGCGCCAGTTCGCAGTCAGTTTGGTTGGCATATCATCCAAGTATTGGAGCGTCGTTCTCAAGACATGAGCAAAGAATCTGCCCGCTTAAAAGCGCGTCAAGAAATCCGCAATCGTAAGGCCGATGAAGCCTATCAAGACTGGATTCGTGAACTGCGCGACCGTGCTTATGTAGAACTCAGGCTTGAAGATAAATTTTAAACTGTACAACTTCTTAGTGTTAATAGGCACGTGAGCCAATTGTTACCCACTATCGCCATTACGGCTGGCGAACCAGCAGGCATTGGGCCTGATTTATGTGTGCAGTTGGCCCATCAAAACCTCAAGGCCAAAATCGTGGTGATTGCTGATGTGGCAATGCTGAATGTGCGTGCTAAACAACTTAATCTAACGCTCAACATTCTCCCGTTCTCAACACAAAACACGCCTATTCACCAAGGTAATGGCACCTTGACGGTATTACATCAAGCCGTAAATCAAGTGGCAATCGCTGGAAAGTTAAACGCCGCAAATAGTCAATATGTGCTGGAAACACTTAAGACCGCTGCGCTTGGTTGCACTTCAAATCAGTTTGATGCCATGGTCACGGCTCCTGTACACAAAGGCGTTATTAATGATGCTGGCATTGCTTTTAGCGGTCATACTGAATTTTTAGCGGAGCTGACCAACACTCCGCAAGTAGTCATGATGTTAGTAGGTAGCGGGCTACGCGTCGCCCTAGCGACCACACATTTAGCGCTTAAAGATGTACCCGCCGCCATTACTAAAAAAAACTTAGAAACCACCATTCGAATTTTACATCACGATTTAGTGCATAAATTTTGTTTGAAAAACCCACGTATTCTAATAGCTGGCTTAAATCCACATGCCGGTGAAGATGGCTATTTAGGCCGTGAAGAGATTGATATTATCAACCCTGTGCTAGAAAATTTACGTACCGAAGGCATGCAACTGATAGGTGCGTTGCCCGCAGATACTTTGTTCGCAAAGCACCATTTAAGCAGCGCAGATGCAGTACTCGCCATGTACCACGACCAAGGCTTACCTGTACTCAAACACGCTAGCTTCGGAGAAGGTGTAAACGTAACACTTGGATTGCCAATCATCCGAACCTCGGTTGACCACGGCACCGCGCTAGATTTAGCAGGTACGGGCAATATCGAAATCGGTAGCATGCTAGCCGCCATTCAATTGGCAATCACGCTAGCCAATAACAACTTAGCATCTAAAGCCTAGCCCCAAGTCCCTAAAAATGAAACACATTGCTAAAAAGCGCTTCGGCCAAAACTTTCTCACTGACCAAGCTGTGATTAATAGCTTGGTAGACGCCATTTCTCCAAAATCTGAAGACTTAATGGTAGAAATTGGCCCTGGCTTAGGCGCATTGACTAAGCCTTTGCTACAACGACTTAATATGCTGCACGTAATAGAAGTTGACCGCGACATTATCGCCTGGATGGAAAAAGAGTACGTCAAGCCTGTGAATGGCAAAAAAGTCGCCATCACCATTCACAACGCAGATGCACTTAAGTTTGACTTTACTAGCCTAGGTAACAATTTACGTGTAACTGGCAACCTGCCTTACAACATTTCAACGCCGATTCTTTTTCACCTGCTAGACAATGTAAGCACAATCACCGACATGCACTTTATGCTGCAAAAAGAAGTGGTAGAGCGCATGGTGGCTTCGCCCTCAACTGCAGCGTACGGAAGGCTTAGCGTAATGCTGCAATATCGTTTACAAATGGATTATTTAATCACCGTACCGCCAGAAGCTTTTGAACCTGCGCCAAAAGTAGAATCAGCTTTTGTGCGTTGCGTGCCGCATGCTGTGCTGCCGTTTGTAGCGAAAGATGAAGATCTCTTTGCAAAAGTCGTATTAGCCGCATTCGGACAGCGCCGAAAAACATTACGCAATACACTAAAAGAGCTATTAAATGACGAAGGCTTTACTGCACTGAATATCGACTCACAACAACGTGCAGAAAATTTAGCCGTTTCAGATTTTGTCGCTATTGCGAATTATCTAAGCTGATATAATTTAACCAAATAAAATTTAAATAAACTTAACTATTACATTGGGGAGCAATTTTGCGAATTATTCTATTAGGCGCACCGGGCGCAGGCAAAGGTACACAAGCCACCTTTATTAAACAACACTTCAATATTCCGCAAATCTCCACTGGAGACATGTTACGTGCAGCAGTTAAAGCGGGCACGCCATTGGGCTTGGAAGCAAAAAGCTTCATGGATAGCGGTGGTCTAGTGCCAGATGCAGTGATTATCGGCATGGTAAACGAGCGCATTAAAGAAGCTGATTGTGCAAACGGCTTCTTATTTGACGGCTTTCCACGCACCATTCCACAAGCTGAAGCCATGAAGAACGCAGGCGTAACGATTGATTACGTAGTAGAAATCGACGTGCCAGACAGCGCCATTATGGAACGCATGACAGGTCGTCGCAGCCACCCAGCTAGTGGCAGAACCTATCATATTAAATTCAACCCACCAAAAGTGGAAGGCAAAGACGACATCACAGGTGAAGACCTAGTACAACGTGCTGACGAAGCGCCAGATGTTGTGAATAAACGCCTAGTTGAATACCACGATCAAACTGAACCATTAGTTGAATACTATAGCAGCTGGGCAAAAAGTGGCGCAGTTGGCGCACCAAAACATGTGAAAATTAATGGTTTAGGTGAGCTTGAAACGATTAAAGCTAATATTTTTGCTCAGCTTAAATAAAACATAGGAGAACTATGATGGGTCTTTACAGATATATCTTAATTCCAGCTATAACATTCTGCCTAAGCACTAATGTTATAGCGGATACACTTAAAAGCCCACTTGAAGCAAGAGAATTAACTAACAAAGTAATGTCCAAAATGGATGAAGGCGACATAGAAAGTGGTTTGTTATTACTTAAGCCATATTCAATAGTCCCACCAGCAGAATTTGACGTTTTGCTCGACAAACTTAAAATGCAACTCCCAGTAATGTCTCAGCGCTTTGGAAATAGTATTGGGCATGAATTTATACGTGACGAGAAGTCTGGCGAAAATATTCTACGAATTACTCAAATTCATAGATTCGAAAAGCACCCTATGCGTTGGTGCTTTTACTTTTATCAAGGTAAGAATGGATGGGTTCTGAATACTTTTATTACTGACGATGACATACGTCAACTGTTCTAATAATAATCAGCAACCTCATTCAGCGCATAAAGCTTCACTAACTACTCCCACCACCAAATTCCCTTGCTGTCGCGCCGAGTAGCGCAGTCTAGATGGGAGGTTTCGGTATTCGGCTGTTTGAGCCCAAATGATTTTGTTGAACAGGTTTCCGATTGCGGCCACTTAAAGACGAGCAACGCAGAAAACAAGTGACAGGGGGTAGCCTTTCACAACCGACTTAGCGCTTTAGCACTAAGCGAGTTTAGGGATGCCCCTTGCGGGTATTCTTTGATTGCTTTCTATTGGCTACACAAAAGAAAGCAATTCGCCAGTCGCGCGAAAGCGACCAATAACCAATATGAATAAATCTTATATTCAAAGTCACTAGATTCCGACCTACGTCGGAATGACAACGTGGTAGCCAAGAGATTACATGTCATGCGCGGAATGACGCACACACCGCTTAAAGGTATAATCTAGCTATTCAGTTAAATTTCAAGAATAGTTAAATTATGCAACAGCAGTACCCATTCAAAGAAGTCGAACAATCCGCCCAAACATACTGGGAAAATAATCAAACTTTTACCGCTTCTGAGCAATCAGATAAGCCAAAATACTATTGCTTATCGATGTTCCCCTACCCTAGTGGACGCTTGCATATGGGGCATGTGCGTAACTATACGATTGGCGATGTACTCAGTCGCTTTCACAAAATGAAGGGTTTTAACGTGATGCAACCAATGGGTTGGGACGCGTTTGGCTTGCCTGCAGAAAATGCTGCGATTAAAAATAATACGGCGCCTGCAAAATGGACATACGAAAATATCGAACACATGAAAACCCAGCTTAAACAACTGGGTTTAGGTGTGGACTGGAATCGCGAGATTGCCACTTGTAAGCCCGAATATTACAAATGGGAACAATGGCTATTTACTGAGCTTTTCAAAAAAGGTCTCATCTACAAAAAAACTTCAACCGTGAATTGGGACCCAGTTGACGGCACAGTCTTAGCGAATGAGCAAGTGATTGATGGCCGCGGCTGGCGTAGTGGCGCCTTGGTTGAAAAGCGTGATATTCCACAATACTTTATGAAAATCACCGCATATGCGGAAGAGCTATTGAATGACTTGGATAAGCTAGAAGGCTGGCCTGAACAAGTTAAAACCATGCAACGCAACTGGATTGGCAAAAGCTTCGGTTGCGAAGTTGAATTTCCAATTGTTGATCAAGCAGGCAATTTAAAGGTTTATACCACACGCCCGGACACGCTAATGGGTGCAACGTATGTGGCGGTTGCTGCAGAGCATGCTTTAGCAACACAAGCCGCGCAAAACAACCCTGCTTTAGCTGAGTTTATTGCTGAATGTAAACGCGGCAGTGTGGCAGAAGCAGATGTTGCAACGGCTGAGAAAAAAGGGATGGCAACTGGCTTGTTTGTGACGCATCCGCTGAATGGCGAAAAATTACCAGTTTGGGTAGCCAACTATGTATTAGCGAGCTACGGTGAAGGCGCAGTGATGGCCGTGCCTGCGCATGATGAACGTGATTTTGAGTTTGCAGCTAAGTATAATTTGCCAATTAAAGCAGTGATCACTTCGACTGGCTCAGTAACCAACGGTACTCTTCCAATGACAGAACATGGCGTGTTATTTGATTGTGGTGATTTTAACGACTTAGATTTTGATGGGGCAAGTGCGGCGATTGCCTCCGCCTTATCCGCTAAAAACTTAGGCAAACGTCGCACCCAATATCGCCTCCGTGACTGGGGGGTTTCACGCCAACGCTACTGGGGCTGCCCTATCCCCATTATTCACTGTGACAAATGCGGGGAAGTGCCAGTGCCTGCCGAGCAATTGCCAGTGGTATTGCCAGAAGACGTAGTGATGGATGGTGTAGGCTCTCCAATTAAAAAAGACCCGAGTTTTTTTGAGACCACTTGTCCAACCTGTGGCGGCAAAGCCACTCGCGAAACCGATACTTTAGACACGTTCTTTGAATCATCTTGGTACTTCGCACGTTACGCCAGCTTTGATAGCAAAACAGCCATGGCAGATGAACGTGCAAACTACTGGTTGCCTGTTGACCAATATGTGGGCGGCATTGAGCATGCGATTTTGCATTTACTTTACGCACGCTTTTTTAACAAACTGATGCGCGATGTGGGTTTACTGAAAAATGACGAGCCGTTCACCAACTTGCTTACACAAGGCATGGTGCTAAAAGATGGCACAAAAATGAGCAAATCCAAAGGCAATACGGTTGACCCGCAAGAGTTAATTGATACTTATGGCGCTGATACCGCGCGTTTATTCATGATGTTTGCTGCGCCACCTGAACAAAGTTTAGAATGGGCTGACAGCGGCGTGGAAGGTGCAAATCGCTTTTTACGTAGGTTATGGAAAGCGACTTACGATCATGTTGAATTAGGTCAAATTGCGGCTTATAAAGCTGGCGATTTATCTGCCGAACTCAAAGCAATTCGCTTGCAATTGCATACTACTATCGAAAAAGTAGCGGATGACTATGGTCGCCGCCATAGCTTTAACACGGCGATTTCATCTGTAATGGAACTAATGAATGCTTTAGCCAAACTTGAAGGCACGGATGAAATTACCCGTAGCGTGCGCCAAGAAGTTTTACAGAATGTCGCGTTATTGCTATCGCCTATCGTGCCGCATATCTGCCAAGCAATTTGGGCAGAGCTTTGCCCACAAAGCCATATTTTAGAGGCTGGCTGGCCTGCAGCAGATACAGCGGCCATGGTGCAAGACAGTGTGGAATACGTAATTCAAGTGAATGGAAAGTTACGTGGTAGCATTAACGTAGCGAAAACTGAAACTAAAGAAGCTTTAGAAAAACTGGCACTTGAGCAGCCTTTTGTGCAAAAATTCATTTTAGTAAACATGTCTGTACGCAAAGTGATTGTTGTGCCAAATAAACTCATTAATGTGGTTGTGGGGTAAGTGATGCAAAAATTCATACGCCGTATCAGTGTTGGACTAATTTTTACGCTAGCGCTGTCTGCCTGCGGCTTTCAATTGCGCGGCATCGCTGAGTTATCGTTTAAAAACCTATATATTCAAGGTAGCCCACTGAGTATTTCCAAAGATTTAAAACACGCGCTTAAAACCAATGGCATACAGGTGGTTGATAGCGTTGAACAAGCTGAATTATTAATTGAGTTGTTGAATGAAAGCAATGAAAAACGCATTCTGTCTTTAAGTGGTAAAGGTGTAGTGCGTGAATTTGAGCTAACCTACCGCGTAAGCTTCAGAACACGTGAACCTGCCAGCGCTACGTGGAGTGCGCCTCAAACCGTACAAACTCGGCGAGATTTTTCATACAGCGACAATGCCTTGCTAGGAAAAGCCGAAGAAGAAGTGCTACTTAATAATGACATGCACAAAGATGCCGTGCGTGAAGTAATGCGCCGTCTAACAGCAATTAAATTAACAGCTAAATAACTCAGCACGCATGCAATTAGCCCCAGCGCATCTTGAAAAGCACCTTAGCCAAGGCTTAAAGCCGCTTTATGTATTGGTTGGCGATGAGCCGCTTGCTCAACGTGAAAGTCTGGATGCAATTCGTTTGGCAGCCCGGACGCTGGGCTTTGACGAACGCACCAGCTTAATTGTAGAACGCTATTTTAATTGGCAGCAGATTCAATCCTATGGTCAAAGCATCTCGCTTTTTGCCAGTCAGCGCTTATTAGAAATCAACATTCCCTCGGGCAAACCGGGAGTGGATGGTAGCAAAGCGCTACAAGCACTGGCAACAAACGCGATACCAGACACCACAGTTGTGATTATTCTGCCAACACTGGAACGCGAAGCTAAAAATAGCGCTTGGTTTAGTACCTTAGAAAGCAATTCAGTCGTAATCACATTAAACGAAGTAGATGCAAACCATTTACCAAAATGGATAGCCGAGCGACTAGCACTGCAAGGGCAACACACCAGTACACAGACATTGGAGTTTTTAGCACATCAGGTTGAAGGTAATTTACTAGCGGCCAATCAGGAAGTGCAAAAACTGGGACTTTTATACCCAAAAGGTGAGCTCGCGGATGTGACTGTGCGCGAGGCGGTGTTGAACGTGTCACGTTACGATGCGTTTCAGCTAGGCGAGGCCGTTTTATTGGGTGACGCAGCGCGAACATCACGCATCTTGCAAGGGCTAAAAGATGAAGGTGAAACTGCGGTAGCAGTGATGAATCCTTTAATGTGGATATTACGGCCATTAGTCCGTATCAAACAGGCTGAACTACGCGGTGAAAATATCATGAGCGCCATGACAAGCGCACGTATTTATGGCGATAAACAGGTACTGGTGAAACGTGCACTGGCGAGATTTAGTCTAAGACAACTTGAAGCCGCCCTACAAAAACTAGCGGATATCGACAAAACTGCCAAAGGGGTCATGCTTGGTGACGCCTGGCTGGAAATTTCAAGATTATGCTTTGGGTTAGCGCGTGTACGTAGTCGCTAGCGCATACCATGCATAAAAAAGTATAATCGCTCATGGATATTAAAAACTACATGCAACAATTGGGTATAGCCGCACGTAAAGCGTCTCGCTTTATGGCAAGTGCCGATACCAACATTAAAAACCAAGCGCTTACGAATATCGGCGATGCAATCTTGCGCGAAAAAGAGGCACTGCTGGTAGCAAATAAGCTGGATTTAGATGCGGCACGTGCAAGCGGGTTAGATGAAGCCATGCTGGATCGACTCACCATTACCGAGAAATCCATCAAAACCATGGTGGAAGGTTTAAAGCAAATCGTGAGTTTGGCCGACCCTATTGGTGAAATGACGGATTTCAAGTATCGTCCTAGCGGCATTCAGATTGGCAAAATGCGCGTGCCATTGGGCGTGATTGGTATTATTTACGAAGCGCGTCCCAATGTAACGGTAGATGCGGCTGGGCTTTGCATTAAGTCTGGCAATGCTGCTATTTTGCGCGGTGGTAGCGAGGCTATTCATTGCAATCAGGCCTTAGCAAAACTAGTGCATGAAGGATTAGAAAAAGCAGGCTTACCAACCACTGCCGTGCAAGTGGTTGAAACGACTGACCGTGCCGCTGTGGGCGAGTTAATTACCATGAAGCAATATGTAGATGTGATCGTTCCACGCGGTGGCAAAGGGCTAATAGAACGTATTAGCAATGATGCGCGTATTCCTGTGATTAAACATCTCGATGGTAATTGCCATGTTTACGTGGATGACGATGCGGATTTTGACAAAGCCTTGCGGATCCTAGAGAACAGCAAAACGCAAAGACTTGGTACTTGCAATACGGCCGAATCATTACTGATTGCTCGCTCTGTAGCCAAAGAAATGTTGCCAAAACTGGCCGACATGCTTACTTCGCACAGCATTGAAATACGGGGCTGTGCAGAAACCTGTACGCTGGTAAAACAAGCTGTGCCTGCTTCGGATGAGGATTTTTATACGGAATATTTAGCCGCCATCATCTCTTGCAAAATCGTGGGCGGTCTGGAGGAAGCCATAGCGCATATCAACCAACATTCAAGCCAACACACTGAAGCGATTGTTACTGAGAACTACACCAAAGCACGCAAATTCTTACGTGAAGTGGACTCCAGCAGCGTCATGGTGAATGCTTCCACACGCTTTGCAGATGGCTTTGAATATGGGTTAGGCGCTGAAATAGGCATCTCGACGGATAAACTACACGCGCGTGGACCCGTCGGTTTAGAAGGTCTGACCTCACTAAAATACATCGTACTAGGCGACGGCCACGTAAGGGCTTAACAAGGGTTCAACGTGCAAACCATTGGCCTGCTAGGCGGCACATTCAATCCCATCCATTTTGGCCATTTACGCATGGCGCAAGAGTTAGCAGAGTCACTCAACTTAGACGAAGTCCGTTTTATTCCCTCGGCCAACCCGCCACATAAACACGCACCCTTAGTCAGCGCAGAACAGCGTGCCACCATGGTGCGACTGGCGATTGCCGACAATCCATTATTTAAATTTGACGAGCGCGAACTAAACCGCAAAGGAGCATCCTTTACCATTGACACCTTAGTGAGTCTGCGTGATGAACTGGGTGAAAAAACCAGCCTAGTACTGATTATGGGTAGCGATGCCTTTGTCAAATTCGATACATGGCATCGTTGGCAAGAAATTATCAAGTTATGCCATATCGCTCTGGTGCAAAGGCCCGATAAGAAGCCTACAGAGGCATTATCAAAAACGCTGGCGCTTTTTTTAGAGCAACACTACACCGAACAAGTGGATGATTTACATACCGCTGCCGTTGGCTCTGTTACCATGCAAGCCATTACACCTTTAGAAATTTCCTCCACCGCGATTCGCCGCACTTTGCAGCATCAAGGTTCTGCGCGCTATTTAGTACCACAAAATGTGCTTGATTTTATTGCTAGTAATCACCTGTATAGCACTTAACTATTTTTTACTTTCCATCGAACAATTCCTATTAACTCGTTGTGATTTTTGCGTTATGCTTTGAACAACTTTAAAAGGGCCGCATCATGCAGAAACCAACACATAAAAGAAACCTGAGCTTAGTCCTAGTGACTGCCACCGCATTGTTCATTTCAGCTTGTGGCACAAACCCTGTTACAAAAAAAAGAGAGTTGCAACTCGTTTCTGAATCACAAGAAATCTCCATGGGCGCGCAGAATTATGGCCCGGCACGCCAATCTCAAGGTGGCGATTACGTTATCGACCCTGAACTTACCGCTTATGTGCAAAGTGTTGGCAATCGATTAGCTAAAGTATCAGATCGCCAATTGCCTTATGAATATACTGTGCTGAACGATTCTGTACCAAACGCTTGGGCCATGCCTGGCGGAAAAATAGCGTTTAATCGTGGCTTGCTATATGAATTAAACAGCGAAGCCGAGCTCGCTGCTGTGATGGGTCATGAAATGGTGCATGCCGCTGCTAGGCACGGTGCGAAGAGCATGGAGCGCGGCATTTTCATGCAAGGCGCGATGATTGCAGTGGGCATTGGTGCGCAAAATACCGATTACGCCAACTTGATTGTAGGTGGCGCACAACTAGGCGCGCAATTGGCAACCAGCAAATATGGCCGCGATGCGGAAAGTGAATCAGACTTATACGGCATGCAGTACATGAAAAGGGCGGGTTACGACCCAACCGCTGCCGTGACTCTTCAAGAAACCTTTGTGCGCTTAAGCGCAGACCGTAAAAGCAATTTTATTGAGGGCTTATTTGCCAGTCACCCGCCTTCTCAAGAACGCGTAGACGCCAACAAAATAACGCTAGCCAAAGTTGGAGCTGGCGGTGAGTGGGGTAAAGAAATTTATGCGCAAAAAGTCGGCAAACTTAAATCCACTCAAGCAGCTTATAAAGCCTATGACGAAGGCGTAAAAGCACTTGCCGCAAAAGATACCGTAAAAGCAACCACATTAGCTAAACAGGCAATTGCGGGCGAACCACGTGAAGCACGCTTTCAAGAGTTGTTAGGCGACATTGCGCTGACACAGAAAAAACCGCAAGAAGCCTTAACCTTTTACGACAAGGCCATCAAAATGCAGCCAGACTACTTTAAACCGCACATCCAAAGCGGCATTGCGTTGTTTAATTTAGGTAAAAAACCCGAAGCAGAACCTTACCTTAAACGGGCGAATGAGTTACTACCTACGGCACCTGGACATGCCTTACTTGGCCAAATCGCAGAAGAGCGCGGCCAAACCGACTTGGCATTACAGCATTATCAAGTAGCGGCTGGATCAAATTCTGAAATCGGCAAGGAAGCCACTACGCGTGGTATGCGCATTGATTTGCCGCGCAATCCTGCCAAATATATTCAAGCTGGCGCACAAGCGGACAACGCAGGCAACCTGTATGCTGTCGTTCAAAACGGCACCAGCGTGCCAGTGGGACGTGTTCAGGTACGTGTAGTAAAATATGATGCACAAACTGGCCGTGCCGTAGCACAAAGCGCACCCATGACGATTTCAGGAGGCATAGCGCCTGGCAAACGTAATCAAATTGCTGTTGGAACAAAAGTAGCGACAGCGCAAGAAGCGCAATTATATAAAGTGGTGGTAGAAGCGGCTGAAGTTGCTCAATAAGACAGCTCGGAGCTTTATTTTTTAAGCACTGAGCTGATTTTAAAAATCAAATTGCGCCGCGCCCATCCAGCACACCACACTTAAGCATGGCGCTGCAATACGCTGTTTCAAGCTAGTTACGTTTTCATCAAACATACTCATATTTGGGTCAATTTGATTAGCCACCCAGCCCGACAGAATTAATCCGCGCGACTTAATGGCTTCAACTGTTAAAAGCGCATGGTTGATACAGCCAAGTTTAATACCAACCACTAAGACAATTGGCAGATTCAACTGCACGGCCAAATCTGCCAGCGTTTCAGTTTTGTTAAGCGGCACTAAAAAACCACCAGCACCTTCTACAATCACCACTTCTGCCAAGTTACTTAACTTCTCATAAGCGTGTTTGATTTTATTTATATCAATACTCACACCAAGCTGCTCGGCGGCAAGATGGGGCGCAATTGCAGGTGCAAACCGGAAGGGATTAATTAAATCCAAGTCTGCACTGACATTGCTTTCACTGACCAAAGCCGTTACATCTTGGTTAATTAGCTCATTTTTTTTATTGACTACACAGCCCGACGCAATCGGTTTCATGCCGATGGTTTTTAAATCCTGAGCAACAAAGTGCTTCACTAAGGCGCTAGCAATATAGGTTTTACCTACATGAGTATCAGTACCAAGAACAAAATAAGATTGACCCATGTTATTTTTTTCTCGGACTAAATGTCACAGGTGAAACACCGTCCTCAAATTTTGGCTTATCTTGCCCCCGCCATGCATGACCGTAAACCACTTCGAAGGTAGCAGGCAACTTGCCAGCTTGTCTAAATTGTTCGTAGCTCGCTTCTAATTTTGTCAAAAATCCACGACCAAGCAAGCCACGCGAACGACCATCCGTGGCGTTATGTGCGCCTATACTTTTGAGATCACGCATTACACTTTTTACATCATCGTAAGTCAGCGTGAATCTTTCCACATCGAGCACTGGCGCACTAAAGCCAGCGCGCACTAAGGCATCGCCGATATCATGCATATCAATAAACCGACTCACACTGGTCACGCCAGCTTGTCCGCTGGTTGCTGCGCGCAATTCTTTCAAGGTATCGGGGCCAAAAGTACTAAACATTAGCAAGCCTTCTGATTGCAAAACACGATGAAATTCCTGAAAGGTTTTATCTAAATCATTCACCCATTGAATCGCTAAGTTAGACCAAAGCAACCCAATACTGGCGTTAGCTAAAGGCAAGGATTCAATATCGGCACACAATAAGTTCTGCGCTGTTCCACCAAACAAACTTTTGACTTGATTGAACAAACCCGCATGCGCCATGGCACGTGCTTTCTGCAGCATGGGTAAAGCAAAATCTAGTGAAACGACTTGCGATTTTGCAAAGCGCTTTTGCAGTGCATGACTTGCAAGGCCTGTGCCACAACCCGCATCCAGTATGACTTGTGGGCTAATCTTCACTAAATCCAGGCGACTTAGCATTTCATCACGTACTTGTTTCTGCACAATTGCTGCACCATCATAGGTTTCGGCGGCGCGGCCAAACGATGTGCGCGCACGTGCTTTATCTATCGTGTAAATATCTTGCATGAAAATTAATTGGGTTCCAAAAATTGAACCAAGGTGTCAACAAATTGTTCCTGATGCGACAAAAATGGCGCATGTGAGGCGCCCGACATAACGCGTAAAAAACCGGCCGGCAAATTCTGCATCATCCAGTGCGCCGCTTGCACGGGAGCAAGCGTGTCTCGATCACCATGAATAAGTAAAGTAGGCTTTCTTAAGCGCAAGACTTCTGACCTTAAGTCCGTTTCCAGCAAGATATCCAGTGCTCTTCGTAGCGTCTGCGTTGTCGGCGCGGGACGCTCTTCTAATTTTTTACGTAGCAATCTTACGGTAAATCGCGCACTCTTATCGCCCATGCATTGCAAGGTTAAAAACTGTGTCAGTGTTTTGTGGTAATCGCTGTCCATGTTTTTTGCAAATTGCCTAAATATGTCTGGGGCAATGCCTAATTTCCACTCCGTTTGCGACATAAAGTTTTCTTTATTCACAAAACAAGGGGTTGAACCAACTAAAACCAGCCGACGCACCGCATCAGGGTGGTCAATGGCAATACGCATTGCCACTTGCCCGCCCCAAGACCAGCCAACAATATCCGCGTTGGCTGGTAACATTTCCGCAACTTTTTCCGCAATAATATGTAAATGGTAGGGCTCAGTTGGGCGACTTAAACCCATACCGGGCAAATCTACAATGTGCAGCGTAAACAACTTACTCAAGCTTTTCACAATTGGCTGCCAAACGGCGCCGCTCATTCCCCAACCATGTAATAACACAAGGTTGGGGCCTGAACCGGTAGTTTCGATATGAATGTTGGCTGGAATGATATTCATAGCACTTGCTCTGCCTGTTGGATTGCCGAAATGAGTTGTTTAATATCGTCTAATGAATGCGCTGCCGAAAGTGAAATGCGTAGCCTAGCCGTTCCGACCGGGACGGTGGGTGGTCGTATTGCTGGCACTAATATACCAATATTTTGCAAAAATTCGCTTAAAGCCAAAGCCTCGAGATTACCCCCCACCAACAAAGGTTGTATTGAGGTTTGCGATGGCAATAACTGCCATTTTTTGCAATGTAAATTGTCTTTAAAGTAAGCAATCAAACTACGCAAATGCGTACGTAAATCATCGCCCTCTTCTATTAGCTTAACTGAGGCAGATAAGGTGGCAGACAAGGCAGGTGGCGCAGGCGTTGAGTAAACATAGCTTTTGGCAGTTTGAATTAAATAATCAATCACTACACTTTCACCCGCAACAAAAGAGCCAGCCACACCCGCGGCTTTACCTAAAGTAGCCATCATGATAATGCGTGGGGATTTTAATTTAAGGTGATTTAGCGAACCTTGACCATGCTCACCCAGCACACCAAAACCATGCGCATCATCAACATACAAGTAAGCATCATATTTTTCGCAAAGCGCTAAATATTCAGCCAATGGCGCTATATCGCCATCCATACTAAACACCGCATCCACCGCTATCAGTTTATATTTTGCGGTGCTGACTTTAAGTAGCTTTTCAAGTGCGGCCACATCGTTATGGGCAAAACGGTTAAATTCTGCCAACGAATAATAGCCGCCATCATTCAAACAGGCGTGATTTAATTTATCCGCAAAAATCGCATCACCGCGGCCAACCAGAACACCTAGCACACCAATGTTCGCCATGTAGCCGGTAGAAAACAATAGTGCGGCCGGCATATTCACAAACTTGGCCAATTGCTTTTCTAAGTCATCGTGGTAGCGATGATGCCCCGTCACCAGTCCAGATGCGCCGCTACCAACACCTGAATCGCCCGCCGCTTTTTGCATCGTAGCAATGAGTTCAGGACGATTAGCCAAACCTAAATAATCATTACTGCAAAAGGATAAATACGGTTTGTTATTGGCAACAATATGCTCGGCCTGCGGAGAATCGAGCAAACGCCTTTGGCGCAGCAAGCCTTCCGCTTTGCGTTTTTCTAATGCGAGTTGTAAAGAAGCCAGCATGTTAGATTTTATTAATACCTAACTTTGCAAACAGCGCTTTATCGCTAGAGGCTTCTGGGTTAGCTGTCGTTAGTAATTTTTCGCCGTAAAAAATACTATTTGCACCCGCAAGAAAACACATCGCTTGAATGCCTTCACTCATACTTTGGCGGCCTGCTGATAAACGTACATAACTGGTTGGCATGGTGATACGCGCCGCCGCAATAGTGCGCACAAACTCAAGATGGTCTAGCTCTTCTGTGCCGTGCAATGGCGTACCTTCAACTTGCGTGAGCAAATTAATCGGCACGCTTTCCGGTGGGCGCTCCATATTGGCTAATTGCGCTAACAAACCCGCGCGCTGATTGCGCGATTCGCCCATGCCAATAATGCCGCCGCTACACACGTGAATATCTTGGCTGCGCACGCGATCCAAAGTATCTAAACGGTCTTGATAAGTACGTGTAGTAATCACATCACCATAAAACTCTGGTGCGGTATCCAAATTATGGTTGTAATAGTCTAAACCCGCCTCTTTTAACTGCTCGGCTTGACCCTCTTTTAACATACCCAATGTCGCGCAAGTTTCTAAACCCATGGCTTTTACTTCGGCAATCATTTTCAACACTGGCTCTAAATCGCGCTGTTTTGGGCCACGCCACGCAGCGCCCATACAGAAGCGGCTTGCGCCATTGTCTTTAGCTTCTTGCGCGGCAGCCACCACATCATCCAGCTTCATCAAAGGCTCATCTTCCACCTCAGTGTGGTAACGTGCCGCCTGTGGACAGTAACCACAATCCTCCGAACAGCCCCCTGTTTTAATCGACAATAACGTACTAACTTGCACGGCATTTGGGTTAAAGTTCGCACGATGCACAGTTTGCGCCTGATACATTAAATCGCTGAAAGGCAGCTCAAATAATGCGACAATATCTGCTACGTTCCAACGATTCACTGTATTGGGTTCAGAAGTATGGTTAAGATTGGCTTTTAGACTATCGGTATTAATGATTGCATGCGAGACGGTTTCGAGCATATGCGGTTCCCTTTAAGAGGCTTGAATTATTGTGAGATTATACCTTGTCAACAAAAAGTGGCGCAAACCTTAAACATGCGATTAAAATTTAAGCAGATTTTATCCAATAAGCTATCAATTGGGTTATTTAATCACCTGTTCAAACAACGCTGCCTGCTATGTACAGCGCAAAATGCAGGCGAGCTTGGCTTATGTGAAGCATGCCTAAACGACTTGCCTTGGCACACCGCACCACAATGCCCCCAATGTGGTTTAAATTCAAACGGCTTCGTATGTGGCAGTTGCTTAAGTTCCCCACCCGATTTTGACGCAACTTACAGCGTATTTACCTACGACTTCCCAATAGACGCCATGATGCAAAGCTATAAATATGGCAACAAACTAAATCTAGCAAACATCTTTGGACAAATGCTGGGTAAAAGAGTCGATTTAACAAATGTAGATTTAATCATTCCAATGCCCATGCACCCCACGCGCCTAAAAGAACGTGGCTTTAATCAAGCGCTAGAAATTGCCAAAATCATCACAAAAAATCATCCTGAGAAATTAGATTTCACCACACTGCAGAGGCAAAAGTACACGCCACCGCAAGCCAGCCTGCCATTAAAAGAACGTGTTAAAAATATTAAAGGTGCATTTAAAGTAACCAACCATTTAACGGGCAAGCGCATCGCCATTATCGATGACGTAATGACCACGGGTGCGAGTTTAAATGAACTTGCCAAAACGTTAAAACTAGCGGGCGCGGCGCAAGTGGAGTGCTGGGTAATTGCGCGGACGTTACAAAAATAACGCTCGTTTGCACAGAGATGACAATTGATGATATGTTACACAACATCATCAAACCTATTGAAAACTAAAAAAGACAAAACAAGCGAGCTAAGGCAGCGCTAAATAATACGAGTCCCCACCTCAACCGCACCCATCTCAATTGGGTAACGTTTATCAAAATGCAAAATAAAGCGTTTAATCCAATCTAAATATACCTGCTCAGTTCTAATGCTATAATGTCTTAGTCGAATTTTTCCACGAACTTGTTCTAAAAGTTTGGGGGACTCTGGACTTGTAGCAGAAGTTGATATAAAGTTTTGCATAATTCACGCCGTATAGAAATATAAATTTTAGGCAATACTAAAAATTGTTAATACAATGATTTTATTAAATATTTTATTTTTAAAAATTAAATGGCTTTCATATTTGACGCTTTTAAAAGCTTTAAATAGGATGCCTACTTTACGTTAGGGTTTCACATTGATAGAGTTAATTAAAAACTATTGGTGGGCTATTTGGGCAGCTTTAGTTGTTACTCTTTTATTGCGTTATCGTTTGGTAAAGCGTGGAGGAAATGAGCTTTTTTTAAGGCGCCTACTTTACGCCTTTTCTCCAAACACCGAACCAACAAACGAGAAACGTAGTAAATTAAGCGTTTGGGTTGTTGCGTTCGCTCTTTTTGGTGTCGCCGTTGCTATGGCTGCAAATTTTTACCTTAGTTTATAGTGCTGTGGCTATTTAACCTTTTTAGTTTTGTGGGGTGCGGTATGTTGGTTCTTCATTGTCTAACCCATCATTCAAGCGGGACTGTGGACTTGCCCTAAAAAAGTAGACACATCACTCTAACTTTTGAGGAGATGTGGCATGGCAAGAACAATCAAACGAGCATATGCTCGATATTCAGAATCATTTAAAGCTGAGGCAGTACGATTAGCTTCTCAACCTGGCATATTAGTGCAAGATGTGGTGCAGTCTCTAGACATCCACCCCTTTATGCTGTCACGATGGAAGAAACAATCGCGTGAGGGACTTATCATGGTGAATCAATCTGCAAATGAACCTGAACTAGTCAATGAAGCTGAGCTACTGCGCTTACGTGAAGTGGAGAAAGCCTATGCCCAGCTTAAGCTGGAGCATGACCTTTTAAAAAAAGCCATCAAATTCACTTCCGATGTAAAACGGACATCTTCCGCTTCATCGCCCAAAATAGCCAAGATTTCTCGATCCAAATGATGTGCGAGAAATACAAGGTATCGCGGAGTGGGTTTTATGCTTGGCAGAGGCGGCCAGCATCTTTACGTACACAAACTGATGCTACACTGTGTGAACATGTACGTGAAGTCCATCAGTTAAGTCATGAAGCCTATGGCAGCCCACGTATCCATGCTGCATTGAAGCATCAAGGCATTTATTGTGGACGTCATCGAGTTGCGAGGCTCATGCGTACCATTGGCATTGCAGGACGCGCTAGTCGCCTGTATTGGACTAATGCAGGCAACCATGCTTTCTTTCAACGCCATGGCAATGAGAAGCTAGGGATGGCTGCGCCCAGCACTGTGAATCAACTTTGGGTGGGTGATGTGACTTTTATTAAAACAGGCAATGGTTGGCATTACTTAGCGGTGGTGATGGATATGTTCTCACGTCGTATTATTGGTTGGGCATTGGCTAATCACCGTAAAGCAAGCTTAACCTGTGAGGCGCTCCAGATGGCCATCAGTGCAAGGAAGCCAGATGCTGGCCTATGGTTTCATTCTGACCGTGGTATTGAGTATGCGGCACTTGAATATCAGGCATTATTAATGCAATATGGCATCAAACCAAGCATGAACCGTCCGCGGCAATGTACGGATAACGCGCATATGGAATCATTCTTCCATTCATTCAAGAGTGAATGGATACATGGTTTCCGATTTAAGGGAGGGGACGATTTGAAGATGGCAATCAAACAGTATATTGAGGACTTTTATAATCCTGTACGTTTGCATTCAGGTATCGGCTATCAATCACCGATAGCGTTGGAAGCAGCAGGTTAAACGAGTGTCCACTTTTTACGGGCAAGATCACTGGCTAAACCCAGCCCCTTAATTCAAACGTTAGGCATACCGCAATGACATGGAGTTACGAAGAACTGGAGCAGCAACTCCTCGCTTATGGGCAAGCGGCGTCTGTGCGTGGCAATAAGCTCTTAAAGGTGTTCTTCGGCATTTTTGGAGCTGCAATCACGATCATCGTGCTTATGATTATGTGTATCATCTCCAAGCCATATGCTACTGCGGGTCTGGTGGCTACTCTCTCGGCATTTGGTTTATTGGCTACATACGTAATTGTTACCGCAAGGGCATTCCATAAAGTTAATGGGGTGTTTTGCCCGCATTGCGGAACCTCAATGGTGTGGTTCGGAAATGTTCTAGACGACCTTGAAGAAGACGGCCTTGAAAAGCCCGACAACTTGGAGTGCCCTAAATGTCACGGCGTAGTGGTAAAGAAGAATGCCTAACCCATCTCTAGGGACTTCCCCTACCTGTCAAGCAAAATTATCCTAACACCCGTTTTACGGGTGTGATTGAATTTCTGTTTTTGCGTTTACTTCCTTACTTTTCCGCTTAAAATCCTGCTGTCGGGGGACAATAGGGGACAGACCCCAATTAAAAGCCACTAAATTTTCAGTGGTGATAAAACAATACCACCTGCTAAAACATAATGAGGGCAGTTAATCCTACACTTAACATGATGCAACTTCTGCGTAACCCTTCGGTTAAATTAGCCCGCATACGGCGGATTAGCTTGCGTAATCCGCCGTATGAAAACGCTTACTTTCGGCGCAATACGCGGAACATCGCTGGTTACAAGAACTTTTATAACACCTAACAAATAACTTCCCCGCATTACATGCAGGCTACAACGCTAAATAACGATACTCTGGGAGCCAATATCCATGAGGGTCGCAGAGCATGTGTTTTAGCCTGCGTAGGGCGTATTACGTTGCACTAATACGTCCTACCACAAACCACCTAAAAATTGGATTCGTGAAAAATGACGAAGTTTTTAGTTTGTTCGTCATCATCTGCTGTTTTCAATTAAAATTGCGGCATACAAACTTCAAACGAAAACTTCCTTCATGTTTCACATTGTGCTTTTTGAGCCTGAAATACCCCCAAACACAGGTAACATCATTCGCTTATGCGCTAATACTGGTGCAGCTTTGCATTTGGTGAAACCTTTGGGGTTTAGCTTAGATGACAAGCAACTTAAACGCGCGGGTTTGGATTATCACGAATATTCAACAGTACAAGTGCATGAAAACTGGGCGGCTTGCAAAGCGGCGCTGTCTGGCAAGCGCTTATTTGCAATTACTACCAAAGGTAGCACGCGGCATAGCGATATTGAATTTAAAGTGGACGATGTATTTGTTTTTGGCCCAGAAACGCGTGGCTTGCCTGAAGAGATTCGGAGTGAATTCACGGCAGAACATAGACTGCGCTTGCCCATGTTGCCTGATAGCCGAAGTTTGAATTTATCTAATTCTGCGGCCGTCTTGCTTTATGAAGCTTGGCGTCAAATAGGCTTTGAGGGTGGCGCGTAACTTACTTGCGCCGCATACCGCGCAGGGTAAATAGCAAAATAATTGACGGTAGCCACACCCACATAAATTCTGATTTAATCACCGCAAAACCACGTTCAGTAAAGAATCGGCTAATGCCGATAGGCGAAACCGCTATCGGCCGATATTCAAAAAATACGCGCTCGTTTGAATAGGGCCAATACAACGTTACGCCCAAGCCGCCATTGGTGCACATGTCGAGCAAGGGATGAGAAACCACTGCGATGAATACCAGCAAAAAGACCACCCATGCGCGACTTTTTAATTGGCGACTGATGCAGGCGGCTAAAAGTGCAACTAACAGCGCAAAGGCAATAGAATGCGTAAAGCCACGATGCCCCCATTGCGATGCGTAGGAAATGCCTAACTTAAAACCGATGGTGTCAAAGTCTGGCAAAATGGCACAAAAAGCGGCAAAGAAAAGCAGGCGACGACTGGCAATTTTTCCTATACCCAAGCTGGTGGCAACAGGCACGGCAACATGGGTAAAAATTGTTGGCATTTAAATTCCTTTGCTTTTAAAGACAGCAATCAGAATATAACGCTTATGTGAATTGAGTGTGAAGTGGAATTTAGCCTGAGGCTAAGCACTTTTTGTATTTTTAAAACACCTAAAAAATCTCGAATAACAGCAATACAACTGCTATTTGATAGATTATTTATAAATTAAATCGCTTCTGGTTTTTGCTCGCGTCCCAGCAAATCGGTTACCGCATCTTTTGCACTTTTACCGTTAGAAAGCGCTTGGTTCACTTCATAAGTAATTGGCATATCAACACCAATGGTATTGGCGCGACGCATTACTTCACGTGCCGTGTTCACGCCTTCGGCTACATGGCCTAAACCTTGCAAAATATCCGCTAAAGACTTACCGCTGGCTAATTGCAAGCCAACTTCACGGTTTCTTGAGTATTGCCCAGTACAGGTTAAAATCAAATCGCCTGCGCCAGCTAAGCCCATAAACGTTTCGGTAGAAGCGCCTAGCGCCACACCAAAACGTGTCATTTCTGCCAAGCCACGAGTAATCATGGCTGCACGGGCGTTGTTACCAAAACCCATTCCATCAGAAATACCAGCGGCAATCGCCATCACGTTCTTAACCGCACCACCAACTGAAACGCCAATCACATCCGTCGTATGATAAACACGCAAGTTAGCACCATGAATCAGCAGTGCCGCTTCATTAGCAAAAGCTTCATCATTTGCCGCAAGCGTTACCGCTGTAGGCAAGCCACGCACTAACTCTGCCGCGAAGCTTGGGCCAGAGAGTGCGCCCCATTTTTGCTCATTGCCGAGTTCTTCTAATGCCACCTCATAAGGCAACTTGGCGGATTGCGGTTCTAAGCCTTTATGTGCCCAGATAATCGGCAGCTTACAACCTAGTGCTTTGATATCTTGCAGTATGCCTCTAAAGCCAGCGGTAGGGACAACAGAGAGGATTAAATCCGCCCCATCCAGCGCCGTGGCTAAATCGTCTTCAACTTGCAGTTGCTCGTTAAATTTGAAATCGCCCAGATACATGGGGTTGGCGCGCGCTTTACGCATACCTGAAACATGGCCAGCGTTTCGCGCCCACAATGAAACTTGATGGCGCTGACTGATATTCATCGCAAGAGCGGTACCCCATGCGCCCGCGCCAAGAACGGCTATTTTATAGCCATTAGGATTGGAGCTAACGATTTTCGCCATTTAATTAGCACCCCATGACGACGACAGTAAAACATAACCTATGACTCCATCACGATGCTTCACTTTAATCCAACCATTACTCAGCTTTGCATCCGCCACTTCCAGCACTACGTCTTTGTCCACAGTCGCTATTAAGTTAGATGTCGCATCGGCCGCTTGCCTAATCTCCGCTCCATTGACAGTGATGATGACAGTGTGTTTATTCGCCAACTGCTTTGCCTCCACCCAATTTAACCCGCCTTGCGCATCGCGCACTTTAAGCCAGTCGCCTAAATTAACGACAATTTCAACGGGGTAATTTTGACTCAGCAATAAGACTTTTTTAGCCGCGCTGGAAGGCGCATCATAAAGCACCGCTTTTGGCGCCGATACGGAACGAAAATCTAGCGCCAATGCCGATAATGGCATCAACGCTAACATTAAGCTTGTGAAAAGTTCTATTGAATAATTTCTAGGCATTAAAAAACTAGTGTGTCGCTGTAGCCGCTGCGGCTTCGGCTTGCTGTTTTTGCTGTGCGTATAAGGCTTCAAAATTGATTGGATTTAACAATACTGGTAAGAAACCAGCACGTACAATTAAATCTGAGACCGTTTCACGTGCGTATGGGAATAAGATATTTGGGCAGGTAATGCCAATAATCATGTCCAGATTATCTTCTGGAACGTTGCGAATTTGGAAAATACCCGCTTGCTCTACCTCAACCAAAAATACTGTTTTATCTTCAATTTTTGAAGTAACGGTTACTTTAATTGCCACTTCAAACAAACCTTCATCGAGCACTTGTGCGCGATTGCTCAATTCAATGCCCACTTGTGGTTGCGTACGATCTGTAAAAATTTGCGGAGCATTCGGAATTTCTAATGACGCATCTTTAACGTAGATTTTTTCGATACTAAAACCTGGTTGCTGTGCTTGTTCTTGTGTTGCGTTGTTTTCTTCTTGTGCCATGATGTTTTCTTTAGTTTCTAATTAAATAAAAGGTTAAATGAATAAAATACTGCTTAAAATGCTATTTTATCAGAGATTAAGCGAATCTTTACTTAGCGAGTAGTGGCTCTAATCCGCCCGCCCGATCAAGTGCGCGCAATTCATCAAAACCACCGATATGGCGATCATCAATATAAATTTGCGGCACGGTGCGACGCCCAGTTTTTTGCATCATCTCGACACGTAGCTCTGGTTGTAAATCAACACGAATCTTATTGATAGCCGTCACGCCTTTGCTTGTCAGAAGCCGCTCGGCATTGATGCAATAAGGGCATACCGCCGTGGAATACATCGTTACTGTGGGCATCAACTCACTCCGTTCTCGGCATCTTCGTTTGCGGCTTTTTTATTGCTTACACTTTTTTTCACGCTCGTTTTATTAACTGTTGCTTTATTGGCTGCAGCTTTGGCCACTAGCACTTTATTTACAACTGGCAATTTAGCTTCAAGCCAGGCGCTGATGCCACCTTGTAAATTATGCACTTGTGTAAATTCCGCCTTGCGTAAAATATCACAAGCTTTAGCAGAGCGCACACCGCGCTGGCAATTCACTAAAATCGGCTTATTTTGGTATTTTTTAAGCTCGCCAATACGCTGCGCTAACGCATCAACAGGAATGTTGCTTGCATCCGCGATATGTCCACTAGCAAATTCCGCTTCATCTCGCACATCAAGCACCACGGCATTTGAGCGATTAATCAGCGTCACTGCTTCTGCTGGGCTTAAGTTTGGTACGCCACCCGCACCTTTTCTTAACGAAGGCAATAACAACATCAAACCTGAGCCAATGGCCAAACCAATCAACAAAATATTACTTTTAATAAATTCCACGTACTTCCTCTCATTAATTTATACAGTAGACATGGTGTCATTTTTAGCGAAATTCAACCAATGCCTCACACTTTTTTTATTCACGAACTTTTACGTCTAGATATAAGCCGATTTTACGTGTAAATGCGCTAAAATGGTGATATTAGCATTACATTTTTTACGCAAGCTTATTAGGCGAATCGTTATGTCTACACCAACCAACATTACTCCAGTTTGCTTACTAATTTTAGATGGCTTTGGTTATCGCGAACAATCTACGGATAACGCGATCGCGCAAGCCAAAAAACCCAATTGGGATCATTTATGGAAGCGTTTTCCTCACACCCTGATTGATGCCTCTGAGCATTATGTAGGCTTACCAGACGGTCAAATGGGCAACTCTGAGGTAGGTCACCTGAATATTGGTGCGGGTCGTGTAGTGTTTCAGGATTTTGAACGCATCAACAACAGTATTGCCAGTGGTGAATTTTTCAAGCACCCCGAACTCTCACCTGCACTGAACAACCTAAAACAGCAGGATAAAGCTTTGCATATTTTTGGCCTGCTTTCTGATGGCGGTGTGCACAGTCATCAAAATCATCTCTATGCCATGTTAGAAATGGCAGCAAAACATGGCCTGACAAAAGTGTATCTCCATGCATTTTTAGATGGGCGCGATACGCCGCCAATCAGTGCCGCGCCTTTTATTGAAGCGCTTGAAAAAAAATGTACTGAACTCGGTGTAGGAAAAATCGCTTCAATTAGCGGCCGCTTTTATGGCATGGACCGCGACAAACGCTGGCCACGCGTTGAAGTGGCTTATAAACTTTTTACCGAAGGCATCGGAGAGTTCAACGCCGAAACCGCTGCTATTGGACTTAAAGATGCTTATGCACGTGGCGAAAATGATGAATTCGTCAAAACAACTTCCATCCATAAAGTAGGTGAAAAGCCTGTACATCTAGAAGATGGCGACTTAGTGGTTTTCATGAATTTCCGCTCTGATCGGGCACGTCAGTTAACACATGCGTTACTAGCTGAAGAATTTGATGGCTTCCATCGACGTCATGTACCCAAACTAGCCGGTTATTTCACATTAACCATGTACGACAAAAAAGAAACCAAAGCTTCGGTTATTTTTCCACCTGTGGATGTGCGCAATACCTTTGGTGAATATCTCTCAACACTAGGATTGACCCAATTACGAATCGCTGAAACTGAAAAATACCCCCACGTGACCTTTTTCTTTAACGGCGGCGAAGAACACATTTTTTCTGGCGAAGACCGTATCTTAGTGCCTTCTCCTCAAGTGGAAACCTACGATTTACAACCTGAAATGAGCGCATTTGAGGTCACCGAAAAGCTGGAAGAAGCGATTCTAAGTAAAAAATATAATGCCATTGTTTGTAATTATGCCAACGGCGACATGGTAGGCCACACTGGTAGCCTGAAAGCGGCAATAGCTGCAATAGAAACGCTGGACACCTGCATTGGCCGCATTGTGAATGCCATGCAAAGCATCGGTGGCGAAGTGATTATCACCGCTGACCATGGCAATGCCGAAACCATGTTTGATGTTGAAAACAATCAACCGCATACACAGCACACTACCAATAAAGTACCGCTTATTTATATAGGGCGTGATGCAAGCTTAGCTCCGAATGGCGCACTCTCCGATTTAGCTCCTACCCTGTTAAAAATGATGGGATTGGCACAACCTATCGAAATGACGGGTAAAAACATTATTGATTTTAGTCTTAAGAGTTGATTGACTTACATCCGCCAAGCTCTTGAAACAAATGAATCGCCGCCAATTGAAACACCATTTCCTCAGCGTATTAATGGCGTTAATGCTTACGCACTTACCGTTTGTCTTTGCTGCAAAAAATGAGCAACCGAAGCAAAGTTTAGACGAGGTGCAACAACGGTTAGAAGCACTTAAAAAAGAACTGGACGACTCTAAAGAAGCACACAAAGATGCAGCAGATGCCTTAAAAGAAAGTGAAGTCGCGATTAGCGAAGCCAACAAAAAATTGTTTGAAATCAACCAAAAACAGCAAAAAAATAAAAAAACGCTTTCACAGTTACAAACGGAATCTGCTACAACGAATCAAGCGCTTACTCAGCAGCAAAAATTACTCAATGAACAACTGTACCAGCAATATATACATGGCCAGCAAAGCTACCTGCAGATGATTCTACAAAGTGAGAATCCGAGTGAGATTGCGCGTGATATTCATTATTTTTCCTATGTTACAAAGGCGCGAGCCACTTTAATCAACAAAATGCAAGGCAACTTAAATAAAATCAGCAAACTGAATGAAGAAGCAGCTACAACTTTAAAAGAGGTCGCTGAGTTAAAACAAAAACAAATAGAAGAGAAAAAGGTCTTAGAAGAACAAAAAAAGACTAAATCAAAAGTTGTTCGCTCACTATCGAATCAAATTGCCACACAACGTGGCGAAATTAAAAAGCTCAGTCGTGACGAAAAGAGGCTTTCACAATTAGTAGAGCGTTTAACAAAAATCATCCCATCTGCGCCCAAAAAAGTACGCCAAAAAACAGCCAATTCTGGCAAAACCACCTCTTCTGCGGCATCCGAAAACGTGAACACGGCAAAAAATATGGTGGAAAACAATGCGAAAGCCTCGAATACTAGTATTACCAATAATGGTGAACCTAGCACTGAGTTCTCTGGCAGTAATTTTGCCAGCTTGAAAGGTAAGCTGCGCTTGCCTGTACGTGGCGATTTAACTAACCGATTTGGTACCAGCCGAGAAGATAGTGGTATATCCTGGAAAGGACTGTTTATTAAGGCAAATGAAGGGGCGGATGTGAAGTCCGTTGCAACCGGCCGCGTGGTGTTTGCCGACTGGTTACGTGGTTTTGGCAACTTGATTATTTTAGATCACGGCGGCGGCTACATGAGCTTATATGGCAATAATCAAGCGGTATTTAAGCAGGTGGGGGACAACGTTCAGGCTGGCGATACGATTGCATCGGTAGGGAACAGTGGCGGTAATGAAACGAGCGGCCTTTACTATGAGCTTCGTCGTCAAAGCCATCCTTTTGACCCGCTGAGTTGGAGCCGATTAAACTAATGCGCTTGTGCTCTAGCAAATATGTTCAAGCAAAGAAAACCTAGGCAATAAATTCTGACGCGCCTTAAACAAATGAACAGTCAATATTTAATAATAAAAAAGCACGCCTAAGCGTGCTTTTAAGACAACGAAAGAAGCGCTGTTTTTATTTACTGAGCGGCTGGTGCTGCCTCTGCAGGGGCTGCTTCAGCTGCCGGTGTGGAGGCAGCATCTACCGCTGCTGCATCTAGCGTAATGCCAGGAACACGCTCTTCTGCTGTCGGCTCATAGCCACCACCGCTTGCTGGTACTGCAGGCGCAGCTTCGGCCGCAGGTGTAGCGGCTGGCGCTTCTACTGGGGCTGGCGCAGCCTCAACAGGTGCTGCTTCCTTTTCACCACAAGCTACTAATAATAAACTTGAAACACTTAACACCAACAAAGAACGTAACAGTACTGACATATTCATCTCCATATAATTAAAAATCAAAAAATCCCTGAACCAAACAAGCTTCAAGGACCTTTTTACCAACTAAAATATCAAGTTACCATTCTAGCTTATCTTGTGATTAACGCAATGTAGTTAAACAGTTAACGATAGCTTGTTGCACCAACTAAAATGTTAGATTCCATTTTTATTCGAAATCAAGCAGGGATACGCAACGATTGTCCTGGGTAAATTTTATCCGGATGACTTAACAGTGGTTTATTTGCCTCAAAAATCTTATTGTAATCATTGGCGTTACCATATTGCGCCTTAGCGATTTTTGACAAGGTATCACCGCTAACTACTGTGTAAAAGACAGGATCAGGTGCAGAACTTGCGGTAGCGACTACGCCAAGTTGATCTTGTACATTTTCTACGCCTTTAACATTGCCCGCCGCGAGAAGTATTTTCTCTTTGATTTCTTGGCTAGCGGCCGTGCCCTGCACAATGACGGTTGCTGATGCACCATCAAAGCCAATAGCCAGACCCTCTGCAGTTAAACCTAATTTTGTCACATAATCAGCAATCGCCTTCGCTGCCGCCTTATTGGCAGCCTCTATGTTTACTGGAGTTGGATCTTTTTTTGCAACTTCTTCAGCCGCTTTAGCTTCACCTACTCCAAATAGCTTTTCGCCTGCATCTTTAATGAATGAAAATAAACCCATGAGACTTCTCCTAAATGATATCCAATTAATATTACGCTAAGCTTTTAAGCAAAACTTATACTATCAATCTATCGCCTAAAACATACATGGTCAACGTTAGCTTTGTCAATTCACAGTTCTTTACAATTGCGGCTGACCTTGCCCACTTTTCCCTACAAGACGGCGAACATTAGCTGCTTTTGCATATGCTTCAATTTCGTAAGGATTATTTTGGTAGCCATACCGAGAAGCCCACAAATACTTGACCACGGTCATGCCAGCTAGGTATTGTTCAACGTGTGTCAGTTCATGAGCTAACAGTTCGATACCGTTTTGGCTATTGAATTGATAAGCATCTTTACGAAAGTAAATATGCGCACGCAATACCACCGCACACATCTTTTTGTGCAACCAGAACGGGGTATGATTCTCTGTAATGCGTGCCTGATTCAAGGTATTAAGCTGGAAATAGGGCTCAAAAATTGTACGCTCTTGCGTATTTAAAGGCCGACCTTTATCAAACAAACTCTATTCGCCTATCAAATGTAAAATCACTTTACGCTTACCCGCAACATGCCGATGCTCGTACAAAAAAATGCCCTGCCACTGTCCCAATGCGGCTTTACCATCAATCAGTGGAATGGATAAATGTGTTTGTGTAAGTGCGCTACGCACATGAGCCGGCATGTCATCGGGGCCTTCAATGGTGTGGATGAATAGCGGGTCACCGTCTGGGACTAAGCGATTGAAAAAAGCTTCCATATCAACTAATACATCGTGATCATAATTTTCATTTATCAATAAACTAGCCGAGGTATGCTGAATATACAGTGTAATGAGCCCTGTTTTGAAGCCACTATACTCAGCCCATGCGGTCACCTCTGGCGTAATGTCATAAAGTTTTCGGCCTTGCGTATGAACGCTGATTTGATGTGTGATTTGTCGCACTTTTTCCTCGAAAAATAATGAGTTTTACTCTAATTTAATTAGCAATATTAACTATTAGCTATAATTAGCTAACCTGTTTACCAACAACCAAACGGCATACCAAAACCAAAGCCGCCGCCGAATCGACGGCCGAACCTAGAACCATATGCGCCATAACCGTATGGATGGAAGCGATAGGGGTAGCCATAATGGCTATATCCACAAAAAGGGTCATTCGAAAATCGTTGCTGCTGCAATTGTTGCTGTTTTAGCTTTTCCAACTCCAACTGTTTAAGTTTCTCGCGTTTATTGATTTCTTCAGCAATGTTATTCCTTAATGCCAGCTCGCGACTTGTATGAATATAATCCAGCACTTTGCTATCTATGCCCTGCTTGCTTAGCTCTATATTCTGACTTGGAGATAAATCATAAGAAGAATTGCTAGTTTTAATTTTTTCAATAATTTGATCCGCTGTTTGACCTTCTTTTGTCAATTTTACCAGGTCATCCAAACTGAGTGCTGGCAGAGGCTTGGGCACAATGCGAGACAATTCCTCTTCTGAAATACGCTGGATTTTTTTCTCAGGGGCAACATTTTGAAATGCTTGGCTAGCGCATCCCGAAAATACCAAAGTCAGAAAGCACAAGCCTATCAAATTAAAACGGTTCAATTTTTCAGGCATTTTTAACTCCTTATCGCACTCAACTGCGACGCTTAAACTTAGTGGATTTAAACACGGGTGACGGAGCCGTAATATTCGCATCATAGGCATGCGTTTTGTAGGGATAGCGCGCCTGAACTTTTTTTACATATTGCTTAGTTTCAGGGTAAGGTGGAATTCCATTATATTTGTTTACTGAGCCTTCACCCGCGTTGTAAGCCGCCACAGCAAGCGATACATCCCCTTTATAATAAGCCAATAACCAGCGCAAATAGGCAACGCCACCTTTTATGTTTTGACTAGCATCATAGGCATTTTTAACATTAAATCGCTCCGCCGTATCTGGAATCAACTGCATCAAGCCACGAGCATCTCTGTTTGAAAGGGCAATATTCTCAAAGTTTGATTCTACTGAAATGATTGATAACACTAATTTTTCGTCAACTTTGTACCATTTTGAAATGTTTTTGACTAAGCGCAGCACCCAACGTTTACTTTTAGGTAAATTGGCAATGTACAAATCGATTTCAGGGCTAATTTCTACAAATAAAGTAATGGGCAGTGGCGCTTTTTCTGGCAATACATTTTCCAGCACACAAGGCGGCGTGGCCGAGGTTTTAATTTGTATAGTTTCAAGCATTTGCTGGGCCTCAAAATGCCCATGGCCTGATGCGATACCAAACAAATTAGCGGCGTAGTCACGATTTTCTGGCACGCCACGACCAAACGCATACAGCATACCAAGTCGATAAGCCGCTTCAGCACTGCCATAGCGGGCAGCTTGGCAATATAAATCAGCCGCATTCCATGTAGCTTCTGCGTCTACCTCATTGCTAATCAGCACATTGGCGCGCATGAGTAAATCTTTTACAACAGGCGGCTCATTATCAAAAACTTCTAATTGTTGTGCACTAAATTCAGCACGCGCAATATCTACCGTCAGTATAAAAACTGCAAGTAATGCACAAAAAAACTCAGGCTGAAAATACTTGTACAACGCTACCTTTCAACTCACTTTTTAATAAATAGCCGCCTTATCAAGGTCTTTACATCAATCAAACATTCGATTTTGAAAAGACAAATTTACCTGCTTTAACGTCCACCTTAATGCTGTCTTTCGCTGCAAAGTCTCCAGCCAAAATTTCGCGCGCCAATGGATTTTCAATTTCAGACTGTATGGCGCGTTTAAGTGGTCTGGCGCCATACACTGGATCAAAACCCGCATTGGCGATTTCAGCAATGGCCGCGTCGGTGATTTCCAGTTGCATGTCCATTGCGGTCAATCGTTTCGCCAAATATTGCAGTTGAATCGAGGCAATGGATTTAATATTAGCTTCATCCAAAGCATGGAAAACGACCACTTCATCAATACGGTTGACGAACTCAGGTCGGAAGTGCGCTTTCACCTCACCCATCACCGCCAATTTCACAACTTGGTAATCTTGGTCAGCCATGCTTTGTATCATTTGTGAACCTAAATTAGAGGTCATGATAATCACGGTATTTTTAAAATCCACCGTACGACCCTGACCATCGGTTAAACGACCGTCATCCAGCACTTGCAACAGCACGTTGAACACGTCTGGATGTGCTTTTTCAACTTCATCTAACAAAATCACACTATACGGTTTACGACGCACCGCCTCGGTTAACGCACCTCCTTCTTCATATCCCACATAGCCAGGCGGTGCACCTATCATGCGTGATACGGAATGTTTCTCCATAAACTCGCTCATATCGATGCGAATCAAATGATCTTCAGAATCAAACAAGAATCCTGCCAACGCTTTACAGAGCTCCGTTTTACCCACCCCAGTCGGGCCCAAGAACAAGAAGCTACCATAGGGACGATTTGGATCACCCAACCCAGAGCGTGAACGACGAATCGCATCAGAAACAAGTCGCACGGCTTCATCTTGCCCAACCACACGTTCGTGCAACTTCGTTTCCATGGTCAACAATTTACCACGCTCGCCTTGCATCATCTTGGAAACTGGAATGCCTGTTGCACGGCTCACCACTTCGGCAATTTCGTCAGCGCCCACTTCGGTACGCAACATTTTATGCTTAGGTTGCGACGAAACAGCTTCTGAACTGGATGCCTGCTTCAATTGAGCTTCTAAAGCGGGCAATTTTCCATATTGCAACTCAGAAACTTTTTGCCATTCGCCTTTGCGCGTAGCTTCTTCCATCTCAAATTTTAGTTTATCAATCGCCTCTTTTATGTGGGCAGAACCTTGCACTTGGGCTTTTTCTGCTTTCCAAATATCTTCCAAATCTGCATATTCTTTTTCTAAGCGTGCAAACTCTTCTTCAATCAAACTGAATCGTTTTTTACTGCCTTCATCTTTTTCACGGCGCACCGCTTCACGCTCGATCTTGAGTTGAATCAATCTACGCTCAAGCTTATCCATCACTTCAGGCTTGGAATCAATTTCCATTTTGATGCGTGAAGCCGCCTCATCAATTAAATCAATCGCTTTATCTGGTAAAAACCGGTCTGTAATATAACGATGACTAAGCTCTGCCGCCGCCACAATCGCTGGGTCGGTAATCTCGACACCATGATGTAATTCATATTTTTCTTGCAGGCCCCGCAAAATCGCAATGGTTGCTTCTACGCTAGGCTCATCGACTAATACTTTTTGAAAGCGACGTTCTAGTGCGGCATCTTTTTCGATGTATTTACGGTACTCATCAAGCGTTGTCGCGCCAACACAATGCAACTCACCACGCGCCAGTGCAGGCTTTAACATATTACCTGCGTCCATAGCCCCTTCGGCTTTACCTGCACCCACCATTGTATGCAATTCATCGATAAACACGATGGATTGGCCTGCATCTTGGGAAAGCTCTTTCAGCACGGCTTTTAAACGTTCTTCAAAATCTCCACGATATTTTGCACCCGCTAGCAAAGCTGCCATGTCTAAAGACAAAACCTTTCGCCCTTTAAGAGAATCAGGCACTTCGTCGTTTACAATGCGTTGCGCCAAACCTTCTACAATAGCGGTTTTACCTACACCAGGCTCACCAATCAGCACTGGATTGTTTTTGGTTCGGCGCCCAAGAATTTGAATGGTACGGCGAATTTCATCGTCGCGACCAATCACAGGGTCTAGCTTGCCTAGTCTGGCGCGTTCTGTTAAGTCCACAGTATACTTTTTGAGTGCTTCGCGGTTGGATTCAGCATCAGACTCATTGACCTGTTCACCACCGCGCACTTCATTGATCGCCTGTTCTAAGGCGGATTTTGATAACCCATTGGCTTTAAGCAATTTACCAGCTTCGCCCTTATCGTCTGCCAAAGCCAACAAAAACATTTCACTAGCTATAAATCCATCGCCACGTTTTAGGGCTAATTTATCGGTCACGTTAAGTAAGTTATTTAAATCGCGCGAAATAGCCACCTCGCCCGAATTGTCAGAAGATTTGGCCAAATTGCCGATCGCTTGGCTAAGTGCAGTTTTAAGCGGTGCTAGATGCACGCCAGCATGGGCCAATAATGAAGAAGTACCGCCATCCTCTTGTGTGACCAGCGCGGAAAGTAAATGCAAAGCTTCAATGGTTGGGCTGTCATTCGCCACCGCCAAACTTTGCGCGTCATTGAGTGCTTGTTGAAATTTTGTGGTTAATTTATCAAAACGCATACTTAACTCCATTTCAGTTGATATGTACTTAATGTGGGGCTGAACCGATGCTTTTCAATATATAATTACATACCGAATCTCACGATTTACCTAGCAATCTTTTTTACGAAACTGTTTTAATTTTGTGTTAAAAAATTGCTTGGTAAAACTTACTGTTGAAATAAGGCTCTTAGACATAGAGCGCTGAGAAATAACACTTAATGATTTATTTTATTGTTATTTATTTTATAGGTGACATCACAACATTGCATGGAGTATCCCTTTGCTAACTAGCGCTTCAACCAACGATGCAAACTTGCCAAACCGCGCCTGGGAGATTTTAGACACGCAAGAGCAGTGGCAAGCCTTTAGCCAATCGGTTGGTGACGACCCCGCACAACCACTGGTGCAATCCAGCTTACTGTTGGACGGCTTGCGCTGTGCCGCGTGCTCAGGCATTGTCGAGAGAGGCTTAAGCGAACTACCAGGCATTGTGAGTGCACGGGTCAGTATGTCAAAAAGACGTGCGGTGGTTGTATGGTCTCCCGCATTAACGCGCCCTTCTACCATATTAGGTGCCATTCAAGCACTTGGTTACAGCGCAAGCCCCGCCTCCAATAATGAAAGCCAGCTGAATTCCACCAAAAAGAATCGCTCGGCATTTTGGCGCTGGCTGGTTGCTGGGTTTTGCATGATGCAAGTGATGATGTATGCCAGCCCCAGCTATTTTACAAAACCTGGCGACATTACTGAGGATATTGTCCATCTGCTTAACTGGGCCTCTTGGTTGCTTAGCCTGCCGGTATTGATATTTTCTAGCAGCAGTTTCTTTAGTAATGCTTACCGCGACTTAAAGCAACGACAAATCAGCATGGATTTACCCGTCGCCATGGGCATCGCCATCACCTTTATTGTGAGTTCAGCCGCCACATTTGACCCCAGCGGCTGGTGGGGCAACATCGTCTATTTTGATTCTTTAACAATGTTCGTTTTCTTTTTGCTCTCCGCACGCTTAATTGAAGTAAAACTACACAGCAAGACGCTGGGCTCGATGGAGGCCTTGGTCAGCCGCATTCCTGAAAGCATCGAGCGCCAAAATGTAGATGGTTCGTTTAGCCGTGTACTCAATAGCAACCTTAAAGTTGGCGACATTGCACGCGTGCACATCGGCGAAGCTTTTCCCGCTGACGGCAAACTGGTATTAGGTAGCACACGCGTTGATGAATCCTTGTTAACGGGCGAATCCACCCCCATACAAAAAAACCTGCACGACAATGTAGTGGCAGGCAGTTACAACTTGGGGCAAACCGTCAACATTGTTCTTGAAACCATTGGCGAATCGACTCAATACGGCCAGATTGTTAACTTAATCAACCAAGCGGCGATAGAAAAGCCCCGACTGTCGCAACTGGCAGATCGTGTTGCCCGACCCTTTTTAATTGTGGTGATACTAAGTGCAGTGGTAGCCGCCGCCTTACTCTGGAATGTGGATCATGGTCGCGCGCTTATGACAGCAGCGGCGGTTTTAATTGTTACCTGCCCATGTGCATTGTCGCTGGCCACCCCTGCAGCCATGCTCTCCAGCGCTAGCGCGTTCGTAAAGCGCGGTATTTTAATCCGCCGTCTGCAAGCTATTGAAAGCATTGCCGATATTGACACTGTCATTTTCGATAAAACGGGGACACTGACAGAAGATCATATCGCAATAAAATCCATTTCGTACAAAGAAGGACTTTCTGAAAACGAGGTACTCGCCCTCGCGGCTGCGGTCGCCCAGCACTCAATGCATCCAGTTTCTCGCGCAATTGTGAATGCAAATACTCAAAATTCCAGTTCTGCATTAGCTTCTGTTGAATTTACTGATATTCAAGAGACTGTAGGTGCTGGGGTTAGCGCATCGCTAATAACCAAGGAGTCATTGCCAAATGCGATAAAAGGCCAACTCAAGTTAGGTTCAGAAAAATTTTGCGGCTTACTTGATTCCAGACAATCATCACAACAAGTCTTTCTGGCGGATGAAAATGGCTGGTTAGCCACGTTTGGTCTGCAAGAAGCCATCAAACCGCATGCCGCATTCGCAATTCAACAACTAAAAGCGGCAAATCTAAGTATAGAACTTTTATCCGGCGACCAAGCCCACACCGTGGTAAATACCGCAAATGACATTGGCATTACGCAATTTCAAGCGGCTTGCAGCCCACATGACAAATTGATGCGCCTACAAACACTTAAACAGCAAGGCAAAAAAGTACTCATGGTGGGTGATGGCCTCAATGACGGCCCGATATTGGCCAGTGCGCATGTTTCCATCGCCATGGGCAAAGGCGTGCCTTTAACCTTAGCTCATGCCGACTACGTGCTATTAAACGGGGATATCAGCCAAATTCCACAGCTGATTCAACATGCTAGAAAAACCATGACGATTATCAAACAAAATATCACATGGGCTATTGTGTACAATGCGGTCTGCGTACCATTAGCCTTCTTTGGTGTGCTGTCAGCCTGGCTTGCGGGCTTAGGCATGGCGGTGAGTTCGCTGATTGTTGTTGCGAATGCGCTACGCTTAACGACTTTCTCTGCGTCTACCGCCCCAATAAGCCCAACGCCATTGGCGCTAACCCCTGCAAAGGTTCAATAATGGATATTTTATTTATACTGGTGCCACTCTCGGTTGTAATGGCTTTGATTGTGCTGGGCGGGCTTTGGTGGGCAGTTTACCGTGGCCAATTTGAAGACGTTGAAGAAGAAGGCCGAAGAATTTTTGAAGAAGATAAAGACTAAAAAACCGCCGCCAAAGCTAAGACTGAGCTTTAAAATAGCTACCAAGACAAATCGACTAACCTGAACTTTACCCAACATACCCTGCCCTCTATGCAAACAGCATTAATTTATAGCGCACTATTAATGGGTTTAACAGGTGGACCCCATTGCGTGGCCATGTGCGGTGCAGCTTGCACTTCATTTACGCAATCTTCGGAAAAGCCTTACGCAATACAACTCTACCATCTCGGACGATTATGCGGTTATGCTTTACTCGGCGCCATTGCAACGTTTGCGATTCAAAGCATTGCTTGGCTTTCTACCTACAGTACAATTCTGCATCCGCTATGGACATTTTTTCATGTGCTGATTTTTTTCTGGGGTCTGATATTACTCGTATATGCGCGCCAGCCAATTTGGGTCGACCAGGCTGGGCGAAACATTTGGCAGCACGTTAAAAAATTAAGCCGCGTACAAGGCGGCTATTTTTATATCGGCATGTTATGGGCATTGATGCCTTGCGGCCTGCTTTACTCAGCACTCATCATCGCATCGTTTAATGGAAATCCACTAGGGGGCGCATTGAGCATGGCCGCCTTTGCTATCGGGTCCAGCGCCTCATTATTTTTCGCCCCATGGCTGTGGCTAAAGCTTAAAACAAGCCTTGTAGAACCTTATGGAATGCGCCTTGCAGGCTTGCTCCTCAGCAGTGCAAGTGCTTGGGCGATTTGGATGGAATTAACACACAACTCAAAAGTGTGGTGCATGTAATCCTGCGCTTAACCGAGCAGGCCTATTGGGCCGGACAGACGTAATAGTACTCGCCGTATATTGCTGAGATAAGACAATAATTCTTGACTTTAATTTTCTAAACACCATTTCAAATCTGCCATGCAATAGCAACAAGGCTTTTTCATGTTGCCCCGCATGATGCAAACGCACAATCTCAGCCGTTAAGCCGTGAAAATTGGCATGCAGGCCTTTCACTTCTTCAAAAACTGGTAGCGTAGCCAATTGCTGCTCGTGACCATAAATCAACTTACCTAAATAGCACACGTCGTCTTTTTTAATTTTTTGATAATCCAAGGCAACTACAGTTTGATTTGACAGCAAATCCGTCAGGTACCTTTTTAAGGCAACATGAATATTAATCATTTTAACAAAATCAACTTGTAGCATTTTTACTCACCGTATCCAGTTCAACATTAGCGATACAAAAAAATATCGCCATAGTCTAGATAATGCAAAAGCCATGCCAAACATGAATTGTTCATGAAAAAAATTACTCATCGCTCAAGACTCATGCAGAAAAAGTGAAGCCGCGCGCACATATTGTCGCGAATTAAATCTAAAAAAGAGCGATAGGATTTAATCAGCAAAAGTCTGAATTGCTTAAACAAATAAAAATACTGTTATTGAATTCATCGAACCTGTCAGTTTGCTAACAGCCCTCGAATTAGAACTTAGCGGGACCGCAAATTTATTGCAGCGAAATTACCTGAAGATTTTCTTTTTCAGTATTCCAGACTAAATATACATGTTGATGATGGGTAAGCAGTTGCGGAAACCCAGCCGCGCCATTGCTGACTGCTAATACTTTACTATCGCTCCAACTTCGTCCTCCATCGGCTGAATGCAGACCAACAATACGAGCACCGGTCGCTTCCGTCTCAGTCCAAATTAGCCAAACGGCGTCATCCAAACTTAATAGCGCGACATTAGTTTGCTGCTTATGAAAATTTCCTACTTTTTTTGCTGGCGACGAAACCCAGGCTTCACCATCCACACGAGCATAAAACAGCGCGATGTCTTTGCCAAAATCACCTTTCCCGCCTTCAAACCAGGCCATGTGATAGCCCCACCAATTTTTATCCTGCCCACCAATTGCCAATGCGGCACTATTTTGCGCACAGCCACCCAACCTCCAGCGACCAAACGTTGCACGCTTTATTATCGGTAATTGCCCCACTATTTTAGGTAACTCGGTCATTTTGTAGTCATGTTTATCACCTTCAATTTGATCTAACCACATCATGACTACCGTTCCATCCATTTTATTGGTCAAGGCTATACGACAATCTACACAGTGACTATCCGCAAGTTTTTGTTCAGCTTCAAAAGTTAGGCCTTGATTGGTTGAAACTGCATAATAAATTGCCGCAGATTGACTGATTCTTTCTGCCCCTTTATCTAAAATGCCATCTCGCTTTTTTAGCCATAACACAGTAATCGCAGATTGCGAGACATTTAGCGCCGCCAAGCCGCCAAGAACTTTAGCTTCATCTTGGTACAGCATGGTTGGTCGTTCAAATGTCTTACCACCATCAATCGAGCGTGTGAGCCAGATATGCGCCGTTTGAGCAGTCTTTAGCACTTCGGTCCAAGCCACGTAGATATTGCCTTCTGGGCCAATGGCTAAAACAGGTCGAGTTGCATTGCTTGTATCTGTCTTTTGCGCAGTTGGATTGATTAACATCGGCGCTGAAAAAGTTTTACCCAAATCTGCGCTAACATCCACCTCTATCAATCCATTGCTCTGCACCACGCGCCAAAGCTGGCCTTGGGCATCTAAAGCCACATGTAGCGCTAACAATTTATTTTGTGGCAACGCTTGGACTTGTGCCGCGAAGCCAGCAAAAAACAAGCACAGCAATAAACTGAAGAAATAAGCCAATTTTTTTTTCATTAAAACCAACTTTTCCATAGAACAAGTTTTTTGAAGAAATGAATCTTACTACATTGAATATTGAATCAGGCAAGAAACCTTATAACGCAAAAAAGAAAGCTAAATACCAAATTAGAGGCACATTACCCTTTTGATTTATCGATTGTTTTTTTTGCTAAAGCGTATATTTACATTCAAGCTTTAACGAATCTAGTCGATAAAAGCACAGGACTCTTATTCAGTAGGTTTGAAAACAATATTCAGTATATTTGTTTAGCAATGTGTACTAAGCCAAATTAAATCTGAACTAGAGACTTTAAATTTAACCCAATTTTGAGACGTTTCAGAAATTGAAAAATTCAATAAAATTAGAACTAACTCAATCTACCGCAGAGGGCGAAAGCCATCTTAATAGATTCATGGCAAACGAGCTAACGCTTGCTTGGCAATTGTTGAGTTCATTGCAAGGGGTGGCGATTATCGCCGCGGAGGCTAACGGCAACGTAAGCTATGCCAACCCGTATGCGCGCGAAATTTTCAATTTAAATTTAAATCAAGTGGCTGCAGGTGCAGGCAAGTTACCCAAGCCGGTCCATCAACGTATCGTTGCCGAGTTAAAAAAATCCAGCACTGATTTCATTTTGCAATATGCTGCTGGTGATGCCCTTCGCACACTCAAAGTGTTCACCTCAAATCAAGCCAATGACAAGCACGCAGCGGGCTATGTATTACACATGCACGACATTACAGACCGCGTAGCCACCGAATCACAATTAAGGCACACTGAAAAACTATTGCGTAATCTGATTGATGCCAGCCCCGATGTGATTTTTTTCAAAGATGAAAAAAACCGCTGGCTGGAGGCCAATAGTAGTAGCTTGGAGTTATTCCAACTCAATCAGCAAGATTTTCGGCATAAAACCGACATGGAACTTGCCAGCCAGACAGATCCAGCATTTAAAGATGCATTCCGTCAATCAAAAACCTCAGATGACCGTGCTTGGCATTTACGCAGAGCCATTCGGAACGAGGAATCTGTTTCACTGCCACATGGCGGCGAGAAGGTACTGGATGTCATTAAAGTGCCGTTGTTTAACGACGATGGCAGTCGACATGGCTTAGTCACATTGGGCCGCGACATTACCGAACGCAAACTAGCCGAAAGTCATTTACGTGACCGTAGTGCTATCCTAGATGCATTAATTTCGTGTGACTGGCTACTGCACTCTGCAGACTCGTGGCATAACGTGGCAGCTACCGTGCTACAACAATTATGTCTGGCTTTACGCTTTACCCGGGCGACCATTATCAAAAACTCGACGCCAATTAATACTGAGCTTGGTAAAAATCAGAAAACGGCGCACGCTAAAATTCTCTACAAATGGGCTGTGCCAGGTTTTAACAGCACGGACGATGCACTTGAAGCGATTGATTTTAATGATGTTCGTTTAAAACGCTGGAAAGATGCATTGCAACTGGGCGACCCTGTATTTGGCGACATTCGAGATTTGCCAACTGCAGAACGGAAAATTCTCAAACAGCATGACACCCAGTCAATTGCCATCGTGCCCTTATTTTCAGACAAAGTTTGGTGGGGCAACATCATTATCGAACGTTGCCATGATTTAATTAAAACAACACCACAAGAGCTCGGTTCATTAATGGCTATCGGCAGATCATTAAGCGTTGCCATTCAAAGAGAGAGTTCAGACAAACAACTGCACCAAGCAAAAATCGCTTTCGATAACGCCACAGAAGGCATGGTGATTATTGATGAAAATGCTCGCATCATTGCCATCAATAAAGGCTACACCGAAATTACCGGCTATACCGAAAGTGAAGTACTCGGCTCAATTCCAAAAAAACTACAGCCCGATGAACATGAAGTATGGAACGCCTTGTTGAATGATGGAAGATGGTGCGGCGAAGTAACTAACCATCGCAAAAATGGTGAAATCTTTCATAAGTGGCTAACCATTTCCGTTGTGGAGAATCAAGATGGCAAAACATTTAATTATGTCTGCGTGTTTTCCGACATTACCGAGATTAAACGCTCTCAAAATAGACTGAACGAGTTAGTCAATCACGACCCACTCACGGGACTTCCGAACCGTCGGCTTTTAAATGAGCTACTTGAGCATTCTATTAAACGCGCCGAGCGTGACAACCATAAAATTGCTTTGTTGTTTATTGATTTAGACCGCTTTAAAACTGTAAACGACAGCCTTGGGCATCAGGTTGGCGATAAACTCCTGCTTGAAGCCTCTAGAAGAATCAGCCTTTCTATGCGTGATAGCGATGTAGTCGCGCGACTAGGCGGTGATGAATTCGTAGTCATGATGGACATGATTAACAACTCAAGTGATGCGGCGATTGTTGCAAAAAAAATTATTCACGCTTTGCAAATTGAATTCACCATCGATGGTAAAGAGATTTTCATCAGCGCTAGCATCGGCATTTCCATTTTTCCAAAGGATTGTAGTGATGTTGAAAGCTTAATAAAAGCAGCTGACATTGCCATGTATCAAGTTAAGAACAAAGGTAAAAATAACCACTGCTTCTATTCAGATGACCTGAGCAAAAACGCGGTGGAGCGCTTTACCATGGAAAGCCAACTGCGCCGAGCCTTAGAACGAAATCAGTTTGCAGTGTATTACCAACCGCAAGTATCACTAATCAGTGACGAGATTATTGGTGCAGAAGCACTTATTCGCTGGAACCATCCTGAATTAGGCCTGGTATCACCTGCTAAATTCATTCCACTAGCCGAAGAAACTGGTCTCATTGTGCAAATTGGCGAATGGGTATTGCGTGAAGCCGCTTTACAGGCAGTACGTTGGGTTAAAGACGGCCATGCCATTCAATGGATTTCCATTAATGTGTCTGGCGTACAAATCATGCGAAGTAATTTTGCTGATACGGTTTATGGTGTGCTGATGGAAACCGATTGTAACCCGTCAATGCTGGAGCTTGAGATCACCGAAAGCACCGTCATGCAAAACACAGAGTTTGTAATCGATACATTTAATCGAATCAAGCAACTCGGCTTGAGATTAGCTATTGACGACTTTGGCACGGGCTATTCGTCGCTCTCTCATCTGAAACGTTTACCGCTCGATAAAATCAAAATTGATCAGTCATTTGTGCGCGACCTACCAGGTGATATGGACGATGCCGCCATTGCCAATGCCATAAATGCGATGGCAAAGAGCTTGGGCTTCAGCGTCATTGCCGAAGGTGTAGAAACCTTTGCACAAGCTGACTTTTTAAGATTAATGGGTTGCGAAGAAGCGCAAGGCTATTTGTACAGTAAACCAGTGAAAACAAATGATTTCTCAATATTATTAGCGTCAAGAAAACTACAAGGCAAAGAAAATGCAAACTAATCAGCCCCATTTTATCGATGTTGCTCAGCTACAAGTTGGTATGTATGTTCACTTAGATTTAGGCTGGATGGACCACCCGTTCCCACTGAGTAACTTTAAGGTGAAAGATGAAGACCAGATATCCATCATTAAAAAAACTGGCTTAAAAAAACTGCGTTACGACCCAACGCGTAGCGATTGCCCGCCATTGCAGTTAACAGAAGACAAGCCTAGCGAGGCCCAACCAATTGTAGAAAATAATAATGACAGTGCAAAGCCTGAAGCCATAGCAACCCAACCAGACACTAAAAAAGTACGCCTGAAAGAATTGCATCACGCCATTAACGAGTGCGAAAAAAAATTCATCAATACCAGCAACATTGCTAAACAAGTTACGCGAAACATATTAACGAATCCAAAAGCATCGATTGAGCAGGCGTCATTAATCGTCAATGACTTAGTCGACACCGCGCTCATGGAAGGCGATGTGGCGGTGCACGCGCTCAATGGCAACCGCTCCAGCGATGCCAATTATGTGCACCCACTGAATGTAACGGTACTTGCACTGATTATGGCAAAATCCATCGAAATGTCTAAAGAAGATGCGCGACTTTTAGGATTAGCCGCTTTGTTTCACGATATTGGTAAGGCAGAAATATCCGATAAAATCTTGCTAAAAAAAGAACCTCTGACAAAATCAGAGCAAATTCACTATGAGCAACATAGCGAAATCGGGGCACGAATTGCTCAAGAAGTGGGTTTGCCAGTTCGTATTGGTAAAATAATTTATCAGCACCACGAACATGCCGACGGCTCAGGATATCCAAAACATTTACGTGGTGAACAAACAGATCCGCTTGCTAGACTCATTGCGCTGGTAAACGGGTACGACAATCTATGCAACCCGAATAACTTCGCACTGGCAAAAACTCCTTACGAAGCCTTGGCATTGATGTATGCTAACCAGCGCTCAAAATACGATGAAACTCTGCTCAAACGCTTAATCAAATCGCTGGGCATTTACCCGCCAGGCAGTATTTTGCAGCTTTCTACTGGTAGTTATGCCACAGTGATTTCGGTCAACCCAAATAAGCCGCTTCGACCCTTTGTAATGTTGCATGACCCTTTGAGCGACAAGCAAGAACCACAAATACTGGATTTGCGTGAAGAACCAAGCATCAACATCAGCGCCTGCTTGCGCCCTAACCAACTACCGGCCGACGTGCTTGACTACTTAACTCCGCGCAAGCGCATTAGCTATTTTCTTGATGCTGATTTGTTAAAGGACACAAACTAGGTAACCGAATAGCGGTTAGCCATCGCTACTAGCTACTAATTTGTGTTTGTTGAATTGCAGTTATTTACTGAAAGAAGGATCTGTCACAAAGCCAATTTTAACCAAGCCTGTTTTCGCGGCTACGGACATCACTTGCGCTACTTTCTCGTAAGCTGCCGTGCCATCTGCCTTAATATGCAACTCAGGTTGTGGCTCTTTTTTTGCTTCAATCTCAAAACGAGCAGCTAGCGATTCCTTAGGTACGAGTTCGCCGTTCCAAAATAAGCTCCCATCTTCACGAATAGCCAATTCCACATGGTCTGGTTTGGTAATATTTGGATTACTTGAAGCTTTTGGTAAATCGATTTTTACTGAATGCGTGAGTAAGGGTGCGGTAATAATAAAAATCACCAACAATACCAGCATTACGTCTACCAAGGGTACCACGTTAATTTCTGCTTTTGCAGAATGTTGTGATTGTGAATTAAAGCTACCGAAACTCATGATACATCGCCTACAGATTTAAGTTCGGGTTTCACTTTCTCATCAGCAACATTCCCCACCGTTAACATCACAAATAAGTCATGGGCGAATGCATCTAATTTAGCAAGCCACATACGGTTACGTCGGTTAAATGCGTTATAAGCAAATACCGCGGGAATCGCCACCGCCAAGCCGATTGCCGTCATAATCAAAGCTTCGCCTACAGGGCCAGCCACTTTATCTAAAGTACCTTGGCCACTCAGACCGATATTAACTAAAGCGTGATAAATCGCCCACACCGTGCCAAACAAACCGACATAAGGCGATGCCGAACCTGCCGAAGCTAATATGGTTAAGCCATTTTCACTGCGAGCTGACTCTTGATCAATACCATTACGTATTGCGCGCGTCATAAATTCTGACGTTCCACCAGCCGCGGCCAGTTTATGAGCACCATAACCATTGCTATTGCGCATAGCAGTTAAACCCTCTGCCGCCAGTTTTGCAAACGCGTTATCAGGCTTTGTTTGTTTTAAACTCCCACTTAAACTATCAATCGACTGATGCTGCCAGAACTTGGTTAAAAATTCTTTAGCGCGTTTAGCCTCAAGCCAATTCGCCAAACTCTTAGTCACAATCAAATACCAGCTGGCAATCGAAAGTATCAGCAAAAACACCAATACCGCCTTACCTACCGTATCCACATTTGCAATAAAATTTGCAACGCCTAATTCATTTGCCATATTACTAATTCCCTTCTAAAATAAAATCAAATGGTTGCAAGGCCACAGCACGCACGGGCTTACCATCGCGTGTTGCCGCATTGCACCGCCAACTTTTTACTGCGGCAATTCCTGCATCGTCTAAACGTTTAAAACCTGAACTCTGCGCCACTTTAACCGAGGTCACATGCCCACCTTCATCCAACTCTACCCGTAATTTAACTTGGCCAGCCTCGCCTTTACGTCGCGACACGGCAGGGTATTCTGGCTCCGAGCGCTGTGGGCAACCAAGGGATAGCTCAGACAATTGCACGGGTGCAGAAGATACTGGAGCTGTCGCAGCAACACTTACTGGCGGAGAAGGAGGCGACTCTTTGACTGGCTCAGCAGGTGGTGGTGGCGCAACAGGCTCAGCAGCCGAAACTATAGGGGCCTCAGCAACCAGCACTGGCGCAGGCTGTGGACGTACGATTGGTTTTTCTTTCACCAACTCAACTTTTTTTGGCGGTGGTGGTTTTGGTGGTTCTGGCGGAGGAGGTTCTTCCACCTTAGGTGGCGGATTAATCAAATTCACCATTAAAGTAATGGCTTCTTGTGGCGGAGGAATCAATTTATAACTCATTGCCGCGTATAGCAATGCGCCGTGGATAGCCACTACAAACAGCAAACCCGTCCACTTACTTAATCGATTTTCCAATACGTATTCATTCATGCCCTAGAAACCCTTAACTAAACCATCGTATTACTAATATAGCGTCACTTCAGCATCACTATACAAACTTTAAGAAGCAACTAAACTCTATCTAAACAACTATTATAATTTGGATGGTACAATTGAGTGTACTAGGATTACAGCTCAATGCTATCTAACTTAAACCAAAAGTTTTAGCTCAAAAATTTTGATGTGGCAGAAATATACCATAAAATATCTGCGCTCGAAAAACTTCTTTATCCGAGCCATTTTCTTTTCGTGTTCGGCTATTTGCTCTACAGTTTCAACTAACTCAGCAAACATATCATTAAGAAACTGCGTTACCACTGGTGGTGCTATTTCTGGAAAGCCCGTATCAAACGGAGTTCAGACGGTGGAATATTAAATCCACAAACTAGAAGATAGCCTCTTGCGACGGCAGAATGAACATATAACCAATCGCAACAATAGCAAAACACCGTGCCAAGCCCGCACCAACAATAAACCTACAAATTTATCCTAGCGTAAAGAGTAAATTATTAACAGTTTGTCAGTCTTTTAATTTTGTTTTGATAGCCACTTCTAGCTAAACAATTTTTGATGCTAACTTTCATTCTACGCCAACCAATATAAAGTGAGGTCATGCTTAATATTAACCCAATTAAACTCCAAATTACCATCCATACGTCCCATAAAGGTCGGCTATATAAAACACCTAAATCCCAATTGTGGAGTGCAAAAAATAACCAGCGATAAGCGCGCCTACTATGATCAATTTTAAGTAAGACACGCCCCTCTGTTGGATCAATATATACGCGATGATCTGCCGAATCATTAAAATTGACACGCAAAACTGGCAAAGGTCTTTCTGTTAAAGACTTGCGATGATTCGGATAATAAAAATCATCATAATCAGTAATCAAAACATAGTCTTTAATTTTTGCTTTTGGCAATAAACGTTGAGCAGCTTCTAGTAAGGATTTTTCTTTTTCTTCTTGTTTATGACGACCAATGGCTAAGGATTTCCCTATCGCAGCATATGCACGCACAAACGATTGTCCTCCAATAGTGCGCATCAACAACTCTACCGTTTGCATATCTTTAGGTAATATCGCTTCTGGAAGTGTGGCAAGTAATTCTGAAGAAAGTGGGCCTCCTTGAAATTGTAATAACTGCTGTTGACTAAATTTAGCTTTAGTAAAAATTTCCCAAGGATTATTGACCAAAAAACCACTAAGTATCCAAGTCAAAGTAATGATACCACCAGTTAAACCTAACCAAAAATGCCATTTAGACCATGACTCGCGATAAGGCTGAACTTGTCCATTATTGTAGATTCTTGTACCAAACCAACCTGGACGCCAGCGTAACCATCCAACAATCAAACCTACGAGTACAGCAAAGCAGGCTGTAAACGAAGTCCAAGTTAAAATAGGCTTGCGATAATCACTGAACCCCAATGAATCGAGGAATCGAAAGTAATGTAGCCATTCTCCAGAATAAGCCAATATACGTTGCAATTGTGTTGTCACTACAACAACTTCACCTGTTTTAGATGAAATATCCAATTCAGTTCCAGCGCTATCTCCAATCGCGACCTTGATAAAAGGTCGATAAGAATCAAACATCATCATACGTGTGCCTAAGTCTTTATCCACTACTTTTATTACTTGTGGCGTTGCCTCTTTAGCTATCCATGTTTTTGAGATTTGAAGCGCAGAATCAGTTGAAATATTTTGGATGTCACCATTTAGGGCGGATAGCGCATAATGACGTCCAGCGTCGTCTTCTATTTGCCATACTGGGCTATTATTTATAACAGTTAAACGTGCTTCGATAACTTTAGGCTTTAACTGACTCAGCTTAATACTTGAAGCTTTTTGTTTATCGTGGTCATGAGACTGCATAGCGCTAGTAAACTTCGCACTACTACGCTGTTGCTCACTTAAACGCCATACTTCGCCGACACTGAGCAATGCACTCGCATCATGTAACGAGATTGGTTTGGCATGTACTAAACGTTCTTGTTGCGTGACCGCCGTGCTACCTGAGTAAACCATAACTAGGCCAGAAAAAAACCATAGAAGCATAAAAAGCCCCAGAGCTATTCCCAGCCACCTATGTACGATGAAAAGAAAACGCTTCATCTAGTAGTCAAATTTCAACTCAGTTAGAAATGTACGCTGTGGTGCAGAATTAAAAGCAAAGAACTTGTAGTTATTCAGGTTTTCTATCCCTGCTGATAAGCGCCAATTCTTGCTGAAACGGTAGTTAGCTCGAACGTCAATCATAAAAAGTTTACTGGTGCTGCCGTAGTCACCTCTATTAACGTCGTTGTTCTCGAGCGTGTTATATTGGTCTCCTATATATCGCAAGCCCATTCCATATGATAATTTATCATTTTGTCTATAAGTCGCTGAAAGTGTTGCGCGGAAATTTGGAATTCGCGGTTGTTCATTACCGATTGTTTCTGGGTTATTCTTATTTTCAAGAATTCTGGAACGCGTCAAGGTCAAACTTCCTACAAGATCAAGCCCATTAATGGCCACATCAGCTCCTTGGTAAGCCAATTCAATTCCTTGTGTACGAATTTTATCTATATTCTGTATGTTAGTAACAAGCGTGTATGCATTGGTTTGAGAAATAAGTGCATCCTTCATATTTTCATGAAAGTAAGAAGCTCGCAATAAGCCATTTCCTAGGTCACGCTCGACTGTCAAGTCAGTTGATACCGCATTTTCTGGTTTTAGGTTAGGATCATTATTGACAATAGTGCCAGCAGTAATGCTACCTTGGAAAAGTTCAGACACCGTCGGCATACGATAGGCTTGTCCTATTGAGCCACGTAGCATCCAGACGGGAGTAGCTTGATATGAGAGTGAAAACTTAGGTGAAAAAAAGTTATCTTCCCTCGAAGCAAAAGACAGCTTAGATGTTGCATTGGCAACAGAGCCATCAAATGCTTCCCAGTTCTCCCAGCGTCCACCTATAGTCGCTTTCCAATTTGGCGAAAATCGCCATGCATCTTGCGCGTAAATTGCTTGTGTTTGAGTTTTTCCTGCAAATGCAGAACGCCGTGTTGTTGCTGAGCCTGTTTTCCAGTTTGCAGTGTTAGATATAAGTGTTTCTAGAACATATTCATCTAAATGATAACCAAGGCTAATTTGATGCTCTCCATCTTTACCTTGGGGATAATAATTAGTTCGTAAATCAAAAGTTTCCCAACCAGTCCCTTCAGAATCAGCGATTTGCCCAGCTCCACCTGCATCAGCTGCAGGAAGTGCAATTAATGGTTGGCGATAAATGTCTTTATTAAAATTATATTTTGTTGCTACAACTTCCCAATCCCAATTACCTGCATCTTTATCATGTAATGACAGACTGTGCATGAAGTGTTCTCTATCACGCTCGCCAATAATAAAATTTGTATTAGCCAGCGTATATCTAAACCCATTTATGTTTACATTTCCGCTGAAAACAGGATTCCCAGCATTATCACGCAAATAACTCTTGGCTTTTTCATTTTGGTCTTCTTGCCAATAACCTAAAGTGTAAGCTGCCTGAATGGAAGGGGTAAAATCATAGGCCAATTTGACTTTCGCCTGATCTTGGATTGTCCTAGTAATGTTATTCTCACCAAGTATGACGCGAGGTTTGCCATCAACACCAAGATCGAAAATAGCTCCACTGACTATTTTGTTAGCAGGGACGGCTAAAGTTGTTGATTCCGGTTTTTGCAAATAAGCTTGGGGCATTGCTGCACTATTAAGTTTATTAGCACTTAATCTCCATGAAAAATCCCCTTGACGCCCACCCAAAGACGCACTTAACTGTGTTCCTGAAAAGTTCTCGTCCGTTTTATACAGTTCATAATTTTGGGTGAAAGCTTGTATACTTGCATGTGCTTCAAATTTCTCAGGCATACGGGTTGTCATTTGTATCACAGAACCTATAGAATTGCCTGGATATAATGCGGAATAAGGCCCGTAAATTAAATCAATTCTCTCAATCTCTTCTGGGCTGACCAGCCCAAAACGAGGCGCAAAACTAGCACCATTTCCCAGAAAGTTTGATAGTAAAACATGATCCGCATATACCAGTGTGCGCGAGGTAACCAAGGTACCACTAGTCCGTGTTGAAACAGGACTATTAGTGTCACCGATATAACGCTTGCGCACTTGTACGCTTGGCAGGTACTTAATTGCATCTTCAGTATTAATTACATTAATACCATCTTGAATCTGTTTTGAAGTCACACCTTCTGAAGTGGCTGGCAAGTTCACAGGTACCGCAGGTTTAGCTACCGCCGTGGCGCGTATCTGCATCGATTCCATTTGTGTAGCAGGAATATCTGCAGTATCTGCCTGCGGAGAAACCACATCTTCCGCTATCGCTAAACCACTACATCCAAGCAATAGAGTACTTATTGTTATTTTTTTAATCACGGCCATCTCCCCAAAATATTTTTATCGCTGAATTGTATTAGAGAAATTCATCAAGTGGAATGTGGCAAATTGTCGCAGGTGACTCTAAAAAAATATAACATATTGTTTTAATTGATTATTAGTTAAAAATCCATATTTAGCCGAGCCGTTTTTTTGCACGTTTTGCTGTTTGCTTTGAAGTTTTAACTAGCTCTGCAAACATATCATTAAGGAATTGTGTGACTACGGGTGGGGCTTTTTCTGGGGAGCCCGCATCGAAGGGTGGTTCTGGGTTATATTCAAGGT
>NZ_JABFRA010000043.1 GCF_013141425.1 Methylotenera sp. | reverse complement strand
TGCGCTCTTGCAATAGACTTTTCATCTTTTAACTTTTGCAAATCCGAAACATCACGCAGTTTGCGACGCAAGGCATGGCGGTCAGCCAACATACAACTTTGCAAAGCTGTAGCTAAATTGACTGAGTTTGACACAACATGAGTTGGATTTGCAGGTTTATTCACATTCATAGGTGGGCATTTTAACACGCGACAGATATTGCTTTACTCAGGATTTTTTTACATTGATTTTATAGCTTGTAGCCCGTAAGAGTTACGGGGATGTTAGATGGTTAAAGTACGTTTAATCCCGTATTACATACGGGCTACGCGTGCTTTGATAACTGCTCAACAAGCTTTCACGCCATTCTGCAGAGGCATACTCTGATAGACTAAAAAGATGTTGCGTAGCAATACCATAACTTATCTCAACGGCTTTCAACTGTTCAATGACCACTTTATATTTTTCTACTGCAACATGTTCTCGAAATGCAATCACAGCTAATTCATCGCACCTCTTGCAATAAATACACCAGTCTCCAACATCTGAAATACAAGCATATCGGCTGGAGAAGTTATATATCCAACCGTCTGCCTTCATTGGACTGCCAGCCATTACCAATTGGTATTCAATAGGTAATGTGTCTTTTTTAAAATAAAAAGAGTGATACCTCGTATTGGGGTCATTGTCTAAATCTACAATACATGCACAATGTCCACCTTCAATTTTTAGTAATAGCTGTACTTTTTCTGCAAAATCATCGACAAAAGCTCTATCAGAGTCAAAAAATAGAAAATTCACCCAATTTTCCAAAAAAACCTGGCTTGGAAGTTTGCCATGGGAGTTAATTGCTAGACTCAAGTTTTTTTGAATTTGTTGCGTTGTTTTTGTTTGCATGCAATTCCTCCAGCATTAAATCGATATTGCGCAAGTCTAAATCTATATTGCGCAAGTATAGTGAAATAACATGAATTATATGCAAAACAATCAATATAACACACCCCTGCAAGCCAATATCCATGAGGTTCGCGGAACATCTGTTTTTTAGTTTAACAAGCACTTAATCTACAAAAACCTGTTGCCATAAGTCTTTTACAGCCGTTGCATGCTCACTCACTTCCGACATTTCCACCCTTAAATGCGCCGCGCCTTGCAGCTTGAGCATATGCTGGGTATGGCGATAATCGCGGTAAGCCAGCACGACTTTATCTGCTAAATCTTGGTCGATGATATTGAGTGATGCCAGCAACCTTAACAAGCCGATGTTGCCAATATTGCCAGTCAGTTGTGGGTATTGTTTGGCGTGTGCTAGCACCAAATATTGCACTAGAAATTCCACATCAATAATGCCGCCGATGCTGTGTTTAATGTCAAACATATTGGCTTCAATATGTTGTGCTGAGCGCATTTTTTCGCGCATGGATTGCACTTCTGCTTTTAACTGAGCTAAGTCACGCGGTTGCGTCATCACCTCGAAACGGATTTTTTCAAACGCCTCGCCAATTTGTTTATCGCCCGCGACAAATCTGGCTCTCGTAATGGCTTGATGTTCCCACACCCATGCTTTTTGCATTTGGTATTCTTTAAATGCTGCTACGCTACTCACTAGCAAGCCGCTGTTGCCATCAGGTCGTAATTGCATATCGGTTTCATACAGTAAACCTGCTGAAGTTAAGCTGTTAAACCAGTTATTAATACGTTGTGCAAAACGCGCATAGACCTCACCTGCATCTGATGAATGATCGTCGTACAAGAAAATAATATCTAAATCTGAAGCATAACCTAGCTCTTTGCCACCAAGTTTGCCGTAGCCAATCACCGCGAATTTCGGCACATCTAAATGTTTGCCGCGTACGTTTGGCCAAATGACTTCTAAACTGACGCTCATCACCAAATCGGCAAGTTCACTTAAGTAATCAGATAGCTTTTCTGGGCTTAACTCACCATTAATATCTTGCGCGGCAAAACGGAAAATATTAGCGTGTTTAAAGTGACGGAACACGTCCATTTGGCGCTCTATATCGCCTTCAACCTCAGCTAGCCTTTCGTATAACTCAGCGCGTAAAGCCGTAAAATCTGGTGCGGAATATAGCGTGCGTGTATCCAACAACTCGTCTAAAAGTATGGGGTGCTGCGTGAGATATTGTGTCAACCATGGGCTGCTGCTACACAACTTAACAAGCAATTGCATTGCTTGTGGATGTTCGGCCAGCAGTGCCAAATAACTTGCGCGCCGGCAAATGCTCTCTAACAAATCAGTCACACGCGTTAAGCTGACATCGGCGTTTTGCATTGTTGCGGCCTGCGAAATGGCAAGTGGCATCAAGGCATCAAAACGCTGACGGCTTAATTCTGGCAACTGGTGATACCGACTACTTTGACGCAAGTTGTGGATGCGACGCAAAGTTTCAATTGCTTCTACAAAACCTAATTTTTGCAAAGCGCATAGCGCTTGTTGCTCAAGAATAGTGCCCTCCCAAATGGCTTTTTCGGTTTCTAGCTCATCATTGCTACATTCTGCGTCGCTAAAGGTAGCGTCAAAATGCTGCTGAACCTGCTGGCGATATACATTTAACTTCACCAAAAACTCTTGCCAATCAGCAAATCCCATCGATTTGGCGATACGCGCCTTGGCTTCATCACTTTTCGGCAGCTCTTGCGTTTGTGCGTCATCCACATACATCAATCGGTGCTCTAGATTTCGCAAAAAAACGTAAGCCTCACTTAATTCACCAACTGTTTTTTCTGGCAATAAGCCTTTATTTTTTAACAGCTCTAAAACAGAAAGTGTGGGTTTAATTTGTAAACTCTGGTCTTGGCCGCCGCGAATCAACTGAAATACCTGCGCGACAAACTCAATTTCGCGAATCCCGCCTCGGCCGAGTTTGATATTATCGTGCATGCCTTTGCTATTCACATCGCGCTGAATTTGAATCTTCAAATCACGCATGCTGGCAAATGCACCAAAGTCTAAATATTTACGGAATACAAATGGTTTAAGTAATTTTGACACCTGATTGCCGCCAGTGACTTCATTGCCTTTAATCCAAGCGTAGCGCTCCCATTCGCGACCATTATTTTGGTAGTACTCTTCAAGTGCATCCAAATTGCTGACCAGTGCGCCTTCGCTACCAAACGGCCGCAAACGCATGTCGACCCTAAACACAAAACCGTCTTCCGTAATTTCATCAATCGCTGCGATGAGTTTTTTAGCCAAACGAGTGAAGAAATCTTGATTACTGATGGATTTTCCACCATTTGTCTCGCCTTCACTTTCGTATGCAAAAATCAAATCAATGTCCGATGACACGTTTAATTCGCGCCCACCCAATTTTCCCATACCAATCACAATGAAATTTTGTAGCTGGCCTTCGCCATCTACAGGCTGGCCAAAAGCATCCACGAGCCATTCATTCAGATAGGCAAGCGATGTATTGATTGCACATTCGGCTAATGCAGAAGTCGTACGCATCACTTCAAACAAATCGGCAAAACCATTCAAATCACGAACGATAATTCTTGCCATCACCTGCTGGCGCAAACGTCTTAAAGCTTGTTTTAAGGAAGCTTCATCAAAAATATTTTGTTGCGACAAAAAATTTTGCATGTCACTTAACTGATATTCTTGATGCAGGTTTACTAGCAAATCATTGAGCAAACTCACGTCTTTAGTAAATAACTTGGCGACAAAGGGACTGCACGCTACTGCGTGCTGTACACTGGCTTCAGCGCTAGCTTTGGTGGGGGTTTCTGATAGAATCATATCCAGTGTTAACATAGGTTTTTTAGGTTATTATGACGTTTTACTGTCGAATAAAAATATACTGTTAGTTGAGAAAAATTCTTGCTAAAACAAAATTATAAATAGATCACAATGAGTTAAAGGGAGTTTCAAGCATGTCAATTGAGTCAGTTCTACATGAAAACCGCGTTTTTGAACCCAGTGCAGATTTTGCCAAAAATGCAACCGTCTCAGGTATGTCAGCCTACAACGCTTTATGCAAAGAGGCAACAGACGATTACCAAGGTTTCTGGGCAAAGCTGGCGCGCGAGCTGTTGGTGTGGAAGAAGCCTTTTACCAAAACGCTGAATGAAGACAATGCGCCTTTCTATAAATGGTTTGAAGATGGAGAACTGAATGTTTCTGCCAACTGTTTAGATAAACACCTGAATACTATCCCCAATAAAACGGCAATTATCTTTGAGGCCGATGACGGCAGCGTGATTAATGTCACGTTTAAAGAGCTGTATCACCGCGTTTGCCAATTTGCTAACGGCTTAAAGAAATTGAATTTGAACGTGGGTGACCGCGTGATTATTTACTTACCGATGGGCATTGATGCTGTTGTTGCCATGCAAGCTTGTGCACGACTAGGTTTAACGCACTCCGTGGTATTCGGCGGTTTTTCTGCAAAAAGCCTAAACGAACGTATTATTGATGCTGGCGCGGTTGCCGTGATTACCTCTGACGGTCAATTCCGTGGCGGTAAAGCCTTGCCACTAAAACCTGCAGTAGATGAAGGTATCGCCATGGGTGGCTGTGAATCGATTAAAAACGTCATTGTTTTGAAAAAGACCGGTCAGGATATTCCTTGGAATGCGAATAATATCTGGTGGAATGATTTAATCGCTGGGACTGCCGACTCCTGTGAGCCTGTGATAGTGAATGCAGAACACCCGCTATTCTTGCTTTACACATCTGGCAGCACTGGCAAACCAAAAGGTGTGCAGCACTCATCTGCAGGCTATTTGTTACACGCCATGAACAGCATGCGCTGGACTTTCGACATTAAAGATAATGACGTGTTTTGGTGTACGGCCGATGTGGGCTGGATTACAGGCCACACTTATGTGGCTTATGGCCCACTCGCCATGGGCGTGACGCAAGTGATATTTGAAGGCATTCCCACTTATCCAGATGCTGGCCGCTTTTGGCAAATGATTCAGCGTCATAAAGTGTCGATTTTCTATACTGCTCCAACGGCAATTCGCTCACTCATTAAAGCAGCTGAAACTACTGCAAGCACGCATCCAAAGAGCTTTGATTTAAGCAGCTTGCGTCTGCTTGGTTCCGTTGGTGAGCCAATTAACCCAGAAGCTTGGATGTGGTATTACGAGAATGTAGGTGGAAGCCGTTGCCCAATCGTAGATACCTTCTGGCAAACAGAAACGGGGGGGCATGTGATTACGCCGTTACCAGGCGCTACTGCACTAGTGCCTGGCTCATGTACGCTGCCCTTTCCAGGTATTGCAATTGATGTGGTGGATGAAACAGGTAAAGACGTACCTTGGGGTACTGGTGGCTTATTAGTCATTAAAAAACCTTGGCCCTCTATGATTCGTACTATTTATAACGACCCAGAGCGTTACAAATCAAGCTACTACCCAATCGATTTAGGTGGCACAATTTACCTAGCGGGTGATGGTGCAGTACGCGATGCCAAAACCGGCAACTTCACTATCATGGGCCGTATTGATGACGTGTTAAACGTATCAGGTCACCGCTTGGGTACAATGGAAATTGAATCAGCCTTGGTTTCAAATCCGTTAGTCGCTGAAGCCGCTGTCGTTGGCAAACCACATGACATTAAAGGTGAATCTGTTGTTGCTTACGTGGTGCTAAAAGGTGCGCGTCCTGAAGGCGAAGAACTGAAAAAAATCGTTGCACAACTGCGTGACTGGGTGGGCAAAGAAATTGGCCCCATTGCTAAACCTGACGAGATTCGTTTTGGTGATAACTTACCAAAAACCCGCTCGGGGAAAATTATGCGCAGATTATTACGCAGCTTAGCTAAAGGCGAAGAAATCACTTCGGATATTTCCACACTGGATAACCCAGCGATTTTGGATCAACTTAAAGAAGTCGTTAAGTAATTTAATTAAAGCTTAAAAATCATGGAAGGCTTGCTGGTATTGGTTGCATTGCTTCTGGCAGCCTTCTTTTTAATGCGTGAGAAGTAAGTTTGCGAGATCAAAAAAAAGTTAAGGCCTCTTAAGTGGCCTTAACTTCTGCATTTTTCCTTATCGTATTACGCCATTTCCCGCTCGGTTAAAATTGGTCGAATAATCAACCGCAAGCAATGTCGACCAAAATTCTCTACTTCGTTAAAAAACAAAGCGCAAGCAAAATGCACGCCGCTCAAGCCAATTACCTCAAACCCATAGCCGATATGTGACAAAAACCGTAAATTTGGATTCACCTTTTCACCTTGCATCAAGGTGGTTTCAGCCAATTGTGGCATGATGGTAGAAATATGTTGCCAAGTTAAACTTGCAGGTGAGCAATCCAGCAATTCTGCCGCAGCTTCGTTGCATTCGCGTATGGTGCCATTATCGTAAAGGGTTAGCACGGCAGTTTCTGCTTCATTATTTTGAAGAGCGGCACTATTTACCGCAGCCAATCTCGAAGCATCATGGTATTCAATGCGCGCGGTAATCATTGGTTCACCTCGGCTTCCGCAGCTAACCAATCTTCTAATTCATGGCCAGGTTCAAAGCCTCTGGCCTCGGCTTTATAGTAAGCCCGCTCGGCAATACTATGACTATTATTCACAACGCTTAATACTGGTTTAGCAACTTTCTTGGATTTACCTTTAGATTCAACACCAAACACTGGAATATGATTTTTCGTCAATATTTGAGCTACTTTTGCAAGTTCCATAATGCCTCCTATTGAATATAGAAAGTCGACGGTACTGAATCTAGGGATAGATTATGCAACCGCAGGTTGCTGGGGTGTACCGCCGATGTGTGCAATCTACAGCAGGTGACGGATTAGGTAAATTAGGGCAAGCACGTAAGGGCAAACCCTTATATGGCAATAGAGGAATAGACAGGTCACAAGCTTTTATCGTAGACTTAGTCGACTATGTATGCCACTTATTTTAGTAAGGATATTGGTTGGCGAACCCACTGGAAGGCTTAAGTTTTCAGAACTTGTTTGATGCGGCTGCAGATGCCATGTTGCTTGCAAATGACTTGGGGCAGATTGTTGAAGCGAATGAAGTTGCGCTACAACTGCTAGGCTATAACAAAGCGCAAATGCTTGGCCTTAAAATCGAGGCGCTAATGCCAGAACGTTTTGGCAAGCAACACCAGCATAACCGCGAAGCCTATAGCAAAAAACCCGAAAAACGTTCTTTAGGAAAAGGTCGCGAACTGCTAGCACTGCGCAGTGATGGCAGCGAAATTGCTTTAGATATAAGCTTGAGTCCGATTCAGGCGAATTCACATCGATTTACTCTCGTTACGTTTCACCTTGCGGATCAACGTCGACAGGTGGAAGAAGCACTAAAGATAAGCGAAGAGCGCTTGCGCCTAGCAAAAGAAGCTGCTGGATTAGGCGTATTTGATTTCGACTATAAGCAAAATATCATCCATTGGGATGAGCGTATGCGTGATATCTGGGGTGAGGAGTCTGAAAAATCCGTTTCGTATAAAAAATTTGTAGCGGCAATACATCCTGATGACCGAGTAGCCAGACAAACCGTGATTAATCGCGCAATTGACCCCACTAGCAACGGTGAATATAGTGTGGAGTACCGCGTGATTAACCCGAACGACGGTGTAGAACGCTGGATAGCCACTGTTGGCCGCATTCACTTTAGCGCAGGGCAAGCCACCCGTCTGCTCGGCGTTGCCAGAGACATTACCGACCAAAAAATACTTGAAAAAACGTTGCAAGAACATCGCTCAGAAATGGAATCACTTTTCAAACAGCAAGTAGCCTCACAAACCGTTTCGGCCATCGCACACGAACTTAATCAGCCACTTGCAGCCATTTCTGCTTATAGCGAAGTCGCGCTTCACGCATTTAATGATGCAAATTTTAGCCCAGATAAACTAAAACACGCTCTTGAAAGCTGCGTTGCCCAAGCCCAGCGAGCCGGCAATAGTCTGCACGAGTTGCTCGCTTTTCTGCAAAAAGGTGAATTAGTCACCGCTCGGTTTGATTTGAATAAAGCAGTAAAAGAAGCATTGAATATCACAAAAGATGATGGTTATGGTGGTTTCAATCCCTTGCTAGAACTAGAGCCTAACATGCCAGATGTTTTAGGCAATGAGAGTCAGGTGCGTAAGGTATTGGTAAACTTGCTCAGAAACGCCGTAGAGGCGATGCGCGGGGCAGGTGTGCCAACTTCTGCAATTACGATAAAAGTTAGCACCAACCAAACGCTCAACATGGCGCATGTAACGGTGCAAGATAGTGGTCCTGGCTTAGATAAAGAAACGGCAAAGCGTATTTTTGAGCCATTCTTTACCACTAAGCCCACAGGAATTGGGATGGGCCTCGCCATTAGTCGCGCGCTGACAGAAGCTAATGGCGGGCAACTTTGGCTAGAGCAAAACAATCAGCCCGGCGCCACGTTTAACTTCACTTTACCGTTCGCGCCGCAACTTAATCAACATCATGTTAAATAATTCCATGCTCATTAAAACTTTGAGAGCAATACAAAATGAACCTTGCTGACTCCACAGTTTTTATTATTGATGATGACCCCGCAATTCGCGACTCACTCACGCTCATGGTAGCGCAAGAAGGCTTTACCGTCAGCGTATTTGAAAGCGCAGAAGCTTTCCTTGAAACTTGTCAGACTGAACAGTTAGGCTGCGCCGTGGTGGATATTCGCATGAAAGGCATGGATGGCATGCAACTGCAAGATGCCCTAGCAAAACGCAACATTCGCTTACCCATTATTTTTTTGACGGGTCATGGCGACATACCAATGAGTGTGAGAGCCATCAAAGCAGGCGCTGTTGATTTTTTAACCAAACCCGTGACGCGTGAAAAGCTCATGTCATCGGTGCGTTTTGCAATTTTGGAGTCAGAAAAATCATTGTCCGAGCATCACAATCATAAAAATGCACAATCGCAGCTAGATCAGTTGACTGACCGCGAGCGCGATGTAATGGCACTAGCTATTCAAGGCCACCCGAATAAAGAAATCGCAAGATTACTTGGCATTAGTCATCGCACTGTGGAAATCCATAAATCTAAAGTCATGCATAAAACTGGCGCAACCAATCTGCTGGATTTAGCACGCATTGCACATGAAGGAAATTTTTAAAGAAATTTTAAACGTAACCGCCATTTGTATAGGCGCAAGCAACACGGCAGTTAGCTGAAAGTAGCAAGCTGCAAGATAAAAGCGAATTTAAGGTAAAATGTCGCCTTTGCCTTAATTCAAAGATTAAAGTTCACCATGTCATCTTTACCCGCAACCCCTTTACAGCTCGAAATCAAACGCCGCCGTACTTTTGCCATCATTTCTCACCCAGATGCAGGTAAAACTACGCTCACTGAAAAGCTCTTATGGTTCGGTGGCGCAATTCAAGTGGCGGGTGAAGTGCGTGGACGCAAGGCTTCACGCCATGCCACGTCTGACTGGATGGAACTTGAAAAGCAACGCGGCATTTCAGTGACTTCATCGGTCATGCAGTTTCCTTACCGCGAGCACATGGTCAATTTACTAGACACACCAGGCCATGATGACTTTTCAGAAGATACTTATAGAACGCTGACAGCTGTAGATTCCGCCGTGATGGTGATTGACGCAGTAAATGGCGTGGAAGCGCAAACCATCAAGCTGTTGAATGTGTGTCGCATGCGCGATACGCCAATCATCACCTTCATTAACAAGCTAGACCGCGAGAGTCGTGAGCCGATTGAGTTGTTAGACGAAATTGAAACGACCTTGGGGATGGAGTGTGCGCCGATGACCTGGCCAATCGGCATGGGTAAAAGCTTTCGAGGTGTTTACAACCTTTATACTGACACTATTGCTTTTTTTGACCCGCGTGCAGAAAAAGGCACCTCAGAAATTATTCAAGGGCTGGATAATCCGCGTTTAGACGAAGTACTCGGCCATGTCGCTGATGAATTACGTATCAATGTAGAATTGGTGCGCGGCGCCTCACATGCCTTTGATGCAGAGCGCTATTTAAGTGGCAAGCAAACGCCAGTTTACTTTGGTTCGGCCATTAATAACTTCGGCGTGCAATCCTTGCTGGATGCGGTGGTGGACTTATCCCCCGCCCCGCTGGCACGCAATACCGCCAGCCGTCCAGTTGCGCCGGACGAGAATAAATTCTCAGGTTTTGTCTTCAAAATTCAAGCCAATATGGACCCAAAACACCGCGACCGCATTGCCTTTTTGCGTGTGTGTTCAGGCCGTTTTGAGCGCGGTATGAAAATCAAACAAGTCAGCACCAACAAACTGATGGCAGTAAACAACGCCATTACCTTTATGGCGCAAGACCGCACCACCATGGACGAAGCCTATTCTGGTGACATTATCGGCATTCCGAATCACGGCACCATTAAAGTGGGCGATACCTTTAGTGAAGGCGAGGCGCTTAAATTTACTGGAATTCCATCGTTTGCCCCAGAGTTTTTCCGCCGTGCGCGCATTAAAAACCCCATGAAAATGAAGCAACTGCAAATTGGCCTAAAACAACTGGCAGAAGAAGGCGCTGCGCAATTGTTTCGTCCACTATTATCGAACGACCTGATTTTAGGCGCAGTCGGCATGCTGCAATTTGAAGTGGTTTCGCATCGCCTAGAACATGAATATGGCGTGGACATGAGTTTTGAACCCTACGACTGTTACACCGCGCGCTGGCTACGCGGCAAAGATGCCGATTTAAAAGCCATTGCCGATAAATACGGCTTTAACGTAGCGCTAGATGGCGCGGATGAATACGTTTACCTCGCACCAAACCGAGTAAACTTGCAAATGGCGCAAGAGCGCTATCCTGATATACAGTTTATGGAAACGCGTGAACTAAATTAACGCTTAAATTGATATCAGTGACTTCCTTTCAATTCTAAAACGTTCACCGTCA
>NZ_JABFRA010000053.1 GCF_013141425.1 Methylotenera sp. | reverse complement strand
AACATTCTGTTACAAACTTTTAACAAATCAATTACTACTAATCACTTACTTAGGGCACATTAAATGAGCGATACACAACTTGCCGATTGGCGCAATCATGCACTTACCTTAGAGTCTGAAGTTAACAAGGTTATTGTTGGTCAACAAACGCCAGTGCGCTTGATTACCACTTCCATTTTCGCGCGCGGTCATGTGTTGCTTGAGGGGGATGTGGGGGTCGGTAAAACTACCTTGTTACGTGCTTTCACGCGCGGTATTGGTGGTGGCTATCAGCGTATTGAAGGTACGATTGACTTAATGCCGAACGATTTGGTCTACCACACCTATTTGGGTGAAGATGGTAAGCCGCACGTAAGCCCTGGGCCGATTTTAATGTCGGGGGAGAATTTGTCCGTTTTCTTCTTCAACGAAATTAACCGTGCTCGCCCACAAGTACATTCACTTTTATTACGCGTAATGGCTGAGCGCTCTTTAACCGCATTTAATAAAGAACATTACTTCCCGCACATGTTGGTTTTTGCAGACCGCAACCAGGTAGAAAAAGAAGAAACGTTTGATATTCCCTCTGCCGCACGTGATCGCTTTATGATGGAAATTCCAATCGTGGTGCCATCGGATGAACATATCATGGAATCTCTAGTATTTGATACTCGCTTTCATGATGCAGACGCACTGGTGGCTAATGTTCCTGAAAACTTATTGCAGTTTGATCAATTGAACAGTTTCGCCAGCTTATTGCAAAACAGTATTACCGCCAGCCCCACATTACGTAGCTACGTGCTTAATTTGTGGCGTGCCACTAAAACGCCAACCGATTTCGGAGTAAAAGTATCGGGCGTTGATATGAACCGCTTAGTGTTATCGGGTGCCAGCCCGCGTGGTATGGCTATGGTGTTACGTGCTGCCCGTGTGAATGCGTGGCTAAATGAGCGTAGTGCTGTCTTGCCAGAAGACATCCATGCGGTATTCCACTCTACGGTTGCGCATCGTTTAGTGTTTAGCCCAGTATATGAAATGCGCCGCACTGAAATCGCGCGCGATATGTTAAGCGGCATCATCAATGCCATCGCTACACCTTAACTACTCGACTAAAACTACACAACTACAACAAAACAATCATTATTTATTACCGATTATTTCAATGACTCCCGAGCCTATAAAAGAGTTTAGCTACCATATCGCATGGCGTTCGCGTTCGCGACGTCCAGGTAGGCATAAAAGCAACCAGCGCGGCATGGGCATGGAATTTCGTGGGCACACCACGCTGTTGTCATACCCGGACCCACGCCGCATTGATATCCGCCAGACCATACGTGACCCCTTAGAACAAATTCATGTGCGCATTTTCAACCAAAAAAGCGTAACCCCTGTGTTTGTACTATGTGACTTGTCGGGCTCTATGCAATACGGCAACGGCAAAACAAAAATCTCCATCGCGGCCGACATTGCACAATCGGCAGCACAATCGGCTACGCGTAATCGTGATTTAATCGGCTTTATTGGCTTTGATGATGTGGTGCGCGAAGATTGGCTTTGCACGCTTTCTGCCAGGCCGCACACAACAGTTGAAATGGCGGAAAATTTAAGAACCTACGTTCCGCAGGAAGTTGGCAGCCGAGGCATTATAGAAAGCGTCCGACTTTTACCACGTGAACGCTCGCTAATTTTTATGGTTTCCGATTTTCATATGCCTATGGCTGATTTAGAAGAAACCTTGGTATTGATGCAGCGCCATCATATTGTTCCCATTGTGCTTTGGAATAGTTCTGAATACAAAGATTTACCCGAGTTTGGCATTGCCAATGTTACTGACCCAGAATCTGGCGCAAAGCGCACGCTTTTTCTGCGCAAAGAATACCGCGACCGTATTCTGAAAAGCTTTGAAGACAGGCGTGTTGCGATTGAAAATCTATTTTTACGCTTCGACATGCAGCCGTTTTTTGTAGAAAACAACTTTGATGCTGACCTATTATCCGATTATTTCCACCAATACGTGGCCGCTTAAAACATGAGTCTATTTATGCAAACTTTATATTTAAAACCCAGTTTTTTAAAAGCAAACTTTTACAAGTGTGTATTGTTGATAATTGGCAATTTTATTTTTGCCCAACTCGCCTTCGCTGACATCGTTTTACCAGACGTCAACCCAAAATACGTGTCGATTCAAGAAAGCAATCCAACACGCGATGCAGGCTTTGTTGTGGGCGATATTCTGGATAGAACCATTACCCTAACCATTAAAAAACCTTATCAGTTAGTTAAAGAATCACTGCCGATAGTGGGTTATGAGCATCGCTATAAAGGCCAGATTTCTGGCATCGAACTCATCAATATTAGTACTGAAGAAAAACAAAATAGCGACAGCGTGACCCATGTCATCAATTTGAGTTACCAAGTTTTTACTACCGGAAAATTAGCAAAACCAGCCGCGCTTCGAGCAGAAATTGTTAAGCTTAGAAATACTAATAATAAAGATGTCGTGCAGTATCGTATCCCCTCTTACAGCTTTCGCATTTCGCCGCTTTCTGTGTTTGGTGCGGTAAAACTGAAAGAAGAAATGAGTCCGTTCATTCCGCCATTAAAATTGGATTCTGGGAAAGAAAAACAACAAATCAAAATATTATGCGTGCTACTGGGCCTATCTTTACTAAGCTTGCTCTACATCTTCGGCATGCGTGCCTGGCTACCCAGAATGGGCGCACCCTTTGCAAAAGCCTATCGTGCAATTCGGAAAACTCCCGACACGGCAGAAGGTTTAGAACAAGCGGTTAGTCGCCTTCATGAAGCATTAAACAAGACCGCTGGCACAAGTCTGTTCGGCAATAATATTGACGTATTGATAACTGCCAAACCTGCTTTTTCTGTTGTTAAACCTGAAATAGAACAGTTCTTTGGCTTGTCACGGCAAGTCTTTTTTGAATCCGCCGCCGCCACCAACTTAGGCGAGAATTCAAAAGCCTGGCTACAAAAATTCTGCCGACGCCTGCGTGATTGTGAACGTGGACTGACTCCAGAAACGAGTAAATAATGGCGTTTGTTCATCCATTAATATTATGGCTGCTGCCATTGGCTTTATTGCCAATCTTGCTTGAGCGCTCGCATACACGAAGCTACTCCTGGGTAGACATGTTACCAAGCGACCCTCTATCGAATTTTATTGGCTTTTTGCTTAAAGTCTTAGCTGCTATCGCTTTACTATGCATCATTCTTGGCTTAGCTGGTCCACATAGCCTTGAACAAAAAGTCGAACGTATTGGTGTAGGCGCACAAATTGGCATGGTAATCGATAGAAGCGCCAGTATGGACGATCCATTCTCTGGCGGGACCGCCGAAGGTCGTGTTGGCGAAACAAAATCAGTCGCAGCTGCCAGATTAATGACAGACTTTGTGAATGCGCGTAAAAACGACATGATTGGTGTGATTACATTCAGTAATTCTGCCATGTACGTCTTACCTCTTACCGAAAGCCGTGAAGCTATTTTAGCGGCCATCAAAGCAACTGCTGGAAACTCACTGTTTCAAACTAATATCGGTGGCGGATTAACCAGTGCCGTTGGTTTATTTGAAAAAGTACCCGATTCAGGTTCACGTGCCATCATTCTGATTTCAGATGGCGCTGGCCGCGTCAGTTGGGAGATTCAGCAGAAATTACGTGATTGGCTACAACGCTATAACATTTCACTTTATTGGGTGGTTTTGCGCCAACCCGGTGGCGTAACCATTTTTGACCCAAAATATGAATCGCACTACGAAGAAGCACTGCCAACAGAAGTTGAACTTTACTATTACTTCAAAACCTTAAGAACACCTTTTAGCGCTTACGAGGCTGAAGACCCAAAATCGCTCGCCGCTGCGATGGCGGACATTAACCAAAAAGAAAAAAAACCGATCAAGTATTTTGAAAAAATACCAGGGCATGATTTTACTCAACTCTGCTACCTCATTGCGGTGCTGATGATTGGGCTTTTACTCAGCGTCAAATATTTAGAAGTTCGAACTTGGAGTGCAAAAAAATGACATTTCACTTACCCAAATTAAGTGTAAATAAAGTGAGCTTAATATTAGTCGTCATCGCCATTGCATCGGCTATTGGCATAGCCTATGACCTCAATCGTATTCGTCAGATAAGCGCTTTTAATCAAGCAGTTACCAGTGGGAAAAATCCGCAAACAGATAGACAAAGCTTTGAAGCACGCTATTCAACTGCGTATTGGCTCGCTAAAAACGAGCGTTTTAAAGAATCGACTTTACTCTACTCGCAATTAACACAAAAAGGCACGCCCAGCCAACGCGCAGCGGTACAGCACAATATTGGCAATATGTTTTTCTTAAAAGCATTGCAAGTTGGTGGTGGCAACGACTCTAAAGTACGCGATGAGGTCGAATACTTACTTAACCAAGCGCATAGCTCTTACAAACAAGCACTCAAACAGGACAATAGCAACTGGGGCACACGCCGTAATTTAGATCGCGTAATCTCCTTATTGCCAGAAAATCCAACACCAGGCACTGGCGAATCCGATTCGCCTGGTCTGATTATGGGGAATATTCCAAATGGCTTACCTTAAATTTAAAAAATCAATCTAAACATAAGGTAGTTAAATGAAATCCTGGTTCATTTATTTCAAAAAAAATCGTGATACTGTCTTGCTGGGCGGCGCATTACTGTGTCTGATAGCAGCTCTATTTCAGCCGTCCATCCCAATTAAACACAACATTTATACCTATTTTTTAATTGCAGATATTTCGCAAAGTATGAATGCTGTGGATATGGAAATCGATGGTAAACCTGCTACGCGGATCGCTCATACGCAAAAGATATTGCACGAGACCATTTCATCTTTGCCTTGCGGTACAAAGGTAAGCATCGGGCTTTTTGCAGGTAACAGTGTAGCCGCGCTGTATACGCCAATTGAGGTCTGTAATAATTTTGCAGCGATTCAGGACACCATAGACCATCTGGACTGGCGCACGGCGTGGTCTGGCAATAGTCGTGTGCGAGAAAGCCTTTACGGTATCGCAAGAATCATCCGCAGCTTTCCCGAACCAGCGCAGGTAATCATGATTACTGATGGCGAGGAAGCGCCGAAATTACACACCTTCAACACCAAAGACCTCACAAGCTTTCAAGGAGCTGACGGCTGGATATTTGTTGGTGTAGGCTCTGAAAAAGGTGTAGCTATTCCTAAATTAAGTGAAAAAAATCAGGTCATTGGCTATTGGTCAAATGAAAGCTTTGCATTGCAACCAGGTATCGCTCAGATTTCAGAATCCACACTTGGTGTTCGCGACGATAACGTTGCCGGTGAAAATGACCGTTTCATTTCAAAACTCAGCAGTGAATACCTAAAGTCCTTAGCCAAAGAAGTTGGCGGGACCTATGTACTGGGTAACAATTTCCATAGCGTAATCGATGCGATGAAGGCGCAAAAACCTGCTAGGCGCGATGTTGCGCCCTTTGATCTCAGTTGGATACTTGCCTCGCTGGCCGCCCTGCTATTGTTAGCCGCTTACATCAATCGACATCCTATCCAACAAATTAAAACTACACTAAAATTGTATAAAAAAGACTTTAAACTACGCTACAGCGGCAATGAATCCGCAATCGCACACGATAATCACATTAACTAATTGACCATTCATTTACTTGAACAAATTAATTCGAAAATTTATCCATCACAAAGATTTATACCTATTATTGGTATGTTTTATATTGCTCGCCATTGCGTTGTTTAGACCTACCGTACCAGTAAAACATAATATCTACAGCTACTTTATGGTGATTGATATTACCCAAAGCATGAACACTGTAGATATGAAAATTAATGGAAAACCCGTTAGTCGCATTGCTTACACGAAGCAAATATTGCGTGAAACAATTTCGTCCCTGCCTTGTGGCACCAAAGTCGGTTTAGGCATGTTTTCTGGCGTCAACGTGGTTACGCTCTATCTTCCGATTGATGTTTGCGAAAATTTCTCTTCTATACAAGATACACTAGATCACATTGACTGGCGTAGCGCCTGGACGGCAGATAGCCGTGTGCGTGAAAGTATGCTGTCTTCTGCTCGCGTCGTGAGTAACTTTCCTGAACCAGCTCAAGTCGTCTATTTTAGCGATGGTGAGGAGGCGCCAAAGCTGCACGCCTTTAATACACGCGATTTAAGCACATTACAAAATGCAGACGGCTGGTTACTGGTTGGCATTGGTAGCATGCAAGGTGCCGCCATTCCAAAATTCACCGAAAAAAATCAGCTCATCGGTTATTGGTCACACGAAAGCATGCAATTAGCCCCAGGGGCTGCGCCAATTGCAGCGGCAGGGTTGCTTAAACGCAAGCGTGACGTTGCTGAAAGTGTAAATGACCGCTACATAGCCAAACTTTCTGAAACAAGCATGATGGCCATGGCTAAAGAAATTGGCGCTACTTACGTGCGTGGTGATAACCTACAGGCACTTTTATCGGCCATGAGAAAACAAAAACCTGCACGTAGAGAATGGACGCCCATCTCAATTGATTGGCTATTAGGAACACTGGCTGGACTTATACTGTTGTTTGCTTATGTACCACAACATCCACTCAAAAAATTAAAAAAACGTTTTTCAGGTAAAAAGCAAACTCAATCTAGCCATCAATTAAGCAATCACTCCCCTTCTTCAATAACTTTAGATTGAACGTCTACAGTCAGTTTTCCCCATAGTAAACTTACGCGCAGTTTTCGAAAAAAATCAGCCTCAGTGTTATCTTGTAACAGCAAAACATAGCGGTGTTGCCAAAACTTAAACCAGCGATAATGCGCTGGCAAGAGATGCAATACAGTTAAATATTCACTTACAAAACTATCATTCGCAATGTTATAAGTCAGGCTCAGTCCATTATTTTGCGTAAATCGCCATTCGCCCGCTTTATTTAATTCCACTTTCTTCCATGCCCAAGGTAATGAAAGCAATCCATCCCGCATTACAAAATAAATGGTAGCGAGTAAAACAACTAGCAGAAAAAGAATAACGACCAAAAATGGCATCGACACCAGTAACAGTAAGGCACCAAAGAACACCCCGGCAATGACAAGTATTACCGTAAGTTTTATTGAGGGTTGCAAGATTAATGTAATCGGCTTCATGATATTAGTTCAAGATATAATAAGCGAAACAGACTTAACCAAATCAATTCATAAAGAGTACCACATGGCAAACAACGACTGGCAAGAATATCAATTCATACAAGGTGCCGTTTTTAATAATGAGACGATTACCTCTTTTGGTAATACGCAAAAAGAATTGCTTTTTACACAAAATGAAAACAGCATTTGTGATTTATCACATCTCGGCTTATTGGAAATCAGTGGCGAGGAGGCGATTAGTTTCTTGCAAGGCCAAGTAACGAATGATGTGAAGCTTTTAAATGGCCTAAATGCACACTATACGGGCTATTGCAGTGCTAAAGGTCGCCTTTTGGCATTATTCTTCGCCTTTTCACATAATCAAAAACTACATTTACAACTCAATCAAAAGCTGGTTGAACCAATCGCTAAACGCCTAAAAATGTATGTCATGCGTGCTAAAGTTAACATTAACGATGTTTCTGACAGCTTAGTAAGAATTGGCCTTAGTGGCAGTAGCGTTGCTGATTTACTTTCGCCTTTCTTTCCGGACGTTCCGTTGCAGGCCTACAGTACAAGCAACTCAGCACATGGCACTTTAGTCCGCTTACCCGGCAACCTACCTCGTTTTGAAATTATAAGCAATACAGCAAGTGCAAAAGAAATTTGGCAAGTGCTTAAAATAAATTGCAAACCAGTAGGTAAACCATGCTGGGAATGGCTAGAGATTCAAGCGGGCATCCCTGATATTTATCTGCAAACACAAGAAGCGTTTGTGCCACAAATGGTTAATCTTGATTTACTGGAAGCAATCAACTTTAAAAAAGGTTGCTATACGGGCCAGGAAATTGTTGCCAGAACCCATTATTTGGGCAAAGTCAAACGCCGCACCTACCTTGCACATCTCAATACATCCACCCCACCACAAGCGGGGAATGATGTGCTTAACGATAACGGTGAAATCGTTGGAAAAGTGGTTAGAAGCTCGCCAGCACCGGCAGGTGGCTATGATGCACTGGCAGAAATTCGGCAAGAGAGTGCTGAAGCTGAGGCCTTGTCTATTAATACAGTCAAGGTAGAAATACAACAGCCACCATATCCTTTAACACATTAGAGAAGACCGAACTAGTTAAATAGGCCTGAGTTTATTAAATAAGAATGTTCTTGGGCCCATGTATCGGATAATGGGCATTTGGCAACGGGTAGCCAGCCAGAATTCTCTATACGGGTTAATCGCTACTTTTTACTGATTTTTCTGAATGTGGCAAGGGTGAATTCTCGGCTGGTTTTACTCCTGAACTTTCCAGCACCTGATAAAAAACTTCATCTTTTTTTATCATCCCCAATTCACTTCTGGCGCGCTCTTCAATGGCGGCACGTCCACTCTTTAAATCACGCACTTCAGCATCCAAAGTAGCGTTTCGCGCTTTTAATATAGTGTTTTTTTCTTGCTGTGTTGCAAGCTGACGACTTAAATCCCAAACACGTAACCAACTGCCCTTGCCTAACCACAGCGGATACTGCAGCAAGGCAATGAGGATAACGAAAATTAGCGTCAGTGCTTTCAATTAAAAAGACTAAAGCTATTTAAACAGTTGATAAAATGCACCTAAACCTGCATAACTTGAGGCATCGCCTAACTCTTCTTCAATACGTAACAATTGATTGTATTTAGCAATACGCTCAGAACGGCACAATGAACCTGTTTTAATTTGTAGCGCATTCGTAGCCACGGAAATATCAGCAATCGTCGTGTCTTCAGTTTCGCCCGAACGATGAGAAACCACCGCGGTATACCCTGCACGTTTTGCCATTTCAATGGTTTGGAAGGTCTCAGTTAAAGTACCGATTTGGTTTACTTTGATAAGCACTGAGTTTGCCACGCCACGTTGAATGCCCTCACGCAAGATTTTACTGTTAGTTACAAACAAATCGTCACCCACCAATTGCGTGGTTTTGCCTAAACGTTTCGTTAGAATATCCCAACCCTCCCAGTCAAATTCACCCATGCCGTCTTCAATGCTGATGATTGGATATTTGTCTACCCATTTAGCTAAATAATCCGTGAATTGCGCTGAAGTCAGTGACAAACCTTCTGATTCTAAATGGTATTTACCATCTTTGTAGAATTCGGTACTTGCACAGTCCAAGCCCAAATACACATCTTTACCTGGCTCATAACCTGCAGCCGAAATCGCCTCCAGAATCAATTGGATAGCGGCTTCATTAGAAGGAAGATTTGGTGCAAAACCGCCTTCATCGCCCACGGTTGTTGCTAAACCTTTTTTATGTAAGGTTTTTTTCAATTGATGAAACACTTCCGCGCCGCAACGTATCGCTTCGCGAAATGAAGGCAACCCAGCTGGAATAATCATGAATTCTTGCATATCCACGCTATTATCTGCGTGCGCACCGCCGTTAATAATATTCATCATGGGTGTTGGCAATTGCATTGCGCCAGAACCACCCAAATAACGATACAACGGTAAACCGGACTCTTCAGCCGCAGCCCGAGCGCAGGCCATTGAAACGCCCAAAATCGCATTGGCACCTAAGCGGTCTTTATTTTCTGTACCGTCTAACTCAATCAGAGTTTTATCGATAAAACTTTGCTCTTCTGCATCTAGGCCAATAATGGCTTCGGTGATTTCTGTATTCACATTATCAACCGCTTGCAATACACCCTTGCCCAAGTAGCGATCTTTATCGCCATCACGTAGTTCCATTGCTTCTTTTGCACCAGTAGATGCGCCAGAAGGTACGGCGGCACGGCCAATTACGCCACTTTCAAGCAATACATCCACTTCAACGGTTGGGTTACCACGTGAATCTAAAATTTCGCGGGCGATAATATCTACAATTGCGCTCATGACTAGCTCCTCAAATTTACTTAGTTTTAGTTTTACTTACACAAATTTATTGATAGTGCTTACAAGGTTGATTCTATAAAACCAGCCTTTTTCACTAATCGATCCAAATCAACCAATACCGCTAATAAATCTTTCATTTTATGCAATGGCCAAGCGTTGGGGCCATCTGATAAGGCTTTTGAAGGATCAGGGTGCGTTTCCATAAAGATACCGGCAATACCACTTGCAACCGCCGCACGGGCCAAGACTGGCACATGCTCACGTTGACCGCCACTTTTATCGCCCTGACCACCTGGCTGTTGCACCGAATGCGTTGCATCAAACACTACGGGGCAATTGGTCTCGCGCATAATCGCCAAACCACGCATATCCGAAACCAGCGTATTGTAGCCAAACGAAACCCCACGCTCACACACCATTATGGTGTCTTGATTGCCATTCGCTTCATAAGCCTTTTGCACCACGTTTTTCATATCACCCGGTGCCATGAACTGGCCTTTTTTGATATTCACTGGCTTACCAGATTTTGCGCAAGCGGTAATAAAATCTGTCTGACGACATAAAAATGCGGGAGTTTGCAATACATCTACTACGCTTGCCACTTCTGGCACTTGTTCTTCGGTATGCACATCCGTCAAAATTGGCACACCGATTTGGCGGCGCACTTCATCTAAAATCTTTAATCCCTCGGAAATACCAAAACCACGAAACGTTTTATTTGAGCTACGGTTGGCTTTGTCATAAGAAGATTTATAAATGAAAGGAATATTCAGTGCCGCCGCTATTTCTTTAAGTTGGCCAGCCGTATCAATCGCCATTTGTTGTGATTCAATCACACATGGCCCAGCAATCAAAAATAAAGGTTTATCAAGACCCACTTCAAATCCACATAACTGCATACTTTTCCTCTATAAAATCTTGATAACTTTTAGCGTTTAATCGTCTACTTAACACCTTTGTGTGCAAGCGCAGCATTCACATAAGCCGTGAATAGTGGATGTCCAGAACGTGGATTAGAGGTAAATTCCGGATGGAACTGACAGGCGACAAACCAAGGATGCACGCTTTTTGGCAGCTCAATCATTTCGCACAAATCTTCCGTGGGTGTTCTAGCTGAAATCACCAGTCCCGCCGCTTTTAATTGCTCGACATAATGATTGTTAACTTCGTAACGATGGCGATGGCGCTCATTTACTTGCGCACCATAAATGCTTGCCGCCAAAGTGTTTGGCACGATAGGACAGACCTGCGCACCTAAACGCATGGTGCCACCTAAGTCTGAATTTTCATCACGTTTTTCTAATTTACCCGTAGCATCTTGCCACTCGTCAATTAAACCAATGAGTTTGTGAGGGGCATCTGGGTTAAACTCGGTACTATTTGCACCAAGCAAGCCAGCGACGTTTCGAGCAAACTCAATGACTGCGAGCTGCATACCTAAGCAAATTCCAAGATAAGGTATTTTATGTTCACGTGCATATTGAATCGCCGCCACTTTACCTTCGGTACCACGTTTTCCAAAACCGCCTGGCACCAGAATTGCATCCACACCTTTTAAAACTTCGGTGCCATTTACTTCGATATCTTCTGAATCAATGTAGATAACCTTTACTTTAGATTCGGTATGAATGCCAGCGTGAATTAAAGCCTCAGTAAGTGATTTATAAGAATCAGCTAAATCGACATATTTACCCACAAAGGCAATATTGACCTGATGTTTTGGGTTGGCCAAAGCATAAGCGATTTTTTCCCAGCTGGATAAATCCGCCGCTTTTGCCAGAATATTGAGTTTATGGCAGACAATTTCATCCAACATTTGGTCGTGCAATAAACCTGGGATTTTATAAATAGAATCTGCATCAATCGCACTAATCACAGCTTCAGAAGGCACGTTGGTGAACAAAGCAATCTTCTTACGTTCATCGTCAGGAATATTACGGTCTGCACGGCAAAGCAAAATATCTGGCTGAATACCAATTTCGCGCAATTCTTTTACAGAGTGTTGCGTTGGTTTAGTTTTGAGTTCGCCTGCGGTTGGAATCCAAGGCAATAAAGTTAAATGGATGTAACAGGCATTGGTTTTACCCTCTTCAAAGCCCATTTGACGTATAGCTTCAAGAAAAGGCAAAGACTCAATATCACCAACCGTGCCACCGACTTCAACAATCGCAACATCTGCACCTTCAGCACCACGTTTAACGTGGGCTTTAATTTCATCTGTAATGTGTGGGATGACCTGTACAGTTTTGCCTAAATATTCACCACGACGTTCTTTTTTGATGACCGTTTCGTAAATTTGACCTGTGGTGAAGTTGTTGCGTTTCGCCATGCGTTGGCTGATAAAGCGCTCGTAATGGCCTAAATCAAGGTCAGTTTCTGCACCATCATCGGTCACAAACACTTCACCGTGCTGAAAAGGTGACATCGTACCTGGGTCAACGTTAATATACGGGTCAAGCTTGAGCATGGTCACTTTAATACCACGCGATTCGAGGATAGCACCAAGGCTAGCGGCAGCAATGCCTTTACCAAGAGAAGAAACTACACCGCCGGTTACGAATACATATTTGGTCATGAAAGGCACTTATTATTTGTTGCAGACGGGAATAAATTTTACCGTAAAGGCATTACAATCACCAGTAAAATAAACCTTCAAACGCAGATTTATTCTGCTTAAATCGTGGAGAAAGCACTTGCCAAAACCTAAAATTCACTGGTCGGCCATATCAGACGATGCACGCTTTAAAGCCTTACATGGCGATAAAAATAAATTTTTATGGTGCATGATGTTGTTTGCATTGATTTTTTATTTTCTGCTACCTATCAGCACCGCGTATTTTCAACCTATTTTGAAAATAAAAATTTGGGGCGTGATTAATTTGGGCTTAATTTTTGCTCTTTCACAATTTGCAATCGCTTGGATGATTGCCATTATTTATGCCAAACGCGCTAATACCGAATTTGACGTGCGCGCCAAGGCTTTGGTGGAAGATGCGCATAATATTAAAGGCGTATTATGAACTTTAAAGCTAAACAAATTGCTGGCTTTATCGTTATTTTAGCCTGCCTGCAAGGCGCGCCAGTATTCGCTTCCACGGCATCCGCTGGCGCAGTGGCAGACGAATATCGTTGGCTTACCTTTATTGTATTTAGTAGCATTATTGCGGCCACCATGTACATCACTTGGTGGGCAAGCAAACGCGTGAAGTCTACTGCCGATTTTTACGCAGCTGGCAATTCCATCTCAGGCTTACAAAATGGCTGGGCGATTGCGGGCGACTACTTGTCAGCCGCGTCTTTCCTTGGCATTGCAGGCTTAATCTCACTGTATGGCTATGATGGCTTTATGTATTCGGTCGGTTTTCTCATGGGCTATATTGCCGTACTTTTGGTGATTGCAGAACCCTGCCGCAACATTGGTAAATATACACTTGGCGACATTTTAGCGTTTCGCAACAACCCTAAAAAAGCGCGCATGATTGCCGCGCTTTCTACCATTACCGTTTCTATCTTTTACCTCACCGCGCAAATGGTCGGCGGCGGCGTGTTGGTTAAAACGCTGATTGGTATTGACTACGAAGTGAGCGTAATAGCCGTTGGCACACTTATGCTGGCTTACGTGGTGTTTGGCGGCATGGTCGCCACTACTTATGTGCAAATTGTAAAAGCGGTTTTGCTCGTCATCGCCTCATTAGTGCTGGTCACTTTGGTTTGGATGCCTTATGGCTTTAGCCTACCTGCTTTTTTGCAAGCGGTGGTGGATGATAGCAAGGTTCAGGCGCAAGTGGCTAAATTACTCGGAGCTACAGCTAGCACGATGACGCCAGAGGAACTCGGCCAGCGCTTTTTAGAACCCGGTTTATTTTTAAAAGACCCGATTGACCAAATTAGCCTAGGCATGGCACTGGTGTTTGGTACAGCAGGCTTACCGCACATTTTAATGCGCTTTTTTACCGTACCCAATGCGCAAGAGGCGCGTAAAAGCGTGGTGTGGGCAATGGCGATTATCGGTGGCTTTTATGTGCTGACCTTATTTTTAGGTTTTGGTGCAGCCATTCACGTTGGCCCAGAAACGATTGGCAGCATTGATAAAGGCGGCAATATGGCCGCGCCACTCTTAGCCCAATATTTGGGCGGTGGCGAGCATTCGCTACTCGGTAACTTTATGCTGGCATTTGTGGCTGCTGTGGCCTTTGCCACCATTGTTGCGGTGGTCGCAGGCTTGGTGTTAGCCTCCGCCAGCGCCATTGCGCACGACTTATATGTAAACGTGATTAAAGAAGGCAAGGCAACGCAGCAACAGCAAATGAAAGCAGCGAAAATCGCCAGTATTGCGGTAGGTATTGTCGCCATTTTTATTGGCATTTTAGCCAAAGGCCAAAACGTGGCGCACTTAGTCGGCATGGCATTTGCCGTAGCCGCTAGCAGCAATTTGCCTGCGATTTTTCTTACGCTTTACTGGAAAAAATGCAACACCACAGGCGTGGTAATGGGCATGCTGATAGGCGCAGGAAGCGCGATTCTATTGGTGCTGGTTTCACCCAATATGACCTACCCGCTAAAAATGGTGGCAGATGCCAAAATAGTGCTGGAAGGCGCACCGAATAAGGCTGAGTTTGAAGCTAAAATAAGTGAAGGCTTGATTTGCGAGTTTTTTACAACTTGCCAAAAAGCAGAACCCGCAAAACCTGCGGTTGAATCCGTGATTTCTGCACCGCAGAAAATAGCTGATTTAAAAGAGCTACTCATGCGCATCCGCAGCCAAGAAGCCGTTGCAGGCATTAACAAACAAATCAAAGAACTCGAAAAATCGATTAGCAAAGCCCAAGATGACATCGCTAAGTTTGGTAGCCAAACAACCAGCATGATTGGCCTAGAAAAACCGCTATTCAGACTTAAAAACCCAGGGATTATTTCGATTCCACTCGGTTTTTTAATGGTGATTTTATTCTCTCTATTTAAGCGCGATAAACGCGCTGAGGACTTGTGGGAAGAGCTGTACGTGCGGCAGAATACGGGCTTGCATGTAGAAGATGTTTCACATTAAGTGGAATTATTTGCGTCCGTACTTGCTATTAATTATCATACGGACAGATAAATAGCTAAGTTAATAATTTATAAAGAAAAAGAATATGAAAAATTCAACATTCACAATATTATTATGCGGACGCATGCGTCCGCATAATAACGGTTAGGCGTTAAAATCTTGAGACTTCGTCACTTTGCAGCAATCCAGTACGCAATTCTGGCTATTTATTTGTGGGCTAGTTGGTTGTTAATTCTGTCACCACCTGAGCGTGCCATTGGTCAACTTGAATTTATGTTTGCACCAACCCATGAAAATCGAACATTCTTCATTTTTTTGGCTATAGCACCCATTATTGCCACAGCACTTAGCATTTCGTTTTGCTTTCAAACCTCAAACTTTGTACCATTAGCTAATTGGTTAGCTGCTGTTGCGTTTGTTTGCTTTGTAGTTGCTGTGTGGCAATTTGACTCTTCACTTATTTTAGGTTTCGGTTTGGGTTTTGCGTTTGCGGTCTATTCACGTTTGCGCCTAACCCATCATTCAAGCGGGACGCCTAACGGCGCCCCTTAATTCAAACGTTAGATTTAAATTTATGAACGCAGAAAATCAAAGCCTGAATACGAAAGAAATGCGAAAAAATATTCTTCTTTCAAGCATTCCCTATCAAATCGTATTGCTTCTATTTGCACTATATGCTGGCGGTGGCTTTTTTTATATTTCATAATCTTGTTAGCTGGCGACGCTTTGTATGGCTTTGTCTATTTAGCCTTGCACAAAAAATTTATATTGTTTCCAAACCAGCCAAATAAAACTGCTTTTATTACAGCTCTAGTTATTTTTCAGCTTGGTATTGCGGGTCTGCTATATGCAAAAATCTAACCCATCGGTTAAGCAGGACGCGCTGCCGCGGGCCTTTTACCTCAAACGTTACTAAATCGCCCACTTGCCATAACCCTTAAACTGCCGAAACACGTCACGCATTTCAGTCTCAGATAAAACATGCGGTTCACCAAGCTGCAATGCCCGCCAGTATTGCTCGCACAGGTTTTCTACTTCCACCGTCACTGCTCGTGCATCTTCTAAATCGCGCCCTATCGCTATCATGCCGTGGTTGGCTAGCAGACAGGCTTTACGGTCGATTAATGCAGTTAGCGCATTATCTGACAAGGCTTGCGAGCCAAACAGCGCGTAAGGCGCGCAACGAATGGTATCCGCCCCTGTGACGGCTATCATGTAGTGAAACGGTGGAATATCTTTATGCAAGCAAGCCAGTGTGGTGGCGAACATGCTGTGGGTGTGAATGACAGCGTTAATTTCAGGGCGATTTTTAAGGATGTCGCAATGAAAACGCCATTCGCTGCTGGGTTTAACATTTGGCTGCGTTTTATCCGCTTCAAAGCTGCCGTCAAAACGCATTTGCACCATGCTTGCTGGTGTCATTTCATCAACTGGCAAGCCACTTGGTGTGATTAAAAAACCTTGTGCAGAACGCACACTGACATTGCCTGCCGTGCCTTTGTTTAAGCCAAGTGCGACGAGTTTTTGACTGGTTATTAACAGTTGTTCAGATAAATTACTCATCAACACCTTTCAAATTGCATGCTCTGTACCAGTTCTTGGCATCACCATTCTCGCTAAGTGCTAAAGCACTAAGTCGAATGCGAAAGCCAATATCCATGCGGGTCGCAGGGCATGTTTATTTACGTTCTTTAAGCGCATTGGGCGTAAATACGCCATGTTCGGTGATAATACCTGTGACTAATCTAGCTGGTGTCACATCAAACGCTGGGTTTGCCACTTGCGTATTAGGTGGCAAAATATTCACCTCTGCTAGCTCGCCATTTGCCAACACGCCTGACATCCAAGTCAGTTCACGACCATCACGCTCTTCAATTTCAATCTCTTGAACGCCATCGTGAATCGTCCAATCAATGGTGGGTGAAGGCACTGCGGCATAAAATGACACTTGATTATCAAACGCCGCAAGCGCTTTTAAATAGGTGCCAATTTTATTGCAGACATCGCCAGTACTGGTAACACGGTCAGCGCCGACAATGACCATATCCACTTGGCCTTGCTGCATTAAATGGCCGCCTGCATTATCGCAAATGACTGTGTGTGGCACACCGTGTTGAGCTAACTCCCATGCCGTTAAACTGGCGCCTTGGTTGCGCGGGCGTGTTTCATCTACCCACACATGCACATCAAGGCCAGCCTCGTGTGCCGCATAGATTGGCGCTAGTGCGGTGCCGAAATCAACAGTAGCTAGCCAGCCTGCGTTGCAATGCGTGAGTATATTGAGTTGGCGTGGCGTTTTAGCGTGTAAAGATTTAATTAAAGTTAAACCATGCTGACCAATAGCCTGGTTGAGCAGTACATCTTCATTACAAATATGCGAAGCCTCTAACCAAGAGGCTTCTAGTCGGCTTTCTGCTGCGGTTAATAATAGCAACTTCGTCATGCGCTCAACCGCCCAGCGCAAATTTACCGCAGTTGGGCGGCTTTGTATTAAGGCATTGGCTGACTGTTGAATATGCGCTTCATTAGTATTTTTTTGCATTGCCAATGCCATACCATAAGCAGCCGCCGCACCAATTAATGGCGCGCCGCGCACTTGCATGGTTTTAATGGCATTTACCATGTTTTGTAGATTGCTGATTTCTACAATTTCAAACGCATGTGGCAATTTTGTTTGGTCAATAATTGATACGGTAATTGCGTTTAAATTCTTAGCATCATTTGGCCAGATTGTGCGGAATTTTTCGTTGTTAATGATCATAAATTATTTTTTAAATTATTGACTTTTAAAAAGTTCCCTGAAACATGAAAATACTCTCCACAATATCTGTGGATAACTTTGTGAATAACTGTGACTTGAAAATGTAACATACCAATTTATAAGGCTTTTTTCAATTCGCTTAAAATTTAACCTATTATTTTTTTGTTTAAAATCAACAAGTTAAATAATCACCCTTGATTGATAAGGGATTTTTACTCAAGTTAAAGTAATACTTTAGGTGGTGTGCATAAGTCGACCAATTTTGGCAAAACTTTTAGCGCATTGGTACTTGTAATATCAAGTACTTGCGACACATTTACTTGCTTTAAATGTGCCAAAACCTGTGCGATTCTATTGAGTTCTAGCGGGGTATTTCGCCCCTTGGCGCCCACCCATTCAGGTGGAATATCGGGCGAATCTGTCTCTAAAACGATAGACTCTAACGGCAATTGCATCGCCAAAGCGCGAATCTTTAATGCGCGACTATAGGTCATTGCCCCACCAAAACCCAATTTAAACCCCAGTGCAATGAATTGCTCAGCTTGTTGAAAGCTTCCATTAAACGCATGGGCAATGCCGCCTCTCACTTCAAATCTACGCAAATGCTTTAATACATCATCAATCGCGTTGCGAACATGTAATATCACAGGCAAGTCATGTTGTTTCGCTAATTTTAGCTGCTCGGTAAAAAAGAAAGTTTGACGTTCAAAATTATCTTTAGTGACAAAGTAATCCAACCCAATTTCACCTATCGCAACGGGGCTATGTTCGAGCACATAGGTTTTAAGTACGTCAATATCGACGATACTGGCTTTATCAACGTACATAGGGTGAATGCCAAGCGCATAGGCGCAATGTTTGTGTTGGCGGCATAGCGCGAGTACAGGATCAAAATTTAAACGCGCCACAGCGGGTACAACGATAAGTTGCACGCCTTGCTGCAAAGCCTTTTCGGCAATACTATTTCTATCAGCATCAAATTCTGCTGCATCCAAATGGCAATGCGTATCGATGAGCATAGGCGTTAAAAGTTTAATCGGCAGTCTGAATTGGCTTTGCGCGCAGGCGAATATCTTTTCCAATTTGTCTGATATCCAATAATTGCAGATCAATGGCTTGGCGCATGTCTATTAACGTGGGTAAGGCAAACATCCCTTTTGACTGGCTACCCATTAATTTAGGTGCGTAATAAATCAACAGTTCGTCGATCAAATTTTGTGCGAGTAACGCACCATTGAGACGCCCCCCCGCTTCAACCATCACCTCGTTAATCCCAAGGCTAGCAAGGTGACTCAACAACGATTTCAGGCAGACCTTACCCTCATCGCCTGCCACCTGCAGCAAACTAGCACCTGCTGCCTGTAAGCCATTTGAACGATGCTGGAGGCCATTCGCATAGGCAATAAGCGTATTACCACCCTGCAATATTTTTGCATCAAGTGGGATCTGCAATTTACTATCGACCACAACACGCAATGGCTGCCTCAGTAAATCAGGAAGTCGCACATTCATACTTGGATTATCCGCCAGCACCGAACCGATGCCGGTTAAAATTGCACACGATTGCGCGCGCCAGTGTTGTACATCCTGCCTAGCGGCATCGCTAGTAATCCATTGACTCTGGCCATTATTCAGCGCAGTACTTCCATCTAAACTCGCCGCAACCTTACTACGCACATAAGGTAAACCACGTGTCATGCGTGAAATGAACCCTGGATTTAACGCATTAGCCTCGGCCTCCATCAAACCCAGTTTCACTTCAATGCCATGTGCCTGTAGCCGCTGAATACCCTTGCCTGCTACTAAGGGGTTGGGGTCTTGCATCGCGACAACAACACGCTTGATACCAGCAATAATCAGGGCATCAACACAAGGCGGTGTCCGACCCTGGTGATTGCAAGGCTCTAACGTGACATAAGCATCTGCCTCTTTGGCACTCGCACCCGCTTCGCGCAAGGCAAATACTTCGGCATGTGGCTCGCCAGCTTTAAGGTGTGCTCCCTGCCCGATGATTTGATTATTTTTAACGATGACACAGCCAACACGAGGGTTAGGCTGAGTGCTGTATAAACCCTGCTCTGCTAGGCGCAAAGCGAGGGTCATGTAGGTGTGGTCGGCTACCGTAAACGAAGTCATTTCATAGCCATGATGAATTTAATGCGATGAAATGCGACTATTAATCAAACGGTTATTTTCATCAAAAAACAACAACAAGCCATGATAAACATGCATACATTTACCTAAATCATATTCCATGGCATTGCCATCTTCGTAGCTTGGTCGGCCTAGCAATACACCAACGGCTTCTTTGCTGGTGCCTTTTGATAACACATGCTGTTGCAAGTCATACGCCATATCGCCGCGTTTACAGTCAGTTTCAATCGTTGTTGCGTGCTGCATCCACTTCACTTGGTCAAATTTATCACTGCCAAACACTAGACTATCTTTCATCATCCACCAGGCAAAAAACACAACGGTGAGCACCAAGGTAAATATTGCGAATGCGATGGATGCCCAGTTAATCAACTTCATATTTAGTTCCTTAACGATTGGTTGAGACGTTACTTAAAACGCAAATTACTAGCCTGTTTACAAATCACGAATCGCGTCGTTAAAATCATCCACGTCAGAAAAGCTTCGGTACACCGAGGCAAATCTTATGTAGGCAACTTTATCCATTAACTTAAGTTCGTGCATGACGCTCTCACCCAAATCGCGCGCGGGAATTTCTCGCTCACCTAAACTCAATAACTTTTGCGTGATTCTGTCTAAAGCACGGTCCACGTATTCCGTAGGCACGGGACGCTTGTGTAAAGCGCGTGAAAAAGACAAGCGCAACTTTTCGCAGTTAAACTCTTCACGCGTGCCATTGGTTTTAACCACTTGCGGCAGGTGTAACTCAGCCGTTTCATAAGTCGTAAAACGCTTATCGCAAGCACCACATTTGCGGCGACGGCGAATAGAATCACCTTCGTCATTGACGCGCGAATCAATTACCTGTGTATCTGCATCACCGCAAAAAGGGCATTTCATTGATTAACGATTACCTAGTTTTGATAAACAGGAAAACGTGCAGTCAAAGCATGTACCTTAGCTTTGGTCGCCGCAATCACCGTCTCGTCCGTTGGATTATCCAACACATCAGCAATCAAGTTCGCCACTTGTCGCGCTTCATCTTCTTTAAAGCCGCGCGTTGTAATCGCTGGCGCACCGATACGAATACCAGAAGTCACAAAGGGGCTTTCTGGGTCATTTGGAATTGAGTTCTTATTTACAGTAATGTGTGCCAAACCTAGAGCCGCATCAGCCGCTTTACCCGTTAAACCTTTTGGACGTAAATCCACCAAGAACATATGAGACTCGGTACGACCAGAAATAATTCGCAAACCACGAGCCGTTAAAACCTCTGCTATCGCTTGTGCATTTTTAATTACTTGTGATTGATAGGTTTTGAAATCGGGCTGGGCGGCTTCTAAAAATGCGGTTGCTTTGGCTGCAATCACGTGCATTAACGGCCCACCTTGTAAACTTGGGAACACACTGGAATTCAATGATTTTTCAAACTCAGCTTTTGCCAAAATAATACCGCCACGTGGACCACGTAACGTTTTATGCGTGGTTGAAGTGACAAAATCTGCATGCGGCACTGGATTTGGATAAACACCTGCAGCAATCAAACCTGAGTAATGCGCCATATCTACCATGAAATACGCACCTACTTTTTTAGCGATTTCTGCCATACGTGCCCAATCAAAGCGCAACGCATATGCAGATGCACCACCAATTAATAATTTTGGCTTACACTCAATAGCAATGCGCTCCATCTCATCGTAATCAATTTCTTCTTTGTCGTTCAGGCCATAAGGCACGATGTTAAATAATTTGCCTGATAAATTAGCTGGCGAACCATGCGTTAAGTGACCACCGTGACCGAGATTCATACCCATGACGGTATCACCTGGTTTTAGAATTGAGAAATACACCGCCTGATTGGCTTGCGAGCCAGAATGCGGCTGCACATTTGCATATTCCGCACCATATAAGGCTTTTAAGCGGTCAATCGCCAATTGTTCCACTTGGTCCACAAACTCACAGCCACCGTAAAAACGTTTGCCTGGGTAGCCTTCTGCATACTTATTGGTCAACTGCGAGCCTTGTGCTTGCATCACGGCTGGACTGGTATAGTTTTCAGAGGCAATTAGCTCAATATGCTCGTGCTGACGTACCACTTCACTGTTAATCATTGCATCTAAAGCTGGATCGACTAAGTTTAAGGTTTTGCTGTAGTTAAAAGGCGCAGACATTGTTTCGCTTTCCAAATAATTGAATTTTTAATTGATAAACATTTTGATATTTTACCATGCAGTCACTCTCGTCAGATAGCCAAGCTATAATCAATTTTGTCGTATGTTCAATCACGCCCTTGAAGGATGCATCAACCTGCGTTTCTATACATTATTGATAAAAAGAATAGCGTCATTAATCCAAAACTATTGATTGAAACAGATTTAAAATTAACCAATCTTATGGAATCGGAAGCTTTTAAAGTGCATTTTGATGCAAATAGAATGAGTTAGCTACTGTGGCTTTAATTGAAAACTCTTGCCCTTATTCCAGTTGTAAACGTTTAAAGAAATTGTATTTTAGGTGCAATAACTCTTTTTCGCACCTCATTTGCGGCGTTATAATAAAACTCATTTACTTCGCAAGGATTTTCCCATGAAATGGACTGACACACTCACCATTGCTGAATCGCTTTACGACAAATATCCAGACATCGACCCCACCACTATTCGCTTTACCGATTTAATGACTTGGGTATTGGCTTTAGATGGCTTTGATGATGCGCCAGAGCATTGTGGGGAAAAGATTTTAGAAGCGATTCAGCTCGCTTGGATAGAGGAAGCTCAATAAGCACAGTTTCAAAAATACGTTTTCGAATGACCAAACATACTTTCATCTTTATTTGGATTGCGCTGGCTGGCCTAATTTATTACTTAGCCGATGGCATTCAAAATCCGAATAAAATTAAAAACTTAGGGGAAGCCAGCACCGTTGTGCTAAAGCGTGGCTTGGATGGCCATTACCGCACCGAGGCTCTCATCAATGGGCAAAAGGTTGAAGTACTGGTGGATACTGGTGCTACGGGTGTTGCAATCTCACAAAGCGTAGCAGATAAACTTCAGCTAAAGAGCATTGATGCCATACGTACCAATACAGCAAATGGCGACACGGTGGGCTACTTGGTACGATTACAATCCGTCAAAATTGGCGGAGTGACCGCAAATAATGTTTCAGCAATGATTGCACCCGGTTTGGATGGAGAAGTGTTGCTTGGCATGTCTTTTCTAGGGCGAATGGATGTGCGCTTGTATCAAGGTGAAATGACCATCAAGCAAGTCGAAGATTGAACAGAACTAGGTAATCACCGTAGGCGCAAGGCGGCCTGTTTTTTCCACCAACTGTGAAATCTGCAAGGCTATTTTTATCATTTCAGCTAATGCCACTTGCGCATCAAGATGATGGTTCTTAGTATCAGGGTCAAACGCCTCCAAATAAATGCGAATTGTCGCGCCCTCAGTACCGGTGCCTGAGAGTCTAAACACGATACGCGAACCATCATCAAACAAAATGCGTATGCCTTGATTTTTACTGACAGAGCCGTCAATCGGATCATGATAACTAAAGTCATCGCAAGTTTTTACTTGATACGCACCAAAGGTTTGGTTTGGCAAACTTGAAAATTGACTTTTAATATGCGCTATGACGCTATTGGCAGCTTCGGTGGGGATGGCTTCGTAATCATGGCGTGAATACACATTGCGGCCAAATTCTGCCCAATGCGCCATGAGAATCTGCTCTACACTGGTTTGTTTAACGGCAAGAATATTCAACCAAAACAACACCGCCCATAAACCATCTTTTTCACGCACATGGCTTGAACTGGTACCAAAGCTTTCTTCACCACATAAGGTTACCTTTCCTGCATCCATCAAATTGCCAAAGAATTTCCACCCTGTCGGCGTTTCATAAGCTGGAATATTCAACTTAGTAGCTACTCGGTCTACTGCACCACTGGTCGGCATAGAACGTGCTACGCCAGCAATACCTTTTTTGTATGCGGGCACTAGCGTTGCATTCGCTGCTAAGACTGCCAAGCTATCAGACGGCGTAACAAAGAAATTTTTTCCTAAAATCATGTTGCGGTCGCCATCACCATCGGACGCGGCACCAAAGTCTGGAGAGCTTTCACCCGCGAACATGATTTTCACTAAATCTTCCGCATAGGTTAAATTAGGATCTGGATGACCACCTGCAAAATCTTCAGAGGGTGTGCAGTTCATCAAACTAGAAGCTGGTGCACCTAATCGTTTGCCGAATATCTCTTTTGCATAAGGACCTGTTACGGCATGCATCGCATCGAACTGCATTCTAAAACCACTTACTAGCAATTTCTTAATGGCAGAAAAATCAAATAGCTCCTGCATTAAGTCCGCATAATCTTGCACTGCATCAATGACTTTCACCGTGAACTTGCCACCATCAAAAGTAGTTTCACCGATGGTGTCCACATCAATTTCCGGTAGGTCTGAAATCTTATATTCCGTGATTTTTTTGCTTAATTCAAAGATTGAATCAGTAATTTTTTCAGGCGCTGGGCCACCGTTACTGATGTTGTATTTAATACCAAAATCGCCATTAATGCCGCCTTGGTTATGGCTTGCAGACAAGACAATGCCACCGAATGTTTTATATTTACGAATCACGTGGGACGAAGCTGGGGTAGATAAAATACCCGCTTGACCAACAAGTACGCGCGCAAAACCATTGGCAGCAGCGATGCGAATGATGGTTTGAATTGCTTGACGATTAAAATAGCGTCCATCACCGCCCAAAGCGAGCGTTGCGCCACTAGGTATTTCCAGCGTATCAAAAATACTTTGAACAAAATTTTCTAAGTATCCAGCTTGCTGAAAAACCTTCACTTTTTTTCGCAAACCTGAAGTACCTGGTTTTTGATCGTTAAATGGTGTGGTTTGAATATTTTGAATTTGCATAGATGCACCTAGGATTGCTAAAGATTAAATAATGGATAAAAATTTAAGCGATTATAAAAGTTCAGACTGCGCTAGTTTAAAGTTATTATAGCCAGCAAAACAGCCTTTGCCGTGACATGCGAGTACGTTTTTATAAATTTTATATTGTGGCTTTTGCTAAAGCACGGTCCAGAATATCCAGTGCCTCATCAAAAACAGCATCCTGTATGGTCAGTGGATACAAAAATCTTAGCGCATTGGTATATACGCCACAAGTCAATAGAATCAAGCCTTCTGCCAATGCGGCCTGCTGTACACGTTTGGTGATTTCCATCGAAGGCTCATTCGTTACTGGGTCAAAAAATTCTGCTGCTATCATCGAACCCAAACCTCGTACTTCTTTTAAACTAGGCGTTTTGGTTTGCGCAACTTTTAAGCGTTTCGTGAGCTTTTCACCTAACACATTAGCACGGGCCACTAACTTCTCTTCTTCCATAATATCGATCACCGCATGCGCCGCGGCTATGGCAAGCGGATTGCCCGCGTAAGTGCCGCCTAGCCCGCCTGGTGCAGGACCATCCATCACCTCGGCCTTACCACTCACTGCAGACAAAGTCGTTCCGCCCGCCATACTCTTTGCCATGGTGATAATATCTGGCAATACATCGTAATGTTCTGCTGCGAATAATTTGCCTGTGCGGCCAAACCCCGTTTGAATTTCATCAAAAATCAGCAAAATGCCGTGTTCATCACATAGCGTGCGTAGCTCTCGCATTAGCGCTAGAGGCGTGACATAAAAACCGCCCTCACCTTGCACCGGTTCCAAAATTATCGCCGCAACTCGCTTTGGATCAATGTCTGATTTAAATAGCGTATGAATAGCTTTTATAGAATCTTCCACACTGACACCATGTAAATCGACTGGAAATGGCGCATGGTAAATCTCTGCAGGAAAAGGCCCAAAGCCAATTTTATAGGGCGCAACCTTACCGGTGAGTGCACAGCCCATTATCGTGCGACCATGAAACGCCCCTGAAAAAGCGATGATGCCTGGCCGGCCTGTTGACGCACGGGCAATTTTTATCGCATTTTCAACCGCCTCAGCCCCGCTCGAGAAAAAGCAGGTTTTTTTTGCATAATTTCCTGGGGTAAGTTTGTTAATACGTTCAGCCAAGGTAACGTAATTTTCATAAGGGAGCACCTGATAACAAGTGTGGGTAAAATGTTGCAACTGCGCTTCGATTGCTGCCACCACCTTGGGATGCCGATGCCCTGTATTGAGCACGGCGATGCCCCCTGCAAAATCAATGTATCGCCTACCCTCGACATCCCAAACTTCAGAATTGAACGCGCGAGCAATAAAGAAATTTGCCATCACACCAATGCCGCGTGGCGTGGCTTCTAAACGGCGATCATGTAACTGTTTATTGCTAATCATAGGCTGTCCTATTAGGGGTTTGCAGTTTAAAGGTGTAATTGCTTATTTATCTAACTTTAGTATCAAACTTTGGCTTACTTCAATTTAATCCAAGTAGTTTTTAGTTCTGTATATTTTTCTAGCGCATGCAAAGATTTATCGCGGCCATTGCCGCTTTGTTTATAGCCGCCAAACGGCACGGTGATGTCATCTTCATCATAACTATTAATATGCACCGTACCCGCCCGCAACGCTTTTGCTACAAGGTGAGCACGACTCAGGTCTTGCGTCCATACGGCGGCAGCCAAGCCATAATTCGTGCCATTCGCAATGCGGATTGCTTCTTCTTCGGTATCAAAAGCGATGATAGACAGCACTGGACCAAAAATCTCCTCGCTGGCGATGGTCATTTCATTGCTCACCTCATCAAACACTGTTGGATTGATATAAAAGCCACCGGTTTCGCTCAACACTCGTTCGCCGCCTGCCCGCAACTTGGCACCTTGTGCTTTACCACTTGCAATATATTTCAGTACATTTTCCATTTGCCCGCAATCCACAATCGCCCCCATGGTGGTATTCGCATCCAGCGGGTCGCCTGGTTGATATTCAGGCAAATATGCTAATATTTTTTTTACGAATTCGTCTTTAATCGTACGTTCGACCAATAACCGAGAAGGCGCATTGCAGCTTTCTCCTTGATTATAAAAAATAGAGCCCACGCTGGCTGCAGCGGCTTTGTCTAAATCTTTACAGTCAGCAAACACGATGTTCGGTGATTTACCCCCAAGTTCACACCAAGCACGCTTTAAATTACTTTGACCAGCCATGATTTGGATTTTTTTACCCACACCTGTCGAACCAGTAAAGGCGATACAATCCACATCAAGATGCATGGCAAGTGGCGTACCTGCTTCCGCACCAAAACCTGGCACTACATTTAGCACACCTGCTGGAATGCCTGCTTCAATCGCCAAATCACCTAACCTGAGTGCCGTCAGTGGTGATTTTTCTGAGGGTTTTAATACAATACTATTACCCGTGGCTAAGGCCGGCGCAATTTTCCAACAAGCCATTAAAATCGGATAGTTCCATGGCACGATTGCCCCAACCACGCCTATTGGCTCACGCGTAATCAAAGCCAAGGTATCGTCTGCTGTAGGCGCAACTTCGTCATAAACCTTATCAATGGCTTCACCAAACCAACGTAAACTATTGGCGGCGGAGTTAACATCCACATTCAAACTCGCCGTAATAGGCTTGCCCATATCCAACGTTTCCAACAAGGCCAGTTCAGCTTTATGCGCCAAAATCAAATCGGCAAATCGTATCATGGTCTGCTTACGTTCACGTGGGGAAAAACCAGCCCAACGTCTATCGTTAAAGGCGGTGCGTGCCGCCACTACGGCACGTTCAATGTCGGCTGCCTGACTGCTTGCCACATCGGCTAATTTACGCCCATCGATTGGTGAAAAGCATTCAAAAGTACTGCCATCCAAAGCATCTACTCGCTGGCCATCAATAACAGCACGCCCATCGATTCTTAAATCTTTTGCACGCTGGTGCCAATCAATTTTAATCTCTGTCATTTTATAGCCCCGCCATGCACACGTATTTCAGTTCTAAATATTCGTCGATGCCGTGATGCGAACCTTCGCGACCCAAGCCTGACTGCTTTACACCGCCAAAAGGTGCAACTTCATTTGAAATCATGCCTGTGTTCACACCAACCATGCCGTATTCAAGAGCTTCTGCCACCCGCCAAATGCGGCCAATATCACGACTGTAAAAGTAAGAAGCTAGGCCAAATTCTGTGCGGTTAGCTAATTCAATCACTTCATCATCCGTTTTAAAACGAAATAGTGGTGCAACGGGACCAAAGGTTTCTTCACTAAAAATTAAGCTATCAGCACTTACATCGGCTAATACTGTAGGTTCAAAAAACGTACCTCCTAAGACATGACGCTTACCCCCTTGCAACAGTGTAGCGCCTTTAGCGAGGGCATCTGCTATATGACTCTCTACCTTTACAATCGCGTCATCGTCTATTAATGGCCCCTGTGTGACGCCCTCTTCGGTACCTGCACCAACTTTGAGTTGCACTACTTTAGCTGCGAGTTTTTTGGCAAATTCATCAAACACGTTATCTTGTATAAATAAGCGATTTGAACACACACAGGTTTGCCCCGCATTGCGGTATTTGCTAATTATGGCACCCTCTACTGCGGCATCTAAATCGGCATCGTTAAATACAATAAACGGCGCATTTCCACCAAGCTCTAACGAGAGTTTCTTAATCGTATTTGCGCATTGGCGCATTAGGATTCGGCCCACTTCTGTTGATCCTGTGAATGAAAGTTTAGCAACAACAGGACTTTCACACAGTGCCGCTCCGATTTGACGTGCATCGCCTGTAATGACTTGCAATACACCGCTTGGCACACCCGCTTCTTCTGCCAACACGGCCAAGGCAATCGCACACAATGGCGTTTGCTCGGCTGGTTTAATAATCATGCTACAGCCTGCCGCAAGCGCGGGCCCAGCTTTACGGGTAATCATCGCGATTGGGAAATTCCAAGGCGTAATGGCGGCCGTCACGCCAATTGGTTGCTTAAGCACCAATAAACGTCGATCGCCCAACGGCGCTGGAATCGTCTCACCGTAAACACGTTTAGCCTCTTCTGCAAACCATTCGACAAAACTAGCGCCGTAATTTACTTCGCCGCGCGCTTCTGCCAAAGGCTTACCCTGCTCGGCTGTTAATAGCTGTGCTAAGTCTTCTCGATGATGAATAATCAGATCAAACCAGCGTTTTAGAATAGCTGCGCGGGCAGCTGCAGTATGGGTGCGCCATGACTTTTGAGCCAATTCGGCCACCACAATGGCACGCTCAGTTTCTGCACGCCCCATCTTGGGCACACTAGCTATCAATGCGTTGTTTGCTGGATTCGTCACGTCAAACGTTTCACCTGAATCTGCAGCCACCCATTGGCCAGCAAGCAAAGTGAGATTATTTTTTAATAGAGCGGTATGTTTGAGTGCTAAGGTCATTGTATTGGCTTTTAATTGGTTACGCACTTCAATTAGGTTTAATTGTAGGAACGGTTATTGACCGCGAAGAAATACAAAGAACCGCTCCTATTATTCAGTCTTATTTATTAGTATCACTATAGGCTTGAGCTTCTTCGCGCCTGCGCTTGCGCTCTTGATAAGAAGTGTAAAAACTGGAAGCAATCACCGCTATCGTCACTACGATAATCGTGACCGTTGCCACTGCATTAATGGTTGGATTTAAGCCTAGCCTTGCACGTGAGAAAATAACCATCGGCATGGTGGAATAGCCGGGACCAGACAAGAATGACGATAGCACGACGTCGTCAAAGGATAAGGTAAACGTGAGTAGGAACGCTGATACCAAAGCTGGTGTCAGTAATGGGAATGTGACCAACGTAAACACTTGCCAAGGCTTGCAACCTAAATCCATGGCCGCTTCATCCAATTTACTGTCCATTTCACGCAAACGCGAGGTTACAACAACTGCCGCATAGGCGGTACCCAACAGAGCATGACCCAATAAAATTGTCAACAAGCCTTTCTGTGGATAGCCTAGCCAATGTTGTACCGAAACAATCATCAATAATAACGATAGACCGACAATCACATCGGGCATCACCAAGGGCATGCTAGACATCGACGAAAGCAAGGTACGACCTTTAAAACGCTTGTAGCGATTCAATGCAAAAGCGGTAAATGTACCAAAAAATACCGACATTAAGGCGGACAAAAAGGCGATTTTAAGCGACAACAATACCGCTTCGATTAGTGCAGTATCTTTGACCAATGCTTCGTACCAGCGGAAACTTGCATGCGACCAAACGGTGACTAATTTAGAATCATTAAATGAAAACACCACCAAGGTAATAATCGGTAAATACAAAAACGTATAAACCGCAATCATCCAACCCTTGGCAAAGAGCTTATTATTACTGGCCTGACTCATGATTTACCCTCCGAGAGTTCGGCCTGCGATTTATTGTAAACCGCCATCGGCAATAGTATGAGCAATATCATCACTACCGCTACTGCGGAAGCCATTGGCCAATCGTAATTGCTAAAGAATTCATCCCACAGCACGCGGCCAATCATGAGCGTGCTAGAACCACCAAGCAATTCTGGTATCACGTATTCACCCACCGCTGGAATAAACACCAGCATGGAGCCTGCAATAATGCCTGCTTTAGAAAGCGGCACCGTAATCAGCCAAAAGGCTTTAAAAGGACTGGTGCCTAAATCAGCGGCAGCCTCTAAATAACGTAAATCTAGTTTCGACAAATTGGCATATAGTGGCAAAATCATAAACGGCAAATAGGAATACACCATACCCAATAACAAGGAAAACGAGTTATTCATCATCGCCAACGGTGCATCAATAATATGCAAACTCATGAGTATATTGTTAATCACACCATTGCTGACCAATAGGGTTTTCCAGGCATAAATACGAAGTAAAAATGAAGTCCAGAAGGGTAGCATGATGAGCATCAGCAGCATTGGCTGTAAATGCTTGGGTGAGCGCGCCATAAAATAGGCAAACGGATAGCCAATCACTAAACATAATAGCGTTGTAATTAAGGCGTATTTAATGGACGATAAATAAGTTTTGATGTACAAAGAATCAGTAAGAATAAACTGATAACTAGAAAAATTAAGCGTCAGCTTTGGCCAGCCTTCACGCCAGTCAATCATATTTGAAACTTGCGTGCCTTCCATTTCCGACAAGCTGATTTTGAGCACAATAAGCAGCGGAATGGCGGCAAGCAACAAAAACCAGAAATAAGGCACCCCAATGACGGCGTTTCGACCGTCCAAAAGTTTATTTAACAAGCCTTGGTTTTTAGCCATGTTTATCCCCTTATTGCGTTAAGACAACCATTGCTAAATCGTTCCACTGAGCGTAGGCACGGTCGCCCCAAGTGAGGCCAAAACTCAAATCACGCGTGTTATTCAGTTCCTGCGCCTTAATAACTTTACCGCTATCAAGCTTGAGGTGATAAGTCGTATGTGCACCAAAGTAAACAATCTCAATCACTTCGCCCGCACACCAGTTATAGTCACCTTTTGGCTTTTCTTTAGAAAGTATAATTTTTTCAGGCCGCAAAGCCACGCCCACGGCCATACCCGAATGTCCGCTCACACCATGACCAACATAATGCACGCATTCAGCACATCGCACCGTCACATGGTCGGCTTCATCTTCTTCAATTACACCATCAAAGATATTTACATTACCAATAAAATCAGCCACTTGGCGGCTGTTTGGCATTTCATAAACAGCATCTGGGGCACCTACCTGCAAGAAGTAACCTTCACTCATTACAGCAATGCGTGAGGCCATGGTCATCGCCTCTTCTTGATCGTGTGTCACTAAAACACAAGTCACGCCGACTTCCTCAATAATATTAACCAGTTCTAACTGTGTAGTTTCACGGAGCTTTTTATCGAGCGCGCCTAGCGGCTCATCTAACAGTAAAAGTTGCGGGCGTTTTGCCAAACTACGCACTAAGGCAACACGTTGTTGCTGACCACCGGACAACTGGTGAGGTTTACGTTTTGCATACTTGTTTAACTGAGCAAGACTTAGCATTGCCTCTACGCGTGCAGCGATTTCGTCTTTGGGCATGCCATCACGCTTTAAGCCGAAAGCGACGTTCTCCCAAACACTTAAATGCGGAAACAATGCATAAGACTGAAACATCATGTTAATGGGGCGCTGATAAGGTGGAAGATTGGTAATATCTTGATTTGCCAAGAAAATTTTACCTTTAGTCGGAATTTCAAAGCCTGCTAGCATGCGTAGCAAGGTTGATTTACCGCAACCTGAGCCACCCAGCAGCGCAAATATTTCACCTTTTGTAACGGTTAGTGAAACGTCATCCACGGCCTTTACGGTGCCATCATAAATTTTGGTCAGCCCTTCAACACGCAGCAACACGTCCTGTGCTGGCTTACTATTTTCTTTAGCTGTGGTGGCCATCAAATTCCCCTACAAAAAATGTATTTATACATTACCGCTTTTGTACCAACTCGCCTTGCAAGTTGAAGCAAGGCGAGTTTTAATTCCAAGCCAGAGGAATTAAACGCCTGACTTAAATTTGGTATAGAGACGCGTCATATTACGTTTGGTTTGCGCGTCTTCAACACCGGGAGGTACTAATTTAGCAATATCCTCATCGGACAAATAAATCGATTTGTTGTTTTTTATTTCAGGATCAACAAACTCGGTTGCGGCTTTGTTTGGGTTTGCATAAGTCACTTCATTAGTTATGGCTGCCGTTACCTCTGGTCGCATAATGTAATTGATGAAGGTATGCGCGTTATCTGGATGTTTAGCATCGGCAGGAATTGCCATGACATCCATGAATAAAATGCCGCCAGTTTTAGGTACCAAAGCTTCAATATTTTGCTCGGTCTTATTTTCAATCGAACGTTTGCGCGCTAAGTTAAAGTCACCCGCCCAACCATATGCTACACAGGTATTTCCGCTCGCTAGGTCATCAATTTGTCCGCCTGAATTGAATTTCTTAATATCAGGGCGTACTTTCATCAACAAATCGAACGCGGCCTGGTAGTCTTCAGGCGTTCCGGTATACACTGGTCGACCTAAATAGTGCAAGGCTGCCTGAAATACATCGGTTGGAGTATCTAAGAAAGTAATACCACAGGATTTTAATTTACTGGTGTAAGTTGGGTTAAACACTAAATCCCAAGCATTTTCTGGCAAGGGCGTATCACCAAGAGCGGCTTTTACCTTATCCACATTAATACCCACTGTGTTGTAACTCCACATCCAGTCAACCAAATATTGATTACCTGGGTCAAATGCCGCCATCTGTTTCAAAATACCTTCGTCTAGATTTTTCCAGTTGGTTAATTTGCCCTTGTCTAATTTTTGGAATAAACCACCATCTAGCTGTTGCTTGGCCCAGTTAGAGGTTGGCACTACGATGTCATAGCCCGTGTTTTTGGCAATGAGTTTTGCATGCAGAATTTCATTGCTGTCAAACACATCGTACTGTACTTTGATGCCAGTTTCCTTCTCAAAATTAGCAATCGTGTCAGGGGCGATATAATCTGACCAGTTATAAATATTCAGCACTTTCTCTTCGGGCGCTTTTGCTTCCGTCGTTGCTTTGGCTGGATCCGTCACCTCCTGATCTGATTTGCTACAGGATACGGCAGCAAGCACTGCACTAACAACAACAAGTCCAAACAAATATTTTTTATAAGATAAATTCATATACATTAACCCCCTAAATTAGTAAGTGACTGAAAAGCTTTAGTAAAAATTTTTCGCAATTTTGTGCTGTACATCCATTGGTTTAAATCTACGGTTTAAAACTATGGTCCGAATTGATTGGATGAAAGTAATCTTACAATATGTATGCATCCACAACCACTATTAATTTCAGAATTGATTTTATATTGCACTTGGTAATCTTAAAGTGCACCCAGCTTTTTTAAATCGGCCAAAGTGGCATCCAAGCACTGTAGAATCAAATGCACCATCTCATCAATTTGTGTTTTTGAAATCACAAGTGGCGGTGCGATAATCATGCGATCACCCACCGCTCTCATAATAAGGCCATTCGCAAAGCAATGACCACGGCAAATCATGCCTACGCCTAAGTCTTCATCAAAATGCACGTGGTTCACTTTATCTTTCATCAACACAAATCCGGCAACTAAACCCAAGGTTTCCGCGCCGCCCACCAATGGATGTTTGGCTAACTCAAGATATTTTTGCGCTAAATACGGCCCAGTTTCATTGAATACCTTATCGACCAAACCTTCTCGCTCGATAATATCAATATTCGCTAAAGCCACGGCACAGGCCGTTGGGTGGCCAGAATAAGTGTAGCCGTGATTAAATTCGCCACCCTGCTCTATCAACACTTTAGCCACGCGCTTACCCACCACTACGCCACCAAGCGGAATGTAACCTGAAGTCACGCCCTTGGCAAAGGTCATTAAATCCGGTTTACAGGCTAATAACTGTGAGCCAAACCATTTACCAAGACGACCAAAACCACAAATTACTTCGTCACAAATCAGCAAGATGCCATATTTATCGCAGATGCGCTGAATTTCAGGCCAATAGGTTTTAGGCGGAATAATCACGCCGCCTGCGCCTTGCACAGGCTCGCCGATAAATGCCGCGACTTTATCGGAGCCAAGCTCTAAAATCTTTTTTTCCAGCCAGCCTGCGGCTTCTATGCCAAACGCATCTCTATCCTGATTTGGCGCAATGCCATAGTGATAGGGCTGCTCTATATGTTCGATGCCTGGAATCATGCCGCCCTGTGCGTGCATGCCGCCCATGCCACCTAAGGATGAACCAACCAGCGTTGAACCATGGTAGGCATTATTTCGACTGATAATAAACGTACGTTCAGGCTGACCTAGCGTAGCCCAATAATGGCGAACCATACGTACATTAGTATCATTGGATTCAGAGCCTGAACTGCTAAAAAACACATGGCTGTAATTATCGCCTGCCAGCTTAATAATTTTTTCGGCAAGTTTTACCGCAGGCACATTGGTGGTTTGAAAAAAACTATTGTAATAAGGCAGTTCTTGCATTTGCTTGGCCGCCGCATCAACCAGCTCTTTACGCCCATAACCCACGTTCACACACCATAAACCTGACATCGCATCTAGGATTTTTTCGCCTTTAGAATCCCAGATATAAATACCTTCGGATTTAATAATGACGCGCGCGCCTTTTGCTGCCAAGGCTTTATGGTCAGTAAACGGATGTAAATAATGCGCCGAATCTATTGCTTGAATATCATGAGTATCGATAATCATGTTGCTCTCAATTCAAAATAGTTTAAGTGTTACATCTTCATATTTGCTTCAGATACGCGTTAAGCTCAACATCTCTAAACATGCATTAAAAGATGCTCGCGCTCCCACGGACTAATAACGCGCATAAACTCATCATGCTCGGCATCTTTCACCGCCAAATAAACATCGACAAAATCTTTGCCCAGCACTTCATGCAACGCTTGCGATTCTTCTAGTTCGCGAATCGCTTCAGACAAACCGCGCGGCAGTTGGTAATCCGAAGCATAAGCACTGCCAGTCGTCACTTCTGTCGGTTTCAGTTTTTCTTTAATGCCTAAGTAACCGCAGGCCAAGGTCACCGCCATCGCCAGATACGGGTTAGCATCTGCACCTACCACACGATTCTCTAGGCGACGGCCCGCTGGCTCTGAAATCGGCACGCGAATGCCAACGGTGCGATTATCGTAGCCCCATTCAATGTTAATTGGCGCAGCCCCATTACGCACAATACGGCGATAGGAGTTCACATAAGGTGCAAGTAAAACCATGGCGGCAGGCAGATATTTTTGCAGACCCGCAATATATTGAAAAAATATTTGTGAGGCGGTGCCATCGGCATTACTAAAAATATTCTGTTTAGTATGCGTATCAATCACACTTTGGTGAATATGCATGGCTGAACCTGGCTCATGCTGCATCGGCTTAGCCATAAAGGTGGCATACATACCATGACGCATCGCAGCTTCACGTAGCAAGCGCTTAAAGAAAAAGGATTTATCCGCCAAAATCATCGGCTCGTCGTGCAAAAAGTTGATTTCCATTTGCCCAGCACCGAATTCATGAATCAGCGTATCTAATTCCAAACCCATCAGCTCCGAATAATCGTAAATATCTTCAAACAGCGGGTCAAATTCATTCACGGCGTCAATGCTGTACAACTGGCGACTGGTTTCTTTGCGGCCACTGCGGCCAACAGGTGGGCTTAAGGCAATATCAGGGTCTGGATTACGCTCTAGCAAATAAAATTCCAGCTCTGGCGCTACAATCGGCGTCCAACCCAAATCTTTGTATAAATTCGTGACGCGTCGAAGCACATTTCTAGGCGCAAAATCAATGGGTTTACCAGAATGGTCGACGCAATCCATAATGACTTGTGCTGTGGGGTCTACTGCCCAAGGCACCAGTCTGAGGGTGGTTGGATCTGGAATAAGCACCATGTCTTTATCGGTAAAGCCAAACACACGATCGTAGCCCTCATTGCCTTCCGGCGATTCGCCTGTTACCGTCATACCAAACACCGCTTCTGGCAAACGCATGGCACGATCGGTTGAAAATTTTTCTCGCGGCAAAATCTTGCCACGCGCAACGCCCGTCAAGTCGGGAACCAAACATTCAATTTCGGTAATATTGTTTTCCGTCAACCACTTATCCATGTCCACATGGTTCTTATTGAGTTGATGGTTGCTTGCGTGATTATTATTCGATGCTGTCATTTTTATTCTCCTGTGAAGCTTTTATTAACAACTTATTGATTTGTTTTCATTGAAACTTTCCATCTTCTAAGTGTTAATCTGGCGGTTCATGCCTGCGCATTCTGAATCGACAAGCATCACCAAACGCCACAAATATTGCTAAATATTGTGGATTGTCCATAACTTTCCACTCGGGATGCCACTGTACACCGAGCGCGAAGGTTTTAGCATGAACAACACTTATCGCTTCAATTAAACCATCCGGCGCAAAGGCTTCTACCACCAAGTCAGCCCCTAGTCTAGCGATGCCTTGCCCATGAATCGAATTCACCTGCATTTGCTTAGCACCGACAATTTTGGCTAATTGGCCACCCGCCACGATATCAATGGAATGCGACGGTCCATATTGAATATCTACAGAAGCGCCTTTAAACTCACGATGATCTTGCAAACCTTCTACTTCATGTACGGCCTGATGCAAGCTACCACCAAATGCAACATTGATTTCCTGAAAACCACGGCAGATGGCTAAGAGTGGCACTTCGGCTTGAATACAAGCTTGTACTAGTTTTAAGGTGAGGGCATCACGCGCAGGGTCTAAAGGTAAGGTTGGATTCAGTATTTCTTGTCCAAAATGGGAAGGATGTACATTCGAAACTGCACCCGTTAGCAAAATACCATCGGCAATCGCTAAAAGTGCATCTAAATCGAATAAATCACTAATGGCCGGCACAATTAAAGGTATCGCACCTGCAGCCTCGGCAACTGCCAACAGATATTTATGACCCGCCATGTGATAGGGATGCTCACCTAACTGTTTAACATCTGCAGGAATTAAAACTACCGGTTTACGTTTTTTTGTCATCATTGGCTGATTTTTTATAAGGTTACAAATTATTGCATTGCCTCATTGCTAAGTATACTATTCCTTTAATTGGTAATACTTCAAGAGCCATTTAGATTATTTTAATAGAACCACTTTAAATTTTTCTAGTTTTAGTAGAAATTTAACCTAAAATTTAATTAGCCAATTAAATTTTTAGCTAGTGCTAACGATAGGTAGGCTAAGAATCTTCTATGCTATGAAACAACTCGTATTATCCGAATGGTTACTGACACAACTTAACCACGCCAATTTTCCGGTTCGCATGCCGAATCACCGACGCATTTACGAAGTGATTCGCCGCGCCATTACCACTCAAGTGCTTCCTGCAGGCGAGCGCCTGCCCTCGACCAGAAGATTAGCAGAGGATTTAGCCGTTTCACGTAACACTGTTTTGGCAGCATTTGAGCAGTTGCTCGATGAAGGCTACGTGGCTTCTCAAACGGGAAGTGGTACGTATGTCACTTACAATCTGCATGATGGTTTTCCAAAGAACCTCTCTAAAAATATAACAGATAAAGATAATGCAGTCGTAATCACTGAAAACTACGCCGAACTTTCTAGACGCGGGTTATTGGCATGCGGTTCAGCAAGCCAAAATCAAATTACATCAACCAATAACACTGCCACAATTAACAATATCCGAGTCAATAACGCCTGGGGCAACAACGCGCGAGCAAACAATGAAGTGCAGCCATTCACCCCTGGTGAAGACGATTACGCCAGTTTTCCCTACGTATTATGGCGTCGCTTACTTAATCGACAGTGGCGAACCCCAGACCCCGCACTGCTGGATTCCAGCCACGATGGCGGCTATTTACCTTTACGCAAAGCGATTGCAGATTACTTGCGGGTTTCGCGTGCGGTCAACCTCAGTTTTGATCAAGTACTTATTACTTCTGGTACACAACAGTCCATTGATTTATGTGCACGTCTGCTCACAGACCATGGCGATTGCGCATGGCTAGAAAATCCAGGCTATTGGGCCGCACAACGGGTACTTGAAGTAAATGGGCTTGCACTACACCCAGTCAATGTAGACAAAGAAGGGATGGCACCCAGTACTGCTGATTACCGAATACCGCCGCGCTTAATCTACACCACGCCCTCTCACCAATATCCAAAAGGTATGGTCATGAGTTACGGACGCCGTCGCTTATTACTGGATTATGCGCAAAATGTAAGTGCATGGATTATTGAAGATGATTATGACAGCGAGTTTCGTTTTGAAGGACGACCAATCTCGTCCTTACAAGGTATGGATCAAAACGACCGTGTGCTCTATTTAGGCACTTTTTCAAAGGTCATGTACCCTGGCATTCGCCTCGGCTATCTGGTGGTTCCCCCTAATTTAGTCGAAAGTTTCAAGCGTGGCCTGTACGAACTGCAACGACCTGGACAAGTAGTGATTCAAGCAGCACTGGCGGATTTTATAGAAGAAGGCTATTTTGCCAGCCATATCCGAAGGTTACGGCAGATATATGGCGAGCGTAGACGTTTATTACAGGCAGCACTTGCTCCAATAGCAAATGTTGGCGCTCGCCTTTCAACGGTCGATTCTGGCTTGCATTTGGTAGTGGAATTCGACCCAACGTGCGATGATGTTCGTATCGCTGAAATGGCGTCTGAACAAGGCTTACGGGTCTACCCACTTTCGCATTACTGCTTGGGCGAAAAATCCGAAAGAGGTCTGATTATTGGTTATGCCTACGCGGCCACCGAGCGCATTAAGCAATATGGCAATAAGTTAGCAGCAGTTATTCAAACAGCATTAAGTCAATAAACCAAGGATTTGCAATGTCAATCGACTATTCATCTGAAAAGAACACAGAAAAAGGCCTTATCTATGCGCCGTGGGAGCGGACATTTAACTTGGTGTTGACGCCATTTGAAGCATTTATTCATCGACAAACAACTAGCGGTTTATTATTGATGGGCACTGCAGTTGTCGCGCTCTTATTTGCCAATGGCTTTTTAGCAGAAGCCTACCAACATTTTATTCACACGCCTGTAGACATTGCCATCGGTGATTGGCGCATCCAGATGAGTTTGCATCACTGGGTGAACGACGGCTTGATGGCACTGTTTTTCTTTGTCGTGGGTTTAGAGCTAAAACGTGAAATCATGGTAGGTGAGCTATCGGATATTCGACAGGCAGCGTTACCCATTATTGCGGCAATTGGCGGCATGGTAGTACCCGCGCTTATTTATCTAGCTTTTAACCATAGTGGCGATGCCGCACGCGGCTGGGGAATCCCCATGGCAACTGACATTGCTTTTGCTGTAGGCGCGCTGGTTTTATTGGCGAAGCGTGTTCCTAAGTCGCTTATTACCTTTCTGGTCGCACTCGCAATTGCAGATGATTTAGGCGCTGTGTTGGTGATTGCAATATTTTATACTCAGGAATTATTACTGAGTTGGTTAGGCACCGCTATAGCCCTACTAGCACTGCTACTTACCTTTAATTTTGCGGGCATTCGTAAAATAATGCCCTATTTTTTAGTGGCGATTTTACTCTGGTATGCGCTTCTGCAATCTGGAGTACATGCCACACTAGCGGGTGTACTGGGCGCATTTACCGTACCAGCCAGATCAAAATACGACCCTGCCTTGTTTGTTGCCAGAATGAAAGCGCAAATTGAACATTTTGTAAGTAGCCGCAAGCAGGATGACAGTTTAATGACAAACGAAAAACTGTATTCCGTGGTTCAGCAGTTGGAAGAAAACGTTAAAGGGGTACAAACACCGCTACAGCGTTTGGAAAATATTTGGCATTTACCTGTGGCTTTTATCGTGATTCCAATCTTTGCCTTATTTAATGCGGGCATCCCAATTCAGTTAGCTGGGTTTAGTGAGATATTGACACACCCCGTGATGCTGGGCGTAACCTTTGGGCTGTTATTTGGTAAGTTTATTGGCATCACAGGCGCTTGTTGGTTGGCGTTACGTTTTGGCATCGGTCAACTGCCAACGGACACACGATTTAGTCAAATCGCAGCTGTTTCTGTGCTGGGAAGCATTGGTTTTACGATGTCAATTTTTATTGCTGAATTGGGATTTGCTAATCAGCCTGAATATTTGCTGATGGCTAAAACTGGCGTTCTGTCCGCCTCGCTATTAGCGGGTTTGCTAGGCTACGTATGGCTTTGGTGGCTGGGTAGAAAATCGGTACAATAGTTGCTGTACATTACGGTTACGGCACGTTATGTTACAGTAAGTTAGGTTGCAATATATTCAACCTAACTTATCGCGCAATTGATACCACAACATGCCGAGCACCAAAGCTGGTGTACGCAATAATTTTCCACCAGGAAAATCATGATGCTTGATTTGCGCCAGTAAATCTAAACGTTCCGCCTGACCCGCAATGGCCTCCGCAACTAATTTGCCAGCCAAGCCAGTAAGCGCGACGCCGTGTCCTGAAAAGCCTTGCAAGTAAAAAATATTAGGCGCAATACGACCAAAATCGGGTGCGCGATTCATGGTGATATCTACAAAACCGCCCCAAGTGTATTCAACCTTGGTGTTTTTAAGTTGTGGAAAAGTCTCCACCATACGCGCTTGCATATTCGCGGTAAGATTTGGCGGGGTCAAAGCGCTGTAGCTTACACGGCCACCATAAATCATGCGCGGCTCTGCTAATGTCGAACTTGCCGAGAACCTGAAGTAATCCAGCACAAAATTAGTATCACAAACTGCCGCATTACTCGGAATGAGCTTGGCAGCCAAGCTTGGCGAAATCGGTTCAGTGGCAATAATATATGTTCCCACGGGCATAATGCGCTTCGCCAACGTTGGCGCCAACTTTGGCGCTACTTCGGGTAGATACATATTCCCAGCCAGCACTACATATTTGGCTTTCACGCTGCCTGTTTCAGTTTGTAAATAAACGGTTTCACTGTCGATAGACTTGCCATGCTGCATGGCAATCACAGGCGATCGCTGATAAATGCGCGCACCAATCCGGCTGGCGCCCTTTGCCAAGCCAAGACAATAATTTAAGGGGTGCAAATGCCCAGAGCGTTTATCAAAATAACCGTTGAAATAACGTGGGCTGTCTATCCAATGACGAATATCTTTTGGTTCTATCCACTGCGCATCATTGTCATATTGGTAATGCTTGGTCATACCTTCATACCATTGACGCAAATAAGCGCCTTTTTTGGCGTTCACCGAAACACCAAGAAAACCATCGGTCAAATCGCATTTAATATCAAAACGTTTTACACGTTCGCGCACTAAATCCAGCGCTTCAATCGACATATCCCAAACTTTTTTGGCGGCATCAAAACCGATGGCTTTTTCAATCACCTCTTGCTCACATGCCAGGCCAGCAATAATTTGTCCGCCATTGCGACCACTCGCGCCCCAGCCTATGTGTTTTGCCTCTAAAACCACTACCGAATAACCACGATCAATTAATTCAATTGCGGCAGAAAGTCCGGCAAAACCGCCACCAACCACACAAACATCAGCTTCAATATTTGATTCTAATTTTGAATAGGTAGGCAGTTCATTTGCACTGGCGGCATAATAGGAATTTTGCGTAAGTTTTAACTCTGTTGCGGCGGACATTGTTTTCTCAATTTCTAAATTGCATAACTTCTAAATAGATAGGCTGCAATTAACTAACGGGGCTAACATCAAAAGTATCAGCTTTATTGGAATATCACAGTCTATAGTTCAAATTTATTCAATGTTAAACTAATTTTCAGTATAAACACCAGTACCAATTTATAAAATTTGTTAAAACCACTTGGCTACACGCTTGGTAAAACTACCTTGTCCACAATATCAGGTGTAAAGTATAAGTTATGTCTCATGCTAATCTATTAAACAATGCGGTGTCCATGCTGGCAAGCGAATGTGACTTTTATCTCAAGTTACATCCAAGCTCGGTCGCGCTTTCAGGCAAAACCAGTCCACATTTTTTGTATGGCGTACCCATGCATTGGATGAATGACTGGGGTACACCTGTGCCGCTCTTTGTGGAGCATGCGCAAGGCGCCCAGTTCATCTGCGCGGATGGTATTCAATACGCCGATTTTTGCTTGGGTGATACAGGTGCGATGTTTGGCCACAGTCCTGCGCCTATTGCACAAGCCATTGCTGCACAAGCTAGCCGGGGCTTTACCGTCATGTTGCCTTCCACACTAGCACCAAATGTTGGTGAAACTTTGGCCGAGCATTTTGGCTTAGCTTGCTGGCAACTGGCAACTACCGCCACCGATGCCAATCGCTTTGTTTTGCGCTGGGCGCGTGCCGTTACTGGTCGGAAGAAATTATTGGTGTTTGATGGCTGTTATCACGGGACTATTGACGACACCATGGTTGACATAGTGTTAGGTGATGACACAATGGTAGACACAACAGAACGTAAAACCGTCAATCGCGACAGTTTACTTGGTCAAGTGACGGATTTAGCTTTGTATACCGTGGCGGTGCCATTCAATGACATTGCAGCCGTTGAACGCGAGCTGGCTAAAGGCGACGTTGCCTGTTTGTTAACCGAACCCGCTTTGACCAATTGTGGCATGGTATTGGCTAACACAGGGTTTATTGAAGGCTTGCGCGCGCTCACTAAAAAATATGGTAGTTTGCTCATTTTGGATGAAACTCATACCATCTCGACTGGGCGTGGTGGCTGGGCAAAAGCAAACAACATTACCCCCGACTTTTTAGTGGTTGGTAAACCTATTGCTGGCGGCCTGCCTGCTGCCGCTTACGGATTTAGTACTGACATGGCAGCGCGATTGAAAAAGGCAAAAGACCAAGCGCCAGCTGGGCATTCTGGCATTGGCACCACGCTATCGGGCAGTATGATGACGCTAGCAGCCATATATGCCACCTTAACCGAAGTTGCCACACCAGAGGCTTACACCCACATGCTTAGTCTGGCGGCATTGCTAGAAAAGCAATTGACCGAATCAATCCAGTCAAAAAACTTACCTTGGAACATTACACGCTTAGGTGCTAGGCTGGAATTGCAGTTTTGCGCGCAAAGCCCAAAAAATGCGCAGCAAGCGCGTGACGCTCAAAACGAGACTCTTGAAAGCGCAATTCATCTTTATTTGTTAAATCGCGGCGTTTTGCTCACGCCGTTTCATAACATGATGTTAATTTGCCCAGCAACCCGTCATGAGGATATTGACAAGCTATTGCAAGTGTTTAATCAATGTCTTGATGCCATAACACAATAATTAAGACTCATGGTCAGGCTGAGGCGCACTTTCAGCAAACGCTTTCGGTGGTGCGCGCAGCGTAAAATAACCAACAAAAATGGGAAGACTAATGAGAATCAAGCCAAAAATAAAAAAGACGATGGTGGCGGCGTAGTCGCCATGAAGTTCTGCTGCTGCATCAGCGGACAATATAATAATTAAGGCCATACCTAGTAAGAATAACCCTGGCAAGCCAAAAATTACGGCAGTGACTATAGTAAATATCAAGCCCTTTGTTTTTTTGTCCATGTATGCATCACCTTAAAACAGTTGCTTTGGGTTTATTTAATTAAGGAAACAATCGCTTCAATTTCCACCAAAACATCGCGTGGTAATTTCGCCACTTGCACGGTCGAGCGCGCTGGCGTATGGCTACCAAACGTTTCCCCATACACTTTATTCATGGCGACAAAGTCATCCAGATTTTTCAAAAAAACCGTAGTTTTAACCACTTTGTCTAAGCTTGCACCTGCGGCTTCAATCACCGCTTTCAGGTTAGCCAGCACTTGAGTGGTCTGTGTAGTAATATCGCCATCATTTAACGTGCCATCTGCACGTAGCGGAATTTGACCAGAAGTAAATAACAAATCACCCACCACCATGGCTTGTGAATAAGGGCCAATCGCAGCCGGTGCATTGGGAGTTTGAATTACGTGCATATGAAAACCTTTTTTAAATAATTAATGTTTTGAAAATACTATTGAAGTTAATAGTTGAATTATATATTGCCCACTAGATATTCGATGCATCGTAGTATTGAAAATGAACGCGTTTAACATTGCAAAATAACTCATAGGAAATGGTGGCAGCGGCTTTTGCCACTGCATTTGCGGGTACCTGATTCCCCCACAACTCAACCTGACTGCCGATAGTTGCGTTTGGAACGTCCGTTAAATCGACAAACAACATGTCCATCGACACACGCCCGAGTATTCGCGTTAGTGTACCTTCAACCGCAACTGGCGTATCGGTACTTGCAGCCCGCGGATAGCCGTCTGCATAGCCGCAAGCGACTACTCCCACCTTGGTATGTCGCGCTGCAGTAAACAAACTACCATAGCCAATGGATTGGCCTATATCAATATTCTGAATCGCGATAATTTTCGACGTCAATTGCATGACTGGTTTTAAAACTAATGCTTGCGATGCCTGAATAATTGGGTTAGCGCCGTACAACATAATGCCAGGCCGCGACCATTGATGTTGCCTTTCACGCAGAACTTGCGTCTTTTGCCAGCCAAGAATTGCCGCAGAATTGGCTAAGCTCAACTGCGCATGCACTGGCAGATTTAAAGCATAAATCGTCGTATGAAAAACTTCACTTTGCTGCAAAGTATGCTGGGAATCTAAATTATCAGCGTTCGCAAAATGTGACATCAGCACGATAGTAGCTACATCTTTATGGTCTTTCAGGCGCGCGTAAGCTTTTGCATATTCATCGGGCGACAAACCCACGCGATGCATGCCGCTGTCCATTTTTAACCAAATATGCAGCGGTTTTGATAGGTTTGCCTTCAGTAGGATATCAATTTGCCACTGCGCGTGTATTACTATCCACAAATCATGCGCCACAATATCGGGCAATTCTATCGCCTCAAAAAAACCTTCCAGCAACAAAATAGGCTCGAGGATGTCCGCTTTACGTAACTGCAAAGCCTCTTCTAAACAAGCTACGGCAAAGCCATCCGCCTCGCCTTCTATGGCCTTAGCACAATGCAAGGCGCCATGGCCATACGCATTGGCTTTAATCACTGCCAACGCTTTGCCACCGTGCAATTGTTTGGCGACACGGTAATTGTGTCGGAATGCATCCAAGCGGATATGGGCGGTTGTTGGGCGAGACATGGCTTAAATTTTGATAATCTTATGTTTTGATTACATTAGGCTTAGTGAGGGCAGGTTTTTGTACGCCTTTATTGTAGCGGCTTCCAGCGTATCGACCAAGTGCAAAATCATCGCTTTGAATTGCAGGCTGGTGGTTGGCGATTAAATCTGCTAACAATTGCCCAGAACCACACGCCATGGTCCAGCCAAGCGTGCCATGGCCGGTATTGAGCCACACGTTGTTATACAGGGCAGAAGCCTTACCGATAATCGGCGTGCCATCGGGCGTCATAGGACGTAACCCTGCCCAGAACAGAGATTGCGACACATCGCCCGCGTTCGGGAACAAGCTGTTAAGCACCATTTCTAAGGTCTCACGGCGGCGCGGATTTAGACTTAAGTCAAAACCAGCCAACTCTGCCATGCCGCCCACGCGAATTCGATTATCAAATCGGGTAATGGCCACTTTATAAGTTTCGTCCATCACCGTTGAAATAGGCGCAGCATCAGCGTTTACCACAGGCACCGTCAGTGAATATCCTTTTACTGGATAGACGGGAATATCCAGGCTCAAGCCTAGCATCAGTTGGCGAGAATAACTACCAAGCGCCACCACATATTGGTCTGCCTGTATTGTTTCCAAGCCATCTACCGAGCTGATTTCCACGCCGTTCAACTGGCCATTAGCGGTGACTAAGCGCTCTATCGTCACCTCATGCAGAAACATCACACCAAGTTTTTTTGCTTCCAATGCCAAATTAGTAGTAAATAATTGGCAATCGCCCGTTTCATCATTGGGTAAACGCAAGCCGCCTAATAATTGGTCTTTTACCAAAGCTAGCGCTGGCTCTGCAAGCGCACAGCCCTCAGGGTCAAGATGCTCAAACGGTACGCCCATGCGACTCAACACGGCGATGTCTTTCGCTTCGGCATCTAGCTGCTTTTGTGTACGGAACACTTGCAAGGTGCCACGTGTGCGGCCTTCATAGCTGATGCCTGTATCGGTACGCAGTTGGCCTAGGCAATCACGGCTATATTCGGCCAAACGCACCATGCGCTCTTTGTTGCGGGCGTAGCTTTGCGCATTGCAATTCCCAAGTAGCTTTAGCGTCCATTCAATTTGCCAAAGGGTCCAATCTGGTTTTAGCGCGAGCGGTGAATGACGCTGAAATATCCACTTAAGCGCCTTCATTGGCACACCTGGTGCCGCCCATGGCGCTGAATAGCCAGGTGAAATTTGCCCAGCGTTGGCAAAGCTGGTTTCCAAACCTACGGCGGGCTGTCGATCGATTACCGTGACATCGAAGCCATTCTTGGCCAAGTAATAGGCACTTGTTACGCCCACGACACCCGAACCTAAAATAAGTACACGCATGATAATTCTCCAAAACCAACAAATAAAGAATAGCTGTAGTTTATTTACTATTATCAACATAATATAACTTAATATTTAATAAAATTTAGATAATTAATCTAATTTTTATTAAATAGAAATAACAATTAACTAAAAATAAGTTTTACTATAGTGTAAATTTAATTTTAAAGGCAAAATCATGCGTATCCGCACCCATGCTGTTCGTGAACTTGATCGTATTGACCATAAAATACTTGCCGTGTTGCAAGAAAATGCCCGTATACCAATTACCGAACTGGCAGAGCGCGTAGGCTTATCTGTAACCCCTTGCGGCGAGCGCGTCAAAACCTTAGAAAAAGAAGGTGTGATTTTAGGCTACCACGCAAGGCTCAACCCACACACGCTTGGTCTTAGCTTACTGGTATTTGTCGAATTAAAACTTTCCACCAAATCGGGCGCAATTTTCAGCAAGTTTAAGCAAGAGATTCTTAAATTACCAAGCGTGCTGGAATGCCATTTAGTTTCAGGTGATTTTGATTACCTAATCAAAGCCCGCATCGCGCAGATGACCGACTACCGCTCGCTACTCGGTGATATTCTGCTAACCCTACCAGGCGCGCAGGAATCCAGAAGTTACATCGTGATGGAAGAAGTCAAAGAAGGGTTTGCCCTGCCACTGATTGAAATAGAGTGAAAAAGTGTGCACTTCAGGCCAATATCCATAAGGCTTGCAGGGTATGCTATTTATAATAGATATCTTTAAAGATTAATCGTTCGATTAAAGAAAGATTCTACTTGGCTATGCGAGATGGGTTTGCTGATTAAATAACCTTGAATTTCATCACAACCCAGTTCTCTTAAAAAGGCTAATTGTTCTTTTGTTTCAATGCCTTCACTGACCACTCGCAGTTTTAATGCATGTGCCAGATTTATAATCGCCGTCACAATTTCTGCATCATCATTATTGGTTAGAACGTCGTTAATAAAGCTTTTATCAATCTTTACCGCATCAATCGGCAAGCGCCTTAATTGGCCCAAATTAGAGTGCCCAGTGCCAAAGTCATCAATGTATAAGTGCAGGTGAAGTGCGCGCATTTCCGCGAGAATTTCCATGGTCATTTCGGGGTCTTCCATGGTTGCACTTTCGGTAATTTCAATGTTCAGCATGGAGGGATTCATGCCGGTCATTTTGATAATTTCGAGAATATCGCCAATTAAGGATAAATCGCTAAATTGGCGCGGTGAAATGTTCACAGCAACCGCAGGCGGATTTAAACCAGCGTCATTCCAGCGAACCCATTGCTCGCATGCTTCTCGAATTACAAATCGCCCAATTGGCACAATCAAGCCAGTTTCTTCTGCTATCGGGATAAATTTATCGGGGCCAGTTAACACGCCCTTATTGGTTAACCAGCGAACGAGCGCCTCTAAACCCACTACCTGATTGGTGCGTAAATCCACTTTTGGCTGATACATTAGCAACAGTTCGCCTTTTTCTAACGCTTGCCTTAAGCCGTTTTCAATCTGCAATTGCTCATGCGCAAGTTCGTTCATGTCTTCGCTAAAATACTCAAAACCACTGCGCTTGCTCTTGGCTTGATACATGGCCAAATCGGCTTGCCTGAGCAATGCATTCGAATCGGTAGCATCGTTCGGATAAACGCTAATGCCAATACTAGCGCCAACGCTGTAACGCCGGCCATCCAGCTCAAATGGCTCGGAAACGATGCCGATAATTTTTCGCGCTAAGTTACTTGCAGCGTTGTTAACCGGCGGGTGAGTATACACCACGGCAAATTCATCGCCACCTAGTCTGGCGACAAAATCATCGGCGCGCAAAATATCATTTAATCGAAGCGCGATAATTTTGAGCACTGCGTCGCCAATCTCGTGGCCTTCCGAATCATTAATTTTCTTAAAGCGGTCTAAATCAATAAACAATAAATAAACTTGCTGCTTTTGCCGTTGCGCCTGCGCCAAACTGTGGGTTAAAAAGTCCTGAAAATAAGTACGATTTGGCAAGGCGGTTAAAGGGTCATGATTCGCTAATTTATTGAGTTCCGCTTCGGCATGATGCCGCTCAGAAAATGCCGAGGCTACAAATAGCCCCCCCAAGGCCATTGGCACCAAGCCAACTTTTAGTGTGAATATCGCTTGTGCGTAAAAAGCCGTATTGATTTGGTCAAATTTATAAACTACCGAAAAAAACGCAATAATAGCCGCTACAAAAATCGCCGAATGGGTGGCGATTGTTTTAAATCGAAGTGCGGCTAACAGAACAAAGCCCAATAAAACAAAAATAATAATCTCTGACGAACCCAGCATTTGGCCGTTTTGAATGGTAAGCCAAGAAACCACACACATCGTAAAAAAGACGACGGCAGATTCATTTTTATCTTGCTGACTAAAGTAATATTTTTGATAGGAGAATAATGAAAGCAAAAGCGGCACAGTTATATAAGCCAGCACCAATTCATTAAACCACCAAGACATAATGCTTTGCGCAACGTTATCCCAAGTGACAAAGCCGAACGCTTGAATACTTAAAATGGAGATGACAGCATGAGCCGCACTGGCAAGCGGCGTTGCTACAAAGGCAAAAACTGCAACGTCTGAAACTTGATTGATTATAGAAACAGAAGAATTGCTTACTTTTATAAAATAATAAAATATAAGTGCCGATACACCTGCGCCGATCGCCAAGGTCAGCGCCAAAAGCCATGGCATTTTCAGCAGATGAAATATGAGCGAACCTAGTACGATACCTAAAACCCCAGTCCAACTGTAACGAATAGTAATTACTGCGGCTAAAGCAATTGCGGGAAGTTCAAAATACGAAGTGGCATCAATATAAGGCGCTAAGAAAACGCCTAAATAGGCCACGACAAAATAGACGAAGGCAATATAGCCTGCTTTGGCAAATACAGGTTTAATTTGCTCAACATTTGGAACGCTAAACTTCAATTCCATCGACTAATACCCATTTATTTATCAACTCGCATATTGAAGCCATTCTAGCGCATTGCCAAAAGAATAAAAAACAAAAACACCAACAAAACTCTATCAAGCCCTATCAATTAGCGGATTTATTGATTTAAATCAGCCACAGATTTAACTAAACTAAAACGATTAAATTGTTTAGTCTAAGTTTAAAACGTCGGCGGACTGCAAGAACTCACCAAAGTACAAACTTGTGTGCCCGCGTTGCGAAATCGATGCGGCTCATTACTATTAAAATAATACGCATCGCCCACACCTAGCACCCTTGTTGATTCTGCTACTGTCACTTCCAATCGGCCTGAGAGAATCACACCGCCCTCTTCACCTTCATGTTGCAACATCACCAAGCCAGTATCTGCCCCAACTGCATAAGTTTCATAGAGAATCTGCAGCACATGGCCCGATTTGGCCGAGCCAATTTGCCGATAAGAAATACCAACACCACCACTAATCTCGGTTAAATCCTGCGCACGATAAAACACTTCACTTTTCATGTTGGGCAATTCGTCTGAAAAGAATTCGGCCAGAGTCATGGGAATACCCGCCAATATGCGCTTTAGCGCACTGACAGAGGGGCTGGTATTGCCCGATTCAATCAGCGAAATCGTCGCATTCGCAACACCCGCCCGTTTGGCTAAAGCACGTTGTGATAATTGATGGCGCAAACGCACAATTTTTAGTTTTAAACCTACGTCAATCTCCATTTGCCTGCTTCCAAGTGTTTAAAGTGTTAAATATACAATAACAATTAAATAATTAAAACCAATAAAATCAGTAAATTATCTATTTTAAAAACCAGTGTTGACATACTTTTCTAAACACTTGAAGATGCATGAGAACATTTATTTCAGGAATCCATTAATGTCAGCAAACAACACCATTCAATTGCCAAATTTATCGCATTACTGGATGCCCTTTACCGCGAACCGCCAGTTTAAGTCCATGCCCAGACTGTTTAAGGCGGCAAAAGGCAATTACTTTACCTCGCTTGATGACAGAAAGATATTAGATGGCACCGCAGGCTTGTGGTGCGTGCCTGCAGGGCATGGGCGCAATGAAATCGCTACGGCTGTCGGTAATCAATTACTCACACTAGACTACGCCCCCGCCTTTCAATCTAGCCATCCATTAGCATTTGAAACGGCAGAGCGTTTGGCCGCTTATATGCCCACTGGGCTAGACCGCATCTTCTTTACCAATTCCGGTTCAGAATCAGCCGATACTGCCTTAAAAATCGCGCTGGCTTATCATCGTGTGACGGGCAACCCCTTACGTAATAAACTCATTGGCCGCGAGCGTGGCTACCACGGTGTGAATTTTGGTGGCATTGCCGTGGGCGGCATTGCCAGTAATCGCAAAGCTTTTGGCAACGGGTTAACAGGGGTTGACCACATTCGCCATCCGCTCGACATTGCCAACAATGCCTTTACCAAGGGAATGCCTGCAGATGGCGGCATTGCCCTAGCCAATGAATTTGAACAACGCATCCTCACACTACACGACCCCTCCACCATCGCGGCCTTGATTGTTGAACCCATGCAAGGCTCTGCAGGCGTGATTGTGCCACCTGCAGGTTATTTAAAACGCTTGCGTGAAATCTGCACCAAACACGGTATTTTACTGATTTTTGATGAAGTGATTACAGGTTTTGGGCGCCTCGGTACTCGTTGGGGATCCGATTATTTTGAGGTTATCCCCGACATTTTAACTTGCGCCAAAGGCCTGACCAACGGCGTGGTGCCAATGGGTGCCGTTTCCGTTAAACGCGAGCTCTACGATGCCTTTATGGAAAACTCTGCCGCAGGTGCCATTGAATTACCACATGGTTACACCTACAGCGCCATTCCTATTGCCTGTGCAGCCGCCATTGCCACACTGGATATTTTCGCCCAAGAAAAACTAGAAGACCGCGCAGCAGGTCTAAGCAGTCATTTTGAGTCCTGTGCGCATGGCCTAAAAGGCCTGCCCATGGTGAAAGACATCCGCAATATCGGCTTAGTTGCAGGCATCGAGTTTGAAACTATTCCCAATCGACTTGGAGCTTTTGCCTTTGCGGTTTATTTAAAATGTTACGAATTAGGCTTACACGTGCGCTACACCGGCGACATTATTGCGATTTCACCGCCACTGACTATCGAAAAACATGAAATTGAACGTATATTCAGCACCTTAAGCGACGCGATTAAATTTGTTGCATCTCAAGGTGAAGCGGGCTTGAATGCAAATAATTATCTTAAAAATGAGCAGGATTGGGCGGCAATATCACCAAGATGACAGAAGTTATTTAAATGTCAAAACGGCCCTCTCCCCAACCCTCTTCCACAGGTGGGCGAGGAAGTTCAACTCCCGAAAAACGTTTATGTGAAGGCGAGTTCGGCACCCCTCGCCCGTTTACGGGAGAGGGCTGGAGGAGAGGGCAAATAATAATTTAATTGCATTGGAGCTAAAAAATGAGCAGTAAAATCATCGGTCACTACATTAACGGCCAACATATTGCAGGCGCTAGCGGCAGGCTCAGCGACGTATTCAACCCCGCCACAGGTGAAGTACAAGCCAAATTAAGTAACGCCAATGTTACAGAAACAGAAGCCGCCATTAGCGCTGCCCAAGCAGCTTTTCCTGCTTGGGCAGCCACCCCTGCTTTACGTCGTGCGCGTGTGATGTTTAAATTTAAAGCCTTGCTTGATGAGCATGCTAACGATCTAGCCAAAGCCATTTCGCTTGAACACGGTAAAACCATTAGCGACGCCCGCGGTGAAGTCACCCGAGGTATTGAAGTGGTGGAGTTCGCCTGTGGCGCGCCCCATTTGCTCAAGGGCGATTTTAACGAACAAGTCGGCACTGGCATTGACACCTACAGCATGCATCAACCTTTAGGCGTGGTGGCTGGCATTACCCCGTTTAACTTTCCAATTATGGTACCGCTGTGGATGATTCCAATGGCCTTAGTCACAGGCAACACCTTTGTGCTAAAACCCTCTGAAAAAACGCCGAGTGCTAGTTTAATGCTTGCCGATTTGTTAGCCGAAGCTGGCTTACCTGCAGGCGTATTCAACTTAGTGAATGGCGATAAAGAAGCGGTTGACGTGATGCTAACTGACAAGCGTATTCAAGCCATCAGTTTTGTCGGCTCTACCCCAATTGCTGAATACATTTACAGCACTGGCACCAAAAACGGCAAACGAGTTCAGGCCTTGGGCGGCGCAAAAAATCACTTGGTGGTCATGCCCGATGCAGATTTAGACCAAGTGGCAGATGCGCTTATTGGCGCTGGCTATGGTTCTGCAGGCGAGCGCTGCATGGCGATTTCCGTTGCCGTCACTGTAGGCAATATCGCGGATAAATTAATAGAAAAATTAGTTGAAAAAGTTAAAACCATCACTATCGACCAAGGCTTAAATGAAAAAGCTGACATGGGGCCATTGGTAACACCGCAACACTATGCCAAAGTAAAAGAGTATGTGGATTTAGGTGTGGCTGAAGGGGCTAAGTTAGTGATTGATGGTCGCAACTACGTTCAAAAAGGCTTTGAAAACGGCTTCTTTTTAGCGCCCTGTTTGTTTGACCATGTGACTAAAAACATGCGTATTTACCAAGAAGAAATTTTTGGCCCAGTGTTAAGCGTAGTACGCGCTGCAACCTTTGAGGAAGCGCTGCAGTTAGTGAACGACCATGAATTTGGCAACGGCACGGCCATTTTCACGCGCGATGGTGAAGCCGCTCGTGAATTTACCAGCCGCGTGCAAGCTGGCATGGTGGGCGTGAATGTCGCCATTCCTGTGCCGATAGCGTTTCACAGCTTTGGTGGCTGGAAACGCTCGCTGTTTGGCGACCACCACATTTACGGCACAGAAGGCATCCGCTTTTATACGCGCCTAAAAACCACCACCTCGCGCTGGCCAGCCAGCAATAAAAGTACCGGTTCTGAATTTGTCATGCCAACCATGAAATAAGTACAATTTGCCTAACTTTTGATAAGGCAATCTATAGCCAAACTTAAAATAACGTCATTCCCGCCTGCGCGGGAATGACGACTGTGAAAATTGAAAACTCTATTCATTTCAGCAAGCATTTTTGATAAAGATTAGCAATAAGTTAAGTCAAACTAAACTTACCAGCGGCTACTGCGCCAAGCCAGTCGCTGGTTAGCCGTCTGAAACGTCCAGGCCACCATGCGACTTTTCTTTTGCCCTTGCGCCATTTCTATGGTTTGCACCTCCAGTGCACGCACATTTTTAAGGGCACGATACACAGCAGGCAAACTCGCCACTTTAGAAATTAAACTGGTAAACCACAGACATTGCGCTGCAAACTGCTGACTCTCCACCACCATGCGGCACACAAACGCTTCTTCGCCGCCTGCACAATACAACTCCGCCGCTTGCCCACCAAAATTCAATACGGCTGATTTTGCAACTGACTTGCCTAAACCCTGCCATTTACGTTGCGTACCCGCTTGCGCTTCGGCTAAAGAAACATGAAATGGTGGGTTGCACAGGGTTAAGTCAAATAAATCATCTACCTGCACAACACCTTTAAAAATATTACTTACAGAGTTCTGTTGGCGCAGCTCAATCTGCTGCGCCTTGCCTGAATTAGCCTGCAAAATACATTGCGCATTCTTAAGTGCATTGACATCTATATCCGCTCCCACAAACCGCCATGCATATTCATGGTTGCCAATCAGCGGATAAATTAAATTGGCGCCAACACCAATATCCAACACACGCACAGCCTCGCCTACTGGAATAACACCGTCATTAGACCCAGCCAACAAATCCGCCAAATAATGCACATAATCCGCCCGACCTGGAATCGGCGGGCAAAGATACTGCGCAGGAATGTCCCACTCAGAAATCGCGTAAAACTGCTTTAACAAGGCCTGATTAAGCGCCTTTACCGCCTGTGGGTTCGCGAAATCAATCGAAGCCGTTTGATAAGCATTCAATTGCACAAATGGCGCAAGCGCAGGGTTGGCTTGAATAAGCAGCTCAAAATCATAACGGCCGCGGTTTTTGTTCCGCGGGTGCAACTGCGTTTTAATTATTTCAGAATTCGCCATTTTGCTAAATCATGCCAATTAAAAGTCAGCCAGCATAGCATCAAATAGATATTTCACTCAAAGTGAAAAGCCCGAATAAAGCCTATAAATACGCTTTATTCATCAAAGTGAATTTACAGTGCACACAGTAAAATTTGCCAAGGAATAAGTAACTTTTTGTTAATTTATTTGAACTATCTAAAAGCACAATTTGAGAGTTGAGAATATGGAAGATCAAGCATATATCGGGCGTCAGCCAATTATGGATGAAAAACAGCAAATCATCGGCTACGAGCTATTTTTCAGGCACAGTGCCGATGCGCAAAGTGCCGTGTTTGAAGACGAATTCAAAGCCTATTCCAGCGTATTGATGAACACCATTGGCGGAGTAGATATTCAATGGCTACTGGGCGAAAAATTAGCCTTTATAAATGTCAACGAAGCCATGCTTAAAAGTGAGTTCATTGAACTCATGCCACCACAGCGCACCGTGCTTGAGGTGCTTAGAACGATAAATCCAACGGCAGAGATTGTTGCACGCTGCCAAAGCTTGCGTGAGCAAGGCTACAAAATCGCATTGGATAACCCGCAATTAAGCACAGAACCCTCGCCTTTATTAGATTGTGCAGATTACATTAAAATCGACATTCAAAGCCTAACCACCGCAGAACTACAAAAAGCCTTCTATCAATTGCACACCCCATCCGTCAAGATGATTGCAGAAAAAGTAGAAACCGATCAGCAATTTGACGACTGCAAACACATCGGTTTTCGAATTTTTCAAGGCTTTCATTTTGCCCGCCCAGAAACATTTACCGCAAAAGTCATTAACGCCTCATTCGATAGCGTATTGAATATACTCAACACTGTAAGCCAAGATGCTGAAATTGACGTGATTGAAGCTGGATTTAAAAAAGACACGGCTTTATCGTTTAAGCTCTTACGCTACATTAACTCGGTGGGATTTGGGCTGTCATTCGAAATTCAATCCATCAATCACGCGCTCACCATACTCGGCAGAAAACAACTGTATCGCTGGTTGACACTGCTTATGGTAACCGCAGGCGAAAACTCCACCCCGCCCGCACTGATGAAAACCTCAATCACGCGTGGCAGACTCACCGAACTACTCGGCGAAACCTATTTTGAAAAACACGACCGCGACAACCTGTTTATTGTCGGCGTATTCTCACTTTTAGACGCCATTTTAAAAATGCCAATGGACAAAGTGCTAGAAAAAATCCAACTGCCTGAAGCGGTAAATGAAGCACTACTGACGCGCGAAGGCATCTACGGCCCATTCCTACAACTAACCGAAGCCTGCGAAGACGCCAATAGCGAGCGCATTTTACAGCTAGCCGAACTACTGCAATTTGACGCAGAAAAAGTAAACGAATGCCATATTTCTGCACTGGCGTGGGTTGAAACGCTGGGAATTTGATGGTTACTAGACTGCCAAACTAAGCATTTACGTGACAAT
>NZ_JABFRA010000129.1 GCF_013141425.1 Methylotenera sp. | reverse complement strand
TTGCTTTTCTTTAGCTGCGACTTCTTCCGCTGGCGCCACTAAGATTACATTGCCTGTTTTACGCATTGATAAGCCTTTGCTTTGCACAATGATGTCCAAAGCTTGATCCCATGGCACATCTTTAAGCCTTAGCGTTAAGTTGCCTGTTACGGTATCACTGGTGATAATATTGAGACCAGTAAAGTCTGCAATCACCTGCAAGACTGAACGCACTTCAATATTTTGGAAATTTAGTGACAGTTTTTCACCCGCGTAACCTGGTTTAGCACCACGCACCAATTTGTTTGGGTCATCGACAATTTGACGTACATCGATAATGAATTTTTTATCAGCCTGATAGGCTGATTGCTCCCAATTACCTTTAGGCTCAATGACAATTTGGCTGTTTCGACCTTGTTTAATGGTATCGACAAAAATAACTGGCGTATTAAAGTTGGTTACATTCAAACGGCGCTGCAGGTTAGCTGGTACCTCAGTGTTAATAAAGTCAACAACAATGGTTTTGCCTTTTTGCTTGATATTGATACCTGCAGAGGGGTCTGACAGGTCAACAATCACGCGGCCTTCACCATTTTTACCGCGTGCAAAATCTACATTATTGATTGAGAATTGCTTTTGTCCCAAGGTGGGTTCAGCAAATTTAGTCTCGACGGCCGTAGTTGCGCTGGCTTCATTTGCTTGCAACAAGATTGTTATTTCACTGCCATTTACCGTAGTGGTGTAGGCAACATTTTTTGACAAATTAAGCACTAGACGTGTTCGCTCTTTGGCTTGGGCAAGTGTAACGCTTTTTAATGAGCCTTGATCTACCTTGATATTGCTTTTTTCTAGACCGTTTGCAACGCCTGGAAAATCAAGGGCAATTCGTGCTGGATTATTTAAGGTAAAGCCAGCGGGGGCATTGGCTACGGGTTCTGTTGTTTTAATTAAAACTGCAACCCTGCCACCCGGCAATGATGAGAAGTCCACGCTTTCAATTTTATTAGTGAGTGTGGCTTGCTCTTCCGCTAGCAAAAAACCTGAAGTTACAGTTAACCCAATTAACAAAATTGCCTGTAAAAATTTGGCCATCCATGTGTTATTTTTCATCGTATCACCTTAAATTTCTAAATACTTCAAATAGAGGTTCGAGTTACGTAGCTATTCTTGCAAAGCCAAATTTGAAACTCGCTCTATCCAATCCCCCGAAAGCTCGTCTTGCACAATCTCTTTTAGTACGACTTCACTATCCGTAATTTGCGTTACCATACCAAAATTTTGACCCACATAATTACCAACTTTTACTTGCTGCACTCCATTATCAGGTGTCAACAATAAGGCATAAGTTAATTTAGTTTTTGATAATCGACCAACAAATTTAATACTCTCAAGCGGATAAGCTTCCATCGGCTCTTTGGGCCGACTCAAATTGGGTTGCAATATGCCTGATTTAGTAAATGCCTTACGCGATCTAAAGGGGTCACTTAGTTTGCCGTCTGCATTGTATTGCAAGGCTAAATAAGGCTTAACCTCTGGCAAGGGCTTAATCTTTGGCACCATGGTGTTTTTAGACTCGCGAATGAACTTATCAAGATCGTCCCCGTCTTCACCGTTGCAGGCTACTAAGCCAATGCTCAATAAACATATAGAGGTAGCTTTAAACCACATTGCTTGAGCTGATTCTGATTTTGTTCGCAAATTCACTGGCCTAATCAACCTTTCCCACCTGGTTTATTTTTGGAAGCGTTTCTTTTCGAAGCTATTTCATCAGCATCTAAATAACGATAGGTTCTTGCGGTTGCTTCCATCACTAAAACCGCATCGGTAGCTTTAGCATCTTTACCACCAGATACTACAGAAATGTCATTTAGCGTAACGATGCGTGAAAGTTTTGATATATCTGTCGCAAAGGCACCTAAGTCATGATAGGTTCCTTGTACTTTAATTGCGATAGGCATTTCAGCATAAAACTCTGCTTGCGTTTCTTGTCCTGGTTTAAATAATTCAAATTCCAAACCACGGTTTAGGCCTGCCTGATTGATGTCTGTCAGCAATCCGTCCATTTGGGATTTATCTGGCAACTGTTTTAATAATGCACCAAAGGTCTTTTCAATTTCTACCATTTGTTGCTTATAGCCTTCTAAATTAACAGCTTGCGCCTGTTTATCTAAAAAGGTTTGACGTAATTCTTGTTCTTTTGCCTTTGCTGTATCAAGCTCTGTGAATGCATCTGTCCATAAAAAGTAATATCCCGCAGCAAACAGAAATACGAATATAACGGCCAGCAACACGGCTTTTACCGCCGCAGGCAAACTACCAGCATTATTAATATCAATATTATTAAAGTCTTCTAACTTCATGGTTGACTACCACCCTTGACTGGTTTGTCTTCAGTTTCTACTTTAGGCACTTTAATATTAACGTTTAAAGCAAAAGCATTTTGCTTGAGTGTGTTAACAAGTACTGATTTAATTTCAACCAAATTCGGTAACTCCAGCCAATTGGAGGTTGAAAAATTACGTACCAAAGTTGCAACACGCGCATTGGTATCGGCTACACCTTCCAAAGAAATGGTAGTACCTTGCTGTTTAATTGATTTCAGGTACATGCCTTCAGGCAGCTGACGGCTCAACTCATCTAACACTACTACCGCTTGGCTACGATTGGTTTGCAAGTTTTCAACCACCTGCTTACGTTCTAGCATGGTGCTGATTTGATCTTTTAAATCCTTAATATCGGCAATTTCTTTATCTAGCTTTACAATTGCAGCATCCAAACGTGCATTTCTTTCAGCTTGGGCTTCAATTTTTGCGTTGATGAATGTGTAGCCCAGAAAAATCACGACAGCTGCAGCAACGGCAGAGAACAAGGACATCAAACCAAACTCGCGCTGGCGCGCTTCGCGTCTAATTTGACGATGAGGCAGTAGATTTACGCGAATCATATTGATAAACCTCGCATTGCAAGGCCACATGCGATAAGAAGCGATGGCGCATCTGTCGCTGCTTGCTGCTGTTTAAGTCTGGTATTGATGGCCATGCTGTGAAATGGGTTTGCCACAATGGTATGCACTTGCGTTCTATCTTGAACCGCTACATCAATCGCTGGAATTGCTGCACATCCGCCAGCCAACACAATATGATCGATACGATTGTATTGTGTTGAGCTCGTGAAGAATTGCAAAGCGCGCGCAACTTCCATTGATAGCGATTGCACAAAGGGTTGCAACACTTCGCTATCGTAACTCTCAGGCAAACCGCCTTTGCGTTTAGCAATCTCGGCTTCTTCTAATGACAAACCAAAGCGTCGTTGAATTTCTTGCGTTAACTGACCACCACCAAAATTCTGCTCGCGTGTATAGATAGATTTATTATCATGCAGCACATTGATGTGCATCATTGAAGCGCCAATATCAACAATTAGCACTGTTTGCTCGCGCCCTGAATTGGGCAGCTGACTTGCAACTAGCGTATAGGCGGCTTCCGTTGCGTAATTCTCAACATCCATGACCGTTACTTTTAAGCCTGCACCTTCTGCTGCGCCCACACGGTCTTCAATTTTTTCTTTACGTGAGGCCGCAATCAGCACCTCCACTTCATCGGGATTATTTGGGGCAGGGCCGATGATTTGAAAATCGATATTCACTTCGTCTAACGAGAACGGAATATATTGATTTGCTTCCGCTTCTACTTGCGCCTCCATATCCTCTTCACGCAAACCTGCCGTCATCAGTACTTTTTTACTGATTACTGCAGAGGCTGGCAAAGCCAGTGCAACGCGCTTTTCTCTAGAACCTAGCAACTTCCACGCTTGCTTAATGGCATCCGCCACCTTTTCAAGGTCGCCAATGTTTCCGTCAACGATGGCGTCTTTAGGCAAAGGCGCGGATGAGTAACCTTCAAGCTTATGGCCGCCGCGTCCGTCATCTGAAAGTTCTACCATTTTAATAGCAGTAGAACTGATATCAACTCCTATCAGAGGCGGGGTTTTATCTTTAAAAAAGCTGAATTTCAAATTGAAATTCCTTTTCTGTTATCGTTAGTTACGTTCATTTCTAATAATTTACATTAAATCCTATCAACAACTTAAAGCCCTGTAAAGCAATTTTTTATTCGTAAATATTAATGTAATTTTTATTTAACACTTTTTAACGCTTTATTACATAGTTTATTAGCGTGCTGCAGCATAGCAATTTATAATGATGTCGATTCTTACTGAGTGAAATTCTAATACTTCATGACTCCTACCAAATGGTGGCACTATATCTTGCTGGCAATCGTTGTTGGCGGTTTATCTTTACTCGCATTAGTGGCCATCGCAGCCGCCATTATCTACCCATCCTTACCTTCACTTGAGGCATTGACTAATTATCAGCCAAAATTACCCTTGCGCGTCTACTCCGAAGACGGTTATTTAATCGGCGAATTTGGTGAGGAGCGCCGCGCATTTATTGACATCAACCAAGTACCACAAAATTTAAAAGATGCTGTTTTAGCCATTGAAGACCGCCGTTTCTATCAGCACAGTGGCATTGATACCACAGGTGTCTTACGTGCGATCAAAAACAATGTCACTGGCAAATCGCATGAAGGTGCCAGCACCATCACCATGCAAGTGGCCAAAAACTTTTTTACACCGCCAAACGGCAAACGCACTTTAATTACCAAAATAAATGAATCCCTTTTAGCACTTAAAATTGAGCGCACCTTATCCAAAGATAAAATCCTTGAGTTGTACATCAACCAAATTTACTTGGGGCAGCGAGCTTATGGTTTTGCCGCCGCCTCACAAGTCTATTACGGCAAAACTTTAGAAAAACTTAATTTAGCTGAAACTGCACTTTTAGCTGGGTTACCAAAAGCGCCGTCTGGCTACAATCCATTCTTGAATCCAAAACGCGCGATTGGACGCCAACAAGAAGTATTGCGTGATATGCGCCGATTTGGCTTTTTAAAAGAAAATGACTATCAAGTGGCGCTAAAACAACCGCTACGCTTTAAGGTTAGCAAGCAATCACGTGACTTATCGGCAGACTATGTGGCAGAAATCGTACGTGATACTTTGTACGCGCAGTATCAAGATGAAATCTATAGCAGTGGTCTTAATGTGTTCACCACCATTCGTAAATCGAATCAAGAGGCCGCCAACAATGCCGTTCGCGAAGGCATATTGAATTATGAATTGCGTCATGGCTATCGCGGCCCAGAAAAAACACTAGACCTTGACGCATTGCAGGCCAACGAGGCCTCAGGCTCAAACAAGAAAAGCGCACTTGATAACGCCTTAGATGATTTTGAATCCTTTAATGGCTTCATACCAGCAATCATCACCAACATCACGCCAAAAGAAGTGCATGCGCATACTAAATTTGGCGATGAAATCGTTATCAATGGAAAAGGATTAACTTTTGTCGAAAAAACACTCAACGAAAAAGACCCTGCTAAACGACTGCTGAAAAAGGGTGCTTTGATTCGTGTATTGAATACGAAAAATGATAAAAGTGCCGATAGCTGGCGCATTGTCCAGCTTCCACAAGTGGAATCTGCCTTAATCGCGCTTGACCCTGAAAATGGAGCGGTACGTGCTTTGGTAGGCGGCTTTGATTTCAATCGAAGTAAATTTAACCACATCACACAAGCTAAGCGCCAACCTGGCTCTAGCTTTAAACCTTTTATCTATTCTGCGGCTTTAGAAAAGGGCTACACTCCTGCGACCATTATGGAAGATGAGCCGTTGAACTTCTCTGCTGGCGAAACCGGCAATAAAGCTTGGGCGCCGCAAAATTATGACAATACCTTTGAAGGCCCAATTCGTTTAAGAAAAGCATTGGCGAAATCTGTCAATACTGTGGCGATTCGTTTGCTTCAGGATATAGAACCCGCCTATGCTCAAAGCTATATCACACGCTTTGGTTTTGCAGCAAAAGATCATCCTGCCTACTTAACAATGGCACTTGGCGCAGGCACTACTACGCCATGGCAAATGGCTAGTGCTTATACGGTATTTGCCAATGGCGGCTACCGTGTAAAGCCAAATATAATCACTAAAATTGTCGACCATAATGGCAAGGTCCTGTTAAGCACCAAGTTTGATCACGCCAGCAACGGCGCGCCGCGCGTGATCGATGCACGTAATGCCTTTATTATGAACTCTATGATGCAAAGCGTAGTTCGAAACGGCACAGCCGCCAAAGCACTTAAGCTAGGTCGTAGCGACATTGCTGGCAAAACAGGCACTACCAATGATCATAACGATGCTTGGTTTGCGGGATATAGCCCAAAACAAGTAGCGATTGCCTGGATTGGCTTTGACCAACCACGCACCTTAGGCAAAGGTGAAACGGGCGGTGGGGCGGCATTGCCGATTTGGATTCGCTACATGGAAACCGCTTTAAAAGGCGTGCCTGAGGTTGCCATGCGCATGCCAGACGGCGTAGTTGCCATTAACATTGACCCCACAACAGGTACGCGTGACGAAAATGGCATCGTCGAATATTTTTACCATGAAAACCCGCCGCCCATGGTTAATGCAGACTTACCGTCATTATTTGAAGATACTCAGAATTCTGACGAATCTGGATTTAATTCGGTACCATTGAATCAACCGCAGCAGATATTGCAGCCGGAAATTACATTGCCTCCGAGCCCTGCAAATAAACCAGCACCCCCTGCACCAAATGCCGCGCCTAAAGCTGAGCATGCGGACGCGCAAAAGAATGCCGCAAAATTATTAAATTCCAATTGAATCCCATAATTTTTAGCCATGGCCAAAGAAAATTTACAGCAACTGCGGCAATTAATTGCCCAGCAAGCCGCCAGAATGATGGCAGAAGACGGCATTTCAGATTTTGCCTATGCCAAGAAAAAGGCGGGTCGGCAAGTTGGCACTTCAGATAACGATGTTTTGCCCTCGAACGCAGAAATTGAAGCCGAACTCAAACTTTACAATGCCTTGTACTTAAGTGATGAACAACCAGAAAACCTGCGTAAGTTACGTGAAAGCGCACTTTTTACCATGCAACTTTTGGCCAAATTTAATCCACACTTAACGGGTGCTGTGCTGGATGGCACCGCAGGATTGGGCTCAGAGACGCATATACATTTATTTGCTGATAGCTTAAAAGACGTTGAAATGTTTCTGCTCAACCAAGACATTCCGTTTGAAACCAACGAAAAAACTTACCGGGTAATGAATGATGGTAAGCGTGATAAAAAGGGCGATAATCGCAAAAAAATCCCGGTTTTCTCTCTGGAAATGGTAACGGGCGTCATCAAACTCAGCGTCTTTGAAGTGGATGAAATTCGCATTGCTACCAAGCGCACCGCGGATGGTAGCAATGCAGAGCGCGCCAATATTCAAGATGTTAAAGCTTTGCTAAACGTAGCTTAAAGGCTAGTTACTGCAAGTGACTACTTTGCCAATCACGCACTGTTTGATTGTAAACTTCAACCTCAGTTTGCAGTAAGCCTGAAGCTTCGCAAATAGCGATAGATTCAATTCTAAAACCCGTAGTTGCATCAACTGCTATTGATTGATTTTGTATTTGTGGGCAATCCAACGTTTCGGCATTCTTTTTTTGCGTCTCTATTTTTATTAAGCGGAAGTTCCCCGCTTGAATATCTTGGTTTGCCACCGACTTGCCACCTTCATTTTTAATGCGCACTAGAGTAGCTTCAGTCATGTGTAAGTTTTCAGCAGATTTAGGTGAAGCCAAACCGCGCATATTAGGTTTTTCTGCTAACTTCTTAGCTGTCACGTTATCTTTAAGCGCGGTCGAGCTAGCCAAAATTTCTGGTGGAATCTCTTTTGTTAACTCCGCATCAGCACTCACCGCATTACCCTGATCTATAGGCGCTGGCGCACTTGCAACAAGTGAGGGCACTTGTGGAACGGCTTCGGCTAAATCACTATTTTTAAGATTCTCTTGGTCATTTTTTGACGCTAGGATTGGACTGACAGGAGCCGACTTGGCAGATTCAGCTTTAGCTGCTGATGGCATTTCCGCTGGAGAAGGCGCAGCAAGTACAGCGGCTTCTCGCTGAGACTCAACAGAAGCCGCTTGTGGCGCTTGCACTAAGGCTGAATCTTCTGATTTGTACTCAGATTCTTCTATTGGCTTAGACATTTGCCAAATTGCATCGTCTGGCTGTCCATGCCAAACAACCACCACAATCAGCACTGTCGCAACCGCACTGCCCAAACCTACTGAATGCCAACTTGGCCCAAACCATTCTTGCATCCAATTGCTGAATCGCACTGCCCAACTAACTGGCTTAACTTTAAGAGCTTTATTTGCATAAGCCAACACGGCAGAGCGCGCAGCGTCACTTGGCGCTAAATCTTTATCTGGCGCATGTTTAAGTGCTTGCTTTAAATGCTCATCATGCAGACTCATGCGGTATTTTCCGACTCAAAAATTGGCTGCAAATGCGCACCCATGCACAACCTGAGCTTAGAAAGCGCGTAGCGTAAACGGCTTTTTACTGTTTCAAATTCAGCATTCAACACCTGTGTCATTTCATCCAAGCTCAACCCATCTTCATGGTGCAACAAAAAAGCCGCGCGCTGCAATGCTGGCAAGCCATCTAAACAATGTAACAACTGCTGACCTGCATTGCGCCAAAAGACTTGTTGTTCGGTTTGGTCAGCTGTGGATGCAGGCCATAATTGCCATGGCGTTTCGCTATCATCATCCTGCCAGCCTTCGTCCACCGAAAACTCGCGCCCACCTTTACGCAAAATATCCACCGCCCGATGATGCGCCAGCGTATAAAGCCAAGTTTTAAATGCCACACCATCACGCGGCTGCCAACTATCGCGCGCATCCACCATGCGCATCCATGTATCCTGAAACACCTCATCCACCTGCGCCGCCAAAGCCGTGCCCAGCACACGACGCAAATACCGATAAAGCGGCTTTTCATGCCGCGCATACAAAGCTTGAAAAGCCTTGCCATCACCAGCGCAAAATTTGCGCATCAAAACATCATCAGAAATTGAAATATCACCCATGTGATAAGTGTGTCATTAGAGAGTTAAACGGTCAATGTATGGCGATGGGGTTAAAACAACTTTACATTTACCAAAGACAATTTAGCTAATTGCTCAATATTAAAGTATAGGAGCTTAAAAGTAGGTGCTCTGCGAACCGCATGGATATTGGCTCGCAGAGCAGGTGTTTCAAAGTTCTTAAGCAAGAAATCGTGAAACTTCCATGCCTTTCTCATCCCCTGCTACCGCGCCGAGCAGCGCAAGCTTGATGGGAGTTTTCGGCAAGCGGCTGTTTGAGCCAAGTGATTTTATTGGCGAGTTTCCGATTGCCGCCCATTAAGCTGAGCGGCGCAGGAAACAAGCGGTAGGGGGTGTCCTTTTGTTTGGTTACTTTATTCTGGACAAGCAAAATAAAGTAACTCGCCAGTCGCGCGAAAGCGACAACTTACAACTGCGCAATGCATTATAGCAATTACGCTCTAAGCTTACTTTACTGATTGCTTTAGCAAAGTTTCTACTTGTGCTATTCGCCACTTATATAGGATGTAACAAGCAAAATAAGCAAGACTTCCAAATAGTACAAGACAACAAATAACAATGTTTAACCAATAATTTAATATTTGAGGAAGCAGAATAAAATTAGTTGCTGATGCAAGAACGGCAGCAATTTGAAGCGCAAACGAAATGAAAAGCAACAGCGAACCAACTAAGTATTGTGTAGATTGCACTACTGCTGCTTGTGCAAAAACTAAGTTAAAGTCCCAGTAGGTTTTCGAAACTGCGACTAGCTTTGCCTTACTAGTAAATGCTGAGGCATACGCAAAACACACTGAGGCAACAAAGCCTGACGATGCTGCAATTAAAGTAAGTAATAGTTGCTCAGTCATAATTATAGTCAACCTATCCCTTCAACCACCGCGCCGCATCCATCGCATAATAAGTCAAAATTCCATCCGCGCCTGCGCGTTTAAACGCCAACAAGCTTTCCATTACGCAAGCCTTTTCATCCAACCAGCCATTTTGCGCAGCAGCTTTCAACATGGCATACTCACCACTCACTTGGTAGGCAAACGTTGGCACACCAAACTCATCTTTCACGCGGCGCACAATATCCAAATACGGCATGCCTGGCTTCACCATCACCATATCTGCACCTTCTGAAATATCTAGCGCGACTTCTTGCATGGCCTCGTCGCTATTAGCTGGATCCATTTGATACGTGTATTTATTGCCTGAACCTAGATTGCCTGCCGAACCCACTGCATCGCGGAATGGACCATAAAATGCAGATGCGTATTTAGCCGAATAAGCCAAAATTTTGGTGTGAATATTACGTGTGCTTTCTAAGGCCTCACGAATTTGACCAACGCGGCCATCCATCATGTCGCTTGGCGCAACAATGTCGGCACCTGCATTGGCGTGAGAAATGGCTTGTTTAACTAAAACCTCAATAGTTTCATCATTCATTACATAGCCAGTGTCATCAATCAAACCATCTTGACCGTGCGTAGTGAAGGGGTCTAACGCCACATCTGTCATCACACCGAGTTGCGGGAATGCAGCTTTTAATGCTTTAACTGCGCGCTGTGCTAAACCATCTGGGTTGTATGCTTCAGCCGCGTCTAGGCTTTTGTATTTGCTATCTACCACTGGGAATAGAGCAATCAGCGGAATGCCTAATTCAACACATTCAGCCGCTGTTTTAAGCAGAACATCAATGCTTTGACGTTTAACACCCGGCATAGAAGCGACTTCTTCAGTGCGATTTTCGCCATCTAACACAAACACTGGGTAGATTAAGTCATTAGCTGTCAGTACATTCTCACGCATCATGCGGCGTGAAAATTCATCTTTTCGCATACGGCGTGGGCGGGCATATGGATAGCTCATTTTTTGTTACCTCGATTCAATAATCAACAACAAAATTACTACAGATTAAAAACCCTAGCCAACTCGACACCTGGGTCTGGCTGACGCATAAACGCCTCGCCTACTAAGAAGCCATGAACATCATTATCAGTCATCAGCTTCACGTCTTCTGGCGTGAATATGCCTGATTCTGTGACCACAAAACGGTCGTCTGGCAGCACTTTTAATAAATCTAGCGTAGTTTGCAAAGTCACATCAAACGTACGCAGGTTACGATTATTGATGCCAATTAAAGGCGTATGCAATTGCAGAGCCAATTCCAGCTCTTGTGCATCGTGCACTTCAACCAGCACCGCCATGCCAAGCTCGTTAGCTA
>NZ_JABFRA010000122.1 GCF_013141425.1 Methylotenera sp. | reverse complement strand
ATACCAATCGACCTTACGCGTAATGACCATGGTGAGCGCAAGCAAGCCAAATACTAATAAAGAACCCATCAGCAAGGCATTATCTTCTGAGGCTAATATGCCATAGAGCGCACCGTATAAGGCGGTGAGTAGCCCTGCAAACATGAAGCCATGACTTTTACTTTTAAGTACATGCGTCAGGTAATAGCTAAGTAGGGCAATGCAGGCCAAGCTGGCCATCAAGTAAGCGATTGCAAAGCTAATATGCTCAGAAAGCGAAATTAGTAACAAGTAAAATAAAGCCATGGCTAAGCCGACAAGCGTATATTGCGCAGGGTGTATGCGTAGGTGCTTTAATATTTCAAAGATAAAGAATCCAGCAAATGTTAAGCCGATGAAGAGTAAGCCGTATTTAGTGGCGCGGTCGGCTTGACTGTATACGTTGATGGGCTCAACAAAGCCGATTGAAAGTGATTCCAATGTTGGATTTGAAGTACTTTTTTCATCCCAGCGTTTTTCGAGCTGATTAATCAAAGTGGTTTGGTTGCTACTCGATAAAGATGAAACCGCCCATTTGGCTTCAAAGCCCGCCGGTGTGATTTTTTGTGTTGAAGCATCTGGTAAAAAACTACCGTTAAAGTGTGGGTGCTGCCAGCTTGAATGCAGTGCTATCGTGTTGCTATCGGCAATTGGAGTGAAATTAAAAGTCTCCATACCGCGTAAATTCAGTTTAAATTCAAACGTAAGATTTTTGCTTGCTAGGACATTTAATTTGTCTAAGTTAGCGTGGATGCCATTGCCCAGCGTGTTGAGATTAGTCCCTTGTTCAAACTCGAATAGCTGACCATTTAACGTGAGTTCTGGTTTGCCTTTAATACCACGCGTGTCGCTAATCCCTAGGCTTACATAGGCAGGTAAAAGTGTAATCTTGCCACCTTCATGTTGTGGGTTAATAGCAAAATCCGCAGTTAGTTTGAAGGTGCCTTTTACATTGCCACCCAGCTGGTACATCAAGGCTTTGTAAATGCCCAGTTTTTTATATTCATTGGTAAAGCCACCACTTATTTCCAGCGTGTCGGGTAGGGCAAACACCACTAATTCCTCTTTATGCTTTACAACTTTTTTAATCTTATTTTCAGTGACAATTTCGTCATATTCTTCAATGTATGGAATCGCCAATACTGGACCAACGATGGTCTGCGCACCAGCTGAACTGGCGGCGATTTGCTGCTTGACTTCAACCTGCCGAAATTGCCGCTCTTTGATAAGTGAATTGATGTACATCACCGCCCACGACATGACGATGGTCAGCAGAAAGATGCCGATGACTTTAAATATAAACGCGCGATTCATGACTAACTCCTAATTAATAAGGTGGAGTTAGCAGAATATCGAGCCTAGATGAAGTGTTGATGCGCTTGTGTGAAGTGAGTGTGAAGTTTTGTCAACGGTCATGCTGAAACAAGTTCAGCATGACAGTGGTTGGGTTGCTAAAGCATTTACATCGGCAAAGTAATTGTGGCGACCGCACCACCATTAGGATTGTTTTGAAGTGTGACGCTTCCACCATGCAACTTCACCACTTCTTGTACAAAGTTTAAGCCTAAACCAGTACTTTTTTGGCCAGCATTGGCTGTGTTTTGCGGACGTGGTAGCGAATAAAATTTATCAAACACTTTAGTTAAAGCATAATCCGGAATACCTGCGCCTGCATCATGCACGGTAATTTTAATTTGATGGTTTTTTTCTGTTACCTCGATTTTTATTTCGCTCTTGGGCGGGCTAAAATCCAGTGCATTTTCCAGCAAGTTGTGTATTGCTTGTCCAAGTAAAAAGCTATCGGCTTTAATTAAAATGGCAGGCCTGCAGGCCGCATGGATACTGGCTTGCAGGGCATGTGTTTTTTGGTTTAAGTGCTTGATTTGCGTTTGAATTAATTCGTGCAAATTTACCTGGCTAACTTGTTGCAATTGTTGCTGATGTTCCAGTGCTGCCAAGCCCAGCATGTTTTGAATAATAATTTGTACACGGTTCGATTGCGCTTTAATTTGCCCTAAAAAATGTGCTTGTGTTTCAGGTGGCATGCTGGGCGAAATAAGCTCCAGCGCGCCTTGAATCGCCGTTATCGGGCTTTTAAGTTCATGCGTTAAGTGCTGAATAGAATCTTGCACATGCTGTTTGCCATCTAACTCCTGCCGCATGGATTGCATGGCAAGCGCCAGTTCGGTGAGTTCGTCATTGCTTGAAATTGGTGGCGTGGCTTTTTCACCTTTCGTTACGCGCACGGCATAATCTCGTAATGCATTGATTTTATTAGTAAAGCGCCAAGTGAAAAGGGAGCCGATTACGATAGATAGTAGGAATAACAATGCACCCCAGTGTATAATTTTGCTTTGTGCTCGTTCAATAAACGGTAGCAAAGCCCGATTTGGCTTGGCAACAGTAAGTGAGCCAATTATTATATTGCCTTCTTTGATAGGCGCAGCAATGTACATGATGGTGTCGCTGTTCTCATCCCCTGGCACTACTAGGCTTGAACGCACACCATATTTACCGCGCAAAGTTAAGTATACGTCGTTCCAGCGCGAGTAATCTTGCCCTAACGCCAGTTTGGCCGAATCAAAAATAACGATGCCTTTATCGTTAGTAATATAGACGCGGTAATCAGCCACTTGTTTTTTGATGCCCCAAATATTGGCCTTGGAGGCGCGTGATTGATATTGCGCTAAACTCTGCGCAAAATTTCCAGTTTGAATCGTGCCGGTTTTTACATCGTTCGTTGCCAATTCTGCCAGCACATTTGCCGTGTCCACTAAGGTGTCTTCCATTGCTTGGCGAACACCAGGTTTCACTTCATCGACAAAGACATAAAGCACAAACCAAGCGGCGAGGCCGACCAGTAAAAAATATCCTAAAAATATTTTGAGGCTAATTTTCATTTGTTATAAATTTTAATTTCCGTTAGCCCTGCGCTTGTCGAAGGGTGAGATGGGCAGTTCATCAAGTGCAACCTCATGTCAGCAAGCTATAACCCATGCCACGATGAGTGACAATCGCCTCGCTAGCAGCGTCGATAGCACGCAGCTTTGCTCGTAAGGTTTTAATGTGCGCATCCACCGTGCGTTCTAGTGTGTTTTCGGCATTCGCCCAAACAATATCCATCAATTGGTCGCGCGAATAAACGCGTTTCGGTTGTTTAATTAAGGTTTTGAGTAGCAAAAATTCGTAGCGCGTGAGCTCCAAATAGTGGTTTTTGTATTGAATGCGATGGGCGGTATCATCGACTGTGAAGTGCCCATTTTTGCTGTTGGTATCAGGCATTAACTCTGTGCGGCGTAATATTGCCTTGACTCGCGCTACAACTTCACGCGGACTAAAAGGCTTGGTGACATAGTCATCTGCACCAATTTCTAGGCCAATAATGCGGTCAATCTCATGATTACGTGCGGTCAAAAATAAGATCGGAATATTAAATTCAGCACGAATCAGTTTGCAAACATCAAAACCTGTCATGTCGGGCAAGCCGACATCGAGTATAACGAAATCAAAAGCGTGTTGCCTGAGTTGATTAAGTGCTTCGCCCCCCAAAAATTTGTGCACGGTGGCGATGCCTGCTTCTTTAAACGCGTAAATCAGCGTTTCAGCAATGGCGAGTTCGTCTTCTATAATTAGTACTTGTATTGACATAGCGTTATTCTAGATGAGAATGTTATACAAAAGGCGCATAGTGTGTGCCTTTTGTATTTCACACACCTAAAGCTAGCCAAAGAAGTCTTTTGCTTTATCCACCCAGCTTTTGTTTTTTGGGCTGTGTTTGCCTGAATCCGCCTGTGTGCTGGTTTCAAATTCGCGCAGTAATTCTTTTTGTTTTTCCGTTAACTTAACAGGAGTTTCAACTACAACATGCACCATTAAATCACCAGCTTCAGATTGACGTAGTGGCTTAATGCCTTTGCCGCGTAGCCTGAAGACGCCGCCAGTTTGTGTTTCAGCGGGAATCTTCATCTTGGCCGAGCCGCCGAGTGTTGGTACTTCGATTTCTCCACCAAGCGCGGCGGTGCTGAAACTGATCGGCATTTCGCAATGCAGATTGCCACCTTCGCGCTGAAAAATGTCGTGTTCTTTTAGGTGAATTACAACGTATAAATCGCCAGTAGGTCCACCGTTTACGCCAGCTTCACCTTCACCACTTAGGCGGATTCTATCTCCTTCATCCACGCCTGCAGGAATCTTCACAGAAAGCGTTTTGTTTTGTTTGGTGCGTCCAGCGCCGCTACAGGTTGGGCAAGGGTCCTTCACCATTTTGCCGTTGCCGTGACATTTCGGGCAGGTTTGCTGCACGGAGAAAAAGCCTTGCTGCATGCGCACTTGACCATGACCGCCACAAGTCGTACAAGTAACGGGTTGCGTGCCAGGCCGTGCGCCTGAGCCTTTACAGGTTTCGCAGGTGGATTGCACGGGGATGCGAATTTTTGATTCGATTCCTTTTGCGGCATCTTCAAGCGAGATTTCCATGTTGTAGCGCAAATCGGCACCGCGATAGACATTATTACGCTGCCCACCAGAACGGCCGCCGCCAAAAATGTCGCCAAAGATATCGCCAAATGCATCGCTAAAGCCTGCACCACCAAAGCCACCTGCTCCTGCGCCTTGTTCTACGCCTGCATGCCCGTATTGGTCATATGCGGCTCGTTTCTGGCTGTCAGATAGCATTTCATAGGCCTCTTTTGCCTCTTTAAATTGCTCTTCTGCTTTGGGGTTGTCAGGGTTGCGATCGGGGTGAAACTTCATCGCCAGTTTGCGATAAGACTTTTTAATGTCTTCTTCAGAAGCGTCTTTATTTACGCCGAGAACTTCGTAATAATCTTTTTTGGTAGCCATAATATTCGTCGTTATAAATAGTCATTAGGCGTTAGTTGTTAGCGAAAAAGTCGTTAGTGCTATTTGGCACTAACGACTATCAAGTGACGACTAACGACTGCTTTATTTAGTCTTTTTTCACTTCTTCAAATTCAGCGTCTACCACGTCACCATCCACGGTTTTTTCACTTTGTTGGTTTGGTTGTGCGCTTTCAGTATTCGCTTGCGCTTGCTGTTCAGCATAAACTTTTTCACCTAACTTTTGTGATGCCTCTGTTAAGGTTTTTGTTGTAGCTTCAATCGTTTCTTTATCATCAGACTTAATCGCTTCTTCAACCTCTTTTAACGCTGTTTCAATCGCTTCTTTTTCTGCAACATCTAATTTGTCGCCATGTTCAGCCAGTGATTTTTTCACTGAGTGTAATAAGCCATCTGCAGAATTTCGCACATCAACAAGTTCGCGTAATTTGCGGTCTTCTTCGGCGTATTTAACAGCATCCTCTTCCATCTGTTGAATTTCAGCTTCACTTAGGCCGCTATTTGCTTTAATGGTAATTTTGTTCTCTTTACCTGTAGCTTTGTCTTTTGCTGATACATGCAAAATACCGTTTGCATCAATGTCAAAAGTAACTTCAATTTGCGGCATGCCACGTGGTGCGGGCGGAATATCTGACAAATTAAATTGACCGAGTGACTTGTTAGCAGAAGCTAATTCACGTTCACCTTGCAATACTTGAATCGTCACTGCGTTTTGGTTGTCATCCGCGGTTGAGAATGTTTGTGAGGCTTTGGTCGGAATCGTGGTATTTTTCTTGATAACTTTAGTCATTACGCCACCAAGTGTTTCAATCCCAAGTGATAAAGGCGTTACGTCAAGTAACAACACATCTTTTACATCGCCTTTCAACACGCCGCCTTGAATTGCCGCACCTACCGCTACAGCTTCATCAGGGTTTACGTCTTTACGTGGCTCTTTGCCGAAAATCTCTTTTACTTTTTCTTGCACTTTTGGCATACGGCTTTGACCGCCCACCAAAATCACATCAGTAATATCTTCAATTTTTACACCAGCGTCTTTAATCGCAGTGCGGCATGGTGCCATGGTGCGTTCAATTAAATCTTCAACAAGTGATTCTAATTTAGCGCGGGTGATTTTTACCACTAAGTGCTTAGGACCAGTCGCATCCGCCGTAATATATGGCAAGTTCACTTCAGTTTGTTGTGCGCCAGATAATTCAATTTTCGCTTTTTCAGCAGCTTCTTTTAGGCGTTGTTTAGCTAATAAGTCATTGCGTAAATCTAAGCCATTTTCTTTCTTAAATTCGTCTGCTAAGAAATCGATTAAGCGGTTATCAAAGTCTTCACCACCAAGGAATGTATCGCCGTTGGTTGAAAGTACTTCAAATTGATGTTCGCCATCGATACTTGAAATTTCAATAATTGAAACGTCGAATGTACCGCCGCCCAAGTCATACACGGCAATTTTACGGTCGCCTTCTTGTTTATCTAAACCAAACGCCAATGCAGCAGCAGTAGGCTCATTGATGATACGTTTAACATCTAAACCCGCAATACGGCCCGCATCTTTAGTGGCTTGGCGTTGGCTATCGTTAAAGTAAGCTGGAACAGTAATCACCGCTTCAGTCACTTCTTCACCTAAGTAGTCTTCCGCCGTTTTTTTCATTTTGCGTAAAACTTCAGCAGAGATTTGTGGAGGGGCCATTTTTACACCACGCACTTCAACCCATGCATCGCCGTTATCCGCTTTTGCAATGGTGTAAGGCATTAAGCCAATATCTTTTTGCACTTCTTTTTCATCGAAACGGCGACCGATTAAGCGTTTAACCGCAAATAGTGTATTTTTCGGGTTGGTCACAGCCTGACGTTTGGCTGGTGCGCCCGCTAAGATTTCACCGTCTTCTTGATAGGCGATGATGGATGGCGTAGTACGTGCGCCTTCCGCATTTTCAATCACGCGAGGTTTTCCGCCTTCCATCACTGCAACGCAAGAGTTTGTTGTACCTAAGTCAATACCAATAATTTTTCCCATAATTCCTATTCCTTTACTAATTAATTTGCTGTTTTACGCTTTGGTAAGCAGCTGTTAAATTTTTACCTTGAAGCTATTGTGGTGATTGTTTTTGTTATTTCAAGTGGCTGGTTTAATTGATTGAATAAAATTTACTTAGCCACCATCACTAAAGCTGGACGTAACACACGGTCATTTAGCGTGTAGCCTTTTTGTAATACTTGGGTCACCGTATTCGGCTCACCACTATTTTCTAACATGCTGATAGCTTGATGTTTGTTTGGGTCAAACTTCTCGCCCAGTGGATTGATTTCCGCAATGTTGAATTTATCAAACACCGATGCAAGCTGATTCGCGGTTAGTTTTACACCATCTTTGTAGCTTTGTACGTCGGCAGTTTCTATTAGAAGTGCAGCATCCAAACTATCCTTCACGGCCAATAGTTCATTTGAAAACTTCTCTAAGGCAAATTTACGCGCTTTTTCAATGTCATCTAAAGCGCGACGACGAATATTTTCACCATCGGCTTTCACATATAAAACAGCCGCTTGCGCTTCAGCAAGTTGCACCTCTAATTCGCCAATGCGTTCGTCGAGTGACCCTGCGGCACCACTTTGTTGAAAGCTGGTATCAGGCTGCACCGTTTCATTTTCTGGATTTTGGTTTTCTTGCTGCATGAATTTCTCCACTTAAAAATTTCAAATTGAATGACAATGTTCTGATAATGGGGCTAGCTGAAAAGATTTCAAGGCTAAATGGTGAAGAAATGCGAAATAAATTGGTTTAAATTACTACTTATATTGGCTAAGAAACGTTTTAAATACTTCGGCGACAGTTGGAATGGAGTGTATATTGCCAAGGTTAATGGCAGGTGTATGCCTACCAGCGTAAACGCCAGTGAGTGCTGGGTCGGTGTCTGTGTAAAGGGCAATGGTCGGAATATTGAGCGCTGCTGCCAAATGCGATAGTCCAGTATCAACGCCTATCGCCGCTTTTGCTTTGCTAATGATGGTAGCAAGTTGCGCGATGCTCGATTTTGGCAAAACGATGGCATTTTTTAATTTACTAGCAATGTGTTGTGCCCGTTCAAACTCTGCTTGGCTCGCCCAGGGCAATACTAAATCCAATTGCCTTTCAGCTAGTTGTTGGCCCAACGCTATCCAATGGTCTGTTGGCCAAAGTTTGGATTCACGACTCGTGCCGTGCAGGCCGATCACATAGGGTGAGTGTAGGGGTTGGTCTGATTGGATAGCTGCCTGAATGCCATAATCTGGCGCATCTTTTGGAACTGGATAGCCTAGACTTAGCGCGACCAGCGTGCGATTCCGATGCACAGCGTGTTGCTGATACTGAATGGAATGTTTTTCTTCATAGCACCAACTTGCCAGCGTCTCACGTATTGATTTTTTGTCATAGCCATGTTTGATGCCATTTGCAAAACGCGTGATGATGCCGCTTTTAATCAGGCCTTGCGTATCAATGACAACATCGTATTGATTTTTTGAGAGCGTTTTAATCACGCTGTATAGTTCACACCAGGTTTTACGTTTGAATAATTGCTTACGCCAGCGACGCAGAGCAAGCGTGATTATCTGATGGACTTGTGGGTGAAGGCGTGGGATATCCGCAAAACTTTCTTCTACCACCCAGTCGATGATGGCGTCTGGGTAATGCAGAAAAATATCGTTCACCACGGGTAAGTTGTGAATGACATCACCTAATGAAGAGGTTTTAACCAGCAAAATTCGTTTCATAGCATTATTTTCGCATACAATCCTGAAAATGAAGTTTGCGTTTACTATATTTAAATACTTTCCATATGGCGGTGTTCAGCGTGACATGTTGCGTATTGCCAATGATTGTGCAAAATTGGGGCATAAGGTTACAATTTATACAGGCGAATGGCGCGGAGATAAGCCAGTAGGTAATGTGCAGGTTCACATTTTGCCAAGTACAGGCTGGCTTAACCATCAGCGACACCAGTCGCTAATAGCCAATATGCAAGCCGCCTTGAAGTTGGCACCGGTTGATTTTGTGGTGGGCTTTAATCGTATGGCTGGCTTAGGTGCTTATTACGCGGCAGACCCTTGTTTTATTGCACGTGCTTATCATGAAAAATCCTGGTTTTATCGTCTGGGTGCGCGATTTCGATTTTTTAGAAATTGTGAAAATGCGGTCTTTTCTAGGCAAAGTCATTGTCAAATATTATTGTTAACTACGCGGGATAAAGCGGAGTTTCAACACTGGTATCAAACGCCTGAAGTACGTTTACATGTCTTGCAGCCCAATATCCCTGCCGATAAATTTAAAAACAAAGATAGGACATGTGCGCGAGACTATTTGCTTAAGCAATTTTCTTTACCTCAAGATGCAAATGTGATTCTGACAGTTGGTTCGGCTTATATTAGAAAAGGCGTAGACCGAGTAGTGAAAGCAATTGCCGCTCTGCCTGAGACGATTAAACAAAATACATGGTTGCTTGCTGTGGGTGAGTATGAGTCCAGCAGCAGTTTTGCTAAAGATGCAAAAAGGCTAGGCGTTGCAGAGCGCTGTATTCAGGCGGGTGGCAGAGCTGATGTTGCCGATTTGATGTTGGGCGCAAATTTATTGGCGCATCCTGCCCGTTCAGAATTGGCCGGCTTGGTGATTATTGAGGCGATGACTGCGGGTTTGCCAGTGTTGCTGACCGATGTTTGTGGCTATGCCAGCCATGTGAAAACTGCTGGTGCAGGCCTTGTGTTGGAATCGCCCTATAACCAAGCGCAGTGTAATGCCAGTTTGCTTACTATGTTAATGACTGATAATGTAAGTTGGACAAACGCTGGCTTAAACTACACAAATTCTATTTTAGAAAAATCATCCCCAACGGCTGAGGCTGATTTAATTATTCAATTTGCCTTAAAGCAAAATACAAGAAGCGGCTAGTGAATTAAAACGATGTGGACTAAACAATATTTATCACTTCCTGAACACTTGCGCAAACCAGGCGAAGATATGTTTGCCTATATCATGCAAATGCAAGGTAAAGCTTTTCGAGATGTTGGCATACGCAAAACTATACAAGTAAGCCTTAATGGCAAAAGTTATTTTGTTAAACAGCATTTTGGGGTGGGCTGGCGCGAGATTTTTAAAAACCTAATCAGCTTTAAAGTGCCCATCGTAAGTGCAATAACAGAGGTAAGTGCGATACAAAAATTAGAGGAAGTCGGCATTGCAACCACACCACTTGTGGCTTATGGTGTGAAAGGGAGCAACCCCGCGACACAGCAATCTTTTATTATTACCCAAGATTTGGGCGATATTACCTCGCTTGAAGATGTTTGTGCCGACTGGCAAACCAATCCGCCAGAAGCTGCATTCAAGCAAACGGTGGTGATTGCGATGGCAAAACTGGCGGCAAAGTTGCATGCGGCAGGGCTATGCCACCGCGATTTTTACTTATGCCACTTAGCGCTTAATAAGGCGGAGTTGTCAAAAAATCAGGTGAATTTGATTTTAATCGATCTGCATCGCGTTTTATTAAATCAGTCACCACACGGCAAGACTGTGATGAAGGATATTTCAGGTTTGGTTTTTTCAACCATGAATTGCGGTTTTACCGCAGAAGACTGGGCTTTGTTCAAAGAGCACTATCTGCCACAGTCAGAAGCTTTTTGGGTGGATGTGAATGCCCGCGCCAATAAACTTTATACCAAATTTCACAGCGATAAATTTCAAAAAAGATTGGCAGTAGAGCGATTAGGCATGGACTAAGGCTTAAGGCGAAAATTTGTAACTAATTTTCTGACAGTCTTTTCTCTCTTTTGATAATGCGGTTTCTTACTTTATATCGCGGATAGCTCCACAAGTATTGCGTCGGTTTTTGTGCGATTTGTTGCTCAATGGCTTGATTGAGTAAGGTTGGGGTTGCTACTGCACCCTCAGCTAATTTTGTGAGATGAATTTCAAAACCTTGAGCATTCTCGAGCCGTTCGCCAAAGGCCATAATAATAGTCGCCCCCGTTTTTTCGGCAAGTTTACTCACTAAGGTCATCGTATAGGCAGGCTTGCCAAAAAAAGACGCCAATTCGCCTTCGCCTCTTGCGGGCACTTGATCTGGCAGAATACCAATGGCCTCACCGCGCTTTAATGCCTGCATTAGTAGCCGAACTCCTTGTAGATTTGCAGTGGCTAATTTTACTTGGTTGTGCGCGCGTCCAGATTCCGTCATTAATTGTAACCAGCGTTTTTTAGGGCGACGAAAAAGCACGGTGATGGGATGTTGCGCGCCATAAAAAATTGAAGTAATTTCAAAGCAACCCATATGCGGCGTTAGAAAGATAATTCCCTTTTGTTTGGCAATCGCTTCTTCAATCAGGTGGTAATTCTTGCTTGGCTTAACCCAAGCAAGCGTTTCTTTATCTTGTTTCTGCCAAATGGCTAAACTCTCAATAATCGACTTGCCGTTTTCAATGACATTTAATTTACTTATTTGGTTAATCGTCGATTCGTCATTAAACAACTTACTTTGTGCAAGGTTTTCACGAATTCTTTTTTTAGCTTGTGGCATGAATAGATACATGGCATAACCTAAAATAGCACCTAAGCGATGAATGTTGGCGAGTGAAAGTAAGGCGAGCGGTTTGAATAAAAGACTAAGCATGCAAAATCATAACATATCAAAAGGCCATT
>NZ_JABFRA010000009.1 GCF_013141425.1 Methylotenera sp. | reverse complement strand
GTGGTGTGGGCAATATAGGCTACAAACGCCGCAGTACCAAGCCCTACACCAAAGGCTTCCACTCCAATTACAATCGCCAGCCAAACTAATCGTTCTTGTAGACTAAAACTTATACCAAATAGATTAAAGTTAAAAAAAGCTTTAAATAAAGTTGGGTCAAGTGCTGCCTTGGCCAGCCAAGCAAACCCTAAAATGGCGACCATTTGTACAGCACCAAATACCCATAGCGAGCGGTTGATGCCAAGTTTTATCATCCACATGCCCCCTAATAAGCCACCTATGACGCTAGGCCAAAGCCCCGCATTTTTGGCGATTAAACCAATTTCTGTTTTTGAAAATCCCATGTCTAGATAAAATGGCGTAGCGAGTGCGGTTGCCATGCTATCACCTAATTTATAGAGGAAAATAAACCCTAAAATCAGCAAAGCCGCTTGCAAGCCATTGCGCGCGATAAACTCTTTAAATGGCTCAACAACCGCGGCGCGTAAGCTTCTTGGGGCGCCATTCTTTAACATTGGCTCCGTCACTAGCAAGGTCATGATAATGCCTGGAACCATGAACAAGGCCGTTATCATAAATACGTGATTCCAGGTTAAATGGTCCGCCAATATAAGCGAGAGTGAGCCTGGTACTAGCCCCGCAATTTTATAGGCATTTACGTGAACGGCATTGCCTAGCCCTAGTTCGTTATCCAGTAATAACTCTCGGCGGTAGGCATCTAAAGCGATGTCTTGTGTGGCTGAAAAAAACGCGATGACTAAGCTAAAAAGAGTAATTGGGTGCGTTAAAAAGACTTTTACAGTAGACCAAATCGGCAGGTGAATACTGAACAAGCCATTAAAAAATTGTCTTTCGGTAAACACTGGTGCCGTTAAGTTGGAGGGGTTGGCCGTGCCAAACCAAAATACACTGGCCAGTAATACCAGTTGTGTCAGTAATATCCAGCCGCGGCGGCGGCCAAGTGGCAAGGTATAACGGTCAAGTAAAGGTGCCCAGAGAAATTTCCAGGTGTACGGAAATAAAATCACGGCAAGTAAGCCGATGGCTTTTAGGCTGGTGCCTTCGCTACGTAGCCAGGCCGGCAGCAAACTGATTAAAATGAAAAGTGGTAGACCTGAACTAAAGCCAGTAAAAATGCAAATGAGCATTTTTTTGCTCATGAGCGACTGCCAGACGGAAGGCTGCATTAGTGCTTGCAAAATCGCTAGGCGGCTTTTAGCCGATACATCGCCAAATTACCCAACAGGTTCGGCATAAAATTGATGACTTTCGCATCAGTAATTACGCGCCGCTCTAGTACAGAAATATTGTGATCTTTACAAAATTGATCAAAATCGTTAATGGTGCAAAGATGCACATTCGGTGTGTCGTACCATTGATACGGCAATATTTTTGATACTGGCATGCGGCCACCGGTGATTTGCATGCGATTGCGCCAATAGCCAAAGTTAGGAAAGGTCACAATCACTTCTTTACCCACACGCAACATTTCTTGCACGATATCCTCTGTGTGGTGCATGGCTTGTAGTGTTTGGGAGAGTATTACCGTATCAAAAGACTGATCTTCAAAACCCAGCAAGCCATCTTCCAAGTCCATTTGAATGACATTGCTGCCATTTTTTAAGCATGCCAGCCAATTGGCGTCGTCTTTTTCTACGCCATAGCCTTTAACTTCTAGGCTTTTACGCAAATATTGTAGTAATTCGCCATCACCACAACCTAAATCTAGAATTTTGGAGCCAAATTTAACCCAATTTGCGATTATCGCAAAATCTTGACGAAATTCAGTGATAATATTTGTAATATTTACATTATTTGGCATCATTGTTACCAATCTCAATGTTGCTTAAATACGATCTTAAAATGGCGTGGTATTGCGCGCCAGTCATCAAAAAAGCATCGTGACCATGTGCCGCCGTCACCTCGGCATAGCTAACAGTGCATTGATTATCTAGCAGTGCTTTTACAATTTCACGCGAGCGTGCGGGTGAGAAGCGCCAGTCGCTGGTAAATGAAACGACTAAGAATTTTGCTTTCACATGCTTTAAAGCCGCACTTAAATCGCCCTCAAAAGCCAAGGCTGGGTCATAGTAATCCAAGGCACGCGTCATGCGTAAATAAGTGTTCGCATCAAACTCACCTGCGAATTTATCGCCTTGGTAGCGCAAGTAAGATTCCATTTCAAACTCGGCATCAAAGCTATATTTAACGCCATCTTTAAGAACGCGACCGAATTTTGCACCCATGGCATCATCACTTAAATAAGTAATATGACCTAACATGCGAGCGATGCGTAGGCCGCGCCTAGGCACCACGCCATGTGCATAATAGTCACCCCCATAAAATTCAGGGTCTGTAATAATCGCTTGGCGGGCCACTTCATTAAACGCCATATTTTGTGCAGTAAGATTAGGTGCAGAGGCGATGACCAAGGCATGGCGCACACGGTCAGGATAAGCTATAGTCCACTGTAGCGCTTGCATGCCGCCCAAGCTACCACCTATTACTGCAGCTAATTGTTGAATGCCTAAGTAATCGGCTAATAGAGCTTGAGACTTCACCCAGTCTTCCACCGTTAGCACGGGGAACTGCGAACCCCAAGGCCTGTCAGTGGCCGGATTGATGCTGGCGGCTCCCGTGCTGCCATGACAGCCACCTAAATTATTGACGCCAATCACAAAAAAATGATTGGTGTCTAAAGGTTTGTTGGGCCCAACCAAATTGTCCCACCAGCCAGGATATTTATCGTCCTCACTGTGTTTTCCAGCCACATGGTGTGTGCCAGAAAGTGCATGGCAAATTAACACAGCATTGGACTTATCCGCATTTAACGTACCGTAGGTTTCGTACACGAGGTCGAACTGTGGCAACACCGCGCCACTTTTAAGCGTGAGCGGTGCATTGAAGTGTGCGATTTTTGGGGCAACTATTCCAACTGAGCCAGAGCCAACTGCGCCTGTTCCAGCAGAATGAGTGCCAACGGAAATATTTTCAGTCATTTTGTGATTATACTATGGCTATATTAAATACTAGGGCTTGTTAAAGTGATTGCTTTGAGAATTTTTAACTTTTCTTGCAAGTTGAAAGCAGGCAAAGGTAATCAGGCAGGTAAGATTTTATGGCACGTTTGAAGAATATTCAAAACTTTCAAAATAAAGCTCCGCAACTGGCGCCCAGCACTTATGTGCATGAAAGCGCAATCGTCATTGGTGAAGTCAGTATTGGCGAGAATAGCTCGGTATGGCCTGGCGCAGTGATTCGTGGGGACGTCAATTTTATTCGCATTGGTAAGAACACCAATATTCAAGATTTAAGCATACTGCATGTCAATCATAAATCGAGTGAAGACCCTGAAGGGTCGCCCTTAATTATTGGCGACTATGTCACGATTGGACATACGGTGATTTTGCATGGCTGCACGATTGAAGACGAATGCCTGATTGGCATGGGCAGTATTGTCATGGATAAAGCCATTGTCCAAAAACAGGTGCTATTGGCTGCTGGCAGTTTGGTACCAGAAGGCAAAATACTAGAAAGTGGCAATTTGTATGTTGGGCGACCTGCCAAAAAGGTACGCGCCTTAACGCTTGAAGAAATCAAGCATTTGAAGTATTCGGCAGATAACTATGTAAAGCTCAAGAATGAATATTAAAAGAATGATAATGAGTTAATGAAATCTCAGCCACAAGTAACACTGATACTTTTACCAGGCATGGATGGTACGGGGGATTTGTTCGATAGCTTTGTTGAAGCACTCAACCCCGCAATTCGAACAGTTGTTGTAAGCTACCCAAAAACAGGTAGTTTAAGCTACAAAGCCTTAACAGCGCTGGCAAGCGAGCAAATACAAGCTGCTAAAATTCCAGTTGATGCGCCTTACATGATACTGGGTGAATCATTTTCAGGCCCAATTGCGATCGCGTTAGCGGCGAATACGAATGGTCAGCTAAAAGGCCTGATTCTTTCTTGCACATTTGCAATCAATCCGAGGCCACTACTCTCTAAATTCAGTTTTTTAGTCCCCGCCATCACCTATAACCAATTCTGGTTGGTTTTAACCAGCAAGTTTTTGATGGGGAATTTTAAAAGTGAAAAAGTCCATCAACAACTGAACGCTATCTTACCCACCGTTTCGCCAATTACCATGCGTTCTAGGTTGGAGGCGGTAATTGGAGTGGATTATTCAGCCATGCTGGCAAAGATAAAAGTACCAATTCTCTATTTGCGTGGCAAGCATGATAATTTGGTGCCAAGTTCAGCTTCTCAGCACATCCTCAAACTAGCAAAAGCGGTCACCTTGGTTGAGTTAGATGCACCCCACATGCTTTTACAAATGGCGCCAAAAGAAGCGGCGACCAAGTTACAATTGTTCATCGAAAAAGCGCTACTAATTAACTTAATCCCAATGGGTGCTGACGATTAGCGGGTTTTTGCTAATGGTGACGCGGTTGTTGCCCCCTAAATCTTGTATGGTTTCAATATTGTTTAAACCACTTTGCGCCATTAAGTCCGCCACTTGATCAGCCTGATTATAACCATGCTCCATCATCAGCCAGCCTTGCGGTTTCAGGTAAACCAAACAATTTTCAATAATTTGCCGTATGTCGTCCAAACCATCCGCGCCAGAAGCAAGTGCTGAGATAGGCTCAAAACGTAAATCGCCCTGAGTGAGATGGTCATCATTTTCTTCGATATAAGGCGGGTTGCTAACGATGACATCAAAACGTTGATTGCTTAGATTATTAAACCAGTTACTTAAAACAAACTCGACATTATGAATGTTTAAATTTTGAGCATTTTTCTTGGCGACTTCCAATGCTGCGTTTGAAGCATCTACCGCAGTAATGCTTACTTGTGGACAGTTTTTAGCAATGGCTAAGGCAATCGCGCCAGTGCCAGTACCGAGGTCTAAAATCGATAGATTGGTATTATTTAGGATTTTTGCTAGAGCAGCTTCTACAAGTGTTTCCGTATCAGGTCGGGGAATTAAAGTGTCAGGCGTTACCAGCAAGTCCAAACCAAAAAACTCACGACTACCTAAAATATAAGCCATAGGTTCGCCAGCCAAACGACGATTTAGCAATGCTTCAAATGCCGCATGGATATTGGGCTGCAGGGCATCGTTTTCATGTGCAATTAGCCATGCACGATTAACATTTAACACATGTTGCAAAAGCAATTGCGCCTCATAGCCTGCTTCTGCAGTTTTCAGTTTAGCTGAAGCTGACAGCAAAGTGGCTTTAATGGAGTTTGCAAATGCGCCTAGCATAGGTAGGCGTTTAAGAACCTAATTTCCCATACCGTTGAAAGTCAGAAAAGTACATCACGTAATGCTTGTTATTGACATTCACAGGGTAAAATAATTCGTAGTTGCCTTGATTGGCGATGAATAAATGTCGACTTGTTTTGCCATCAAAAACTTGTTCTAAATAGGCACGTTCGGTTTTACCCGTAGTAAAAATGTAGTCCTGTTTGAGAGGTAACGCTTGCTTTTTATCTGCGTTTCGCGGGTAGCTGTCAAACCTCAAAAACACTGTTTTATTATCAATTAAGTCTTTTTGTATAACCAACACTTCTGGGAAGAATTTATCAATTTTTTGCACCACTTGCAGTGCGTGTGCGGTGTTTTGAATATAGGCGTCATCAAAACGATAGTCGGCAAAATTGTTGTTGTATTCTGGGTTCTGTTTGATGAGGCTTAATGCAGAATTCACCAGCATTTTTTCTTTATTATGCGCAGAAAGCAAATTACCGCAAAATAGCAAACTAAAAATAATGGGAAGCGATAATAGCCACCATTTTTTTCCACTAAAGCGCACGACTTGTTCTTCTTTGGACGACACGGAAGCGGAAATTTTAGATAAATTTGACATGACATTGAGCACTAGCGCTCCACCCAGTAAGGCGAAAATACCTAAGATGCTCATGAGAAATGTTTCGGTGATGTGTTCGCGAAATATTTTTAAATCAAACACCGTGATGCAAATGAAAATAAAAATCCAGTAAAACAGCGCGATAACAGACCAGAGTGCGATTTTATTGGTGGTTTTAATTAAAAAATCGTGGTTCATCTGTATTCTCTTTCATCAATATAAAAGACAAGATTTAGTTACTGGATTAATTATCATCGCCCAAACTCGCCAACAAATCGGCTTGATGTTCAGCCGATAACGCACCAATCAATTCATCCATATCACCTTCAGTAATCGCATCAATTTTATAAAGAGTGAGGTTAATCCGGTGGTCGGTAATACGGCCTTGCGGATAGTTGTAGGTGCGGATGCGCTCTGAACGGTCGCCACTGCCAATCAGGCTTTTACGCTCGCTGGCAATCGCGCTATTTTGTGCGTCTACTTGTTTGGCTTTAATGCGCGCGGCCAGCACTTGCATGGCTTGCGCCTTGTTAGCGTGCTGGCTACGGCCTTCTTGGCATTCCACCACAATGCCAGTAGGCGCATGGGTAATACGCACGGCGGAATCCGTTTTGTTGATATGTTGACCACCCGCACCACTGGCGCGATAGGTATCAATCCGAATATCAGCGGGGTTGATGACCACATCGCTGACTTCATCCGCCTCTGGCAACACGGCAACAGTACAGGCGCTGGTGTGGATGCGGCCTTGTGTTTCGGTATCTGGTACACGTTGTACGCGGTGACCGCCAGACTCAAATTTTAGCTTTGAATACGCACCGTAGCCTTCAATTTTAGCGATGATTTCTTTGTAACCGCCCACTTCAGACTCGTTGGCAGACATGATTTCGACTTTCCACTTTTGCTTTTCGGCGTATCTTGAATACATTCTAAATAAATCGCCACAAAACAAGCCAGACTCATCGCCGCCCGTTCCTGCACGAATTTCTAAGAACAGGTTTTTATCGTCATTCGGGTCTTTTGGCAGCAACAGCACTTGCAGTGCTTTTTCAACAGCTTCTAATTTCGCTTTTCCCGCTTCAATTTCTTCTTGTGCAAACTCTTTCATGTCAGGGTCGCTCAACATGGATTGCGCTTCTTTGATGTCCGCTTCAGCTTGCTCAAACACATGATACTGCTCAACAATCGGCGTGATTTCCGCGTGTTCTTGCGTGAGCTTTCTGTAATTATCCATATTATTCGTCACGCCTTCAGAGCTCATGAGGCGGTTAATTTCTTCTAGTCGCTCGCTCAAAGTAGCAAGCTTTCTAATCATACTGGGTTTCATACTGGGGCTTTTCTAGAGAATTACTTTAACTTTTAATCTGATAAAGTTGTTTAATCACATCTTCCAGCTTGGCATGTTCTTCGCCATGAGCTCTGTTAAGTGCGTGGCTTGGGGCATGTAAAAACTTGTTAGTGAGTGCATTGCTTAACGCTTCTAATACTTTTTCAGCGCTTTCGCCTTTTTGAATGAGTTTAAGCGCTTTTTCGAGTTCGGCTTGACGTGTAACTTCGGCTTGGTCGCGTAGTGCTTTGATGGTGGGCACAGCATCACGTTTTTTTACCCATTGCATAAAATGCTCGACTCGCGCACTGACAATCAATTCTGCATCGACTGCGGCTTCTTGGCGATTAACGATTCCGTCAGCCACCACTTGGGCAAGGTCATCAACCGTGTATAAAAACACATCATCCAATTCGGCTACTTCAGCTTCAATGTCACGTGGCACGGCTAAATCGACCATAAAAATCGGCCGATGACGGCGGGCTTTAATCGCGCTTTCAACCATGCCTAAGCCTACAATCGGTAATTGACTGGCGGTGCTGGTAATCACAATATCAAACTCACTTAACCTGCTTGGCAAGTCATTTAGAAGCATCGCTTGGCCACCAATTTTTTCTGCTAAAGCAGTGCCACGTTCTAGTGTGCGATTTGCCACCATCATGCTTTTGGGTTTTTGCGCGGCAAAATGGTCTGCACAAAGCTCGATCATTTCGCCGGCGCCAATGAATAAAACTTTTTGGTCTTTTATCTCACCAAAAATGCGTTGTGCCAGTTTAACTGCCGCCGCCGCCATTGAGATTGAATTGGCACCAATGTCTGTGTTGGTGCGCACTTCTTTAGCCACTTCAAATGTTCGCTGAAAAAGCTTGTGCAATAGCGTCCCCAGTGTGCCTGCATCTTGGGCGATTTTTACGGATTGCTTAAATTGCCCCAAAATTTGTGCTTCGCCTAACACCATACTATCCAAGCCAGAAGCAACCCGAAAAGCGTGTTTTACTGCTTCGTCATTCGGTAAGGTATAGATATAAGGTTGAAGGTTGCTGATTTCCAATTTATGATAATGGGATAGCCAGCTCAGCGGCTTTTCAGGATTTTCTGCGCTACAGTAAAGTTCGGTGCGATTGCACGTGGATAAAATCGCCGCTTCGGTTGCGTCGTGCGAGGTGAGTTCGCGCAAGGCACTACCGAGATGTTCGCTGTTAAAAGCAACATTTTCTCGAATCTGAATGGGGGCGGTCGTGTGATTCACGCCGATTACATATAGCTGCATAAGTATGCTTGTATCAATACAATTTTCGTCATTATACTGCGTTGCTCACCAAAAATAATTTCTTACAAATAAAAGTATATGGCGCGCCATTATTTTTTGCTCGCCCCTTGTCTAAATTTATTGCACCAATCTTGTTTAATCCACCAATCTTGCCGTTTCAGCGACTTAGGTTGGTGGAGAAGCCAAAACAGGCATTAACATGATGGAGATAAGCATCCTAAAAAGCGTAATTTTGCTGTATTGACTAATCTTAAAGCAAGGCTGATATCCAAAAAAGGCAAAATGGCGTTAAAATAACTGTTTATTACTAATTATTTGGACTTTCGCCATGGATAAAACTTTTAGAATTGCCCCGAGTATTCTTTCTGCAAACTTTGCAAAATTAGGGCAAGAAATTGATGATGTAATTACATCTGGTACAGATTTAGTGCATTTTGATGTGATGGATAATCATTACGTACCAAACCTAACGATTGGTCCATTGGTTTGCGAAGCGATTCGCGAAGTTTCAAAAAATGTAGGTGCTTTAATTGATGTGCATTTAATGGTAAAACCAGTGGATCGCATTATTCCTGATTTTGCAAAAGCAGGCGCCAACATCATCACTTTCCATCCAGAAGCGTCTGAGCATATCGATCGTAGCCTTGCAATGGTGCGCGAACTAGGCTGTAAATCAGGTTTGGTATTTAACCCAGCCACCTCATTAAGCTACTTAGATCACGTGATGGATAAAGTCGATATGATTTTATTGATGTCTGTTAATCCTGGTTTTGGCGGTCAAAAATTTATTCCAGAAACGTTGGAAAAATTGAAATTAGCGCGCGCAAGAATTGATGCCTATTATGAAAAAACTGGACGTCAAATTTGGTTAGAAGTGGATGGCGGCGTGAATGCGCAAAACATCGCTGAAATCGCGCGTGCAGGTGCTGATACATTTGTTGCGGGTAGTGCGATTTTCACTAAAGGCTTAGATTCAGATAAAAATCGCTACAACACGGTAGTTGGGGAAATGCGTGCTGCATTAGCTACGGTTTAAAAATTCAAATATAGTCACAATGCTAAGTTATTTTTGCTCATACCTTGCCTTGTTTAAATTTTTAGAGAATTGATTTAATGAGCCAATTTAGAGTAAAGCTCGTCATGATTGATCTTGACGGCACTTTGGTCGACACTGCCCACGAAATTGCCGCTGCGGCAAATTTGATGCTGGCTGATTTAGGTCGGCCAATGTTGCCAGTTAGCCAGGTTGAAAGCTATATCGGTGAAGGCGTGGTGGTTCTGATTAAGCGCTGCTTGAATAGCCAGTTAGATATTAGTCAGTTGAATGGTGAGCCTGATGCCGCTTTGATGGCGCAAGCTGAACCAATATTTTTTAAGCATTACGCAAATAATGCAGCGGACAGCAAGCCTTTTGATGGTGTGTTAGAAGGCTTGCAAGCTCTGCGTAGTAAAGGCTTTAAGCTGGCTTGTGTAACGAATAAGCCAGAAAAATTCACTTTGCCCTTGTTACAAAAAAGTGGTTTGGCGGAGTTTTTCGAGATTGTGGTTTCTGGCGATACCTTGCCGAAAAAGAAACCTGACCCGATGCAGTTGCAGCATATTTGTGAAAAACTAGGAGTTCACACGTTTGAGGCAATGTTGGTAGGTGATTCGGCTACGGATATTGCGGCTGCTCATGCGGCGGGTTGTTTTATTATCACCGTGCCATACGGGTATAATCAAGGTCAGCCGATTGATGAATCAAAAGTTGATGCGACGATTGCAGATTTAACCGAATTAGTTTCACATGATTTACTAGCACTTTTGGTTTAATCGCTTAACGAATAGAATAAATATGATGACTTTTAAAAATGATTTTCTAAGCTGGCGTGGCTCTTGGCGAAGCTGAGCCAACCTTGCCAGCAACCAATAGGTGAAATGTAGCCAGCGCGGCTATTTAAAACCGCAAATATTAGAAAATTATTAGAAAGATTTTTACATCATGTTTACCACAATCAACAAAACCGAATTCAATGCCTTAGCGGCAAAAGGGTTCAATCGCATTCCGCTAGTGCTAGAAACCTTTGCTGATTTAGATACGCCTTTATCCTTGTATTTAAAATTAGCCAACCAACCCTTTTCATACCTGCTTGAATCTGTACAAGGTGGCGAACGCTTTGGTCGTTACTCGATAATTGGCTTGCCAGCAAAAACACGTATTGTTGCGCACGATAATCAAGTGCAGGTGCTTGAAAATAATGTCGTCGTTGAAACAGTGGAAAATACGAACCCATTAGATTTTGTAAAAAGCTTTCAAGCCCGCTATAAAACGCCGCCTTATGAGGGCTTGCCGCGCTTTACTGGTGGTTTGACTGGCTATTTTGGCTACGAAACAGTGCGCTACATTGAAAAACGTTTAGCGGGCGTACAAAAGCCAGATGCAATCAATGTGCCGGATGTGTTGTTGATGGTTTCAGAAGAAATTGCTGTTGTCGATAACTTGAGCAGCAAATTATATTTCATTGTTTACGCCAACACAGCTCAAGCCAATGCTTATGAAACGGCGTTAAATCGCTTAAATGAACTTGCTAAAATGTTGCGCAATAGTGCGAAGATTCCAGAATCAAGCCCATCAGAAGCTTCAGTAGCCACTTCAGAATTCGGCGAAGAGAACTTCAAAGTAGCAGTAAAAAAAGCGCAGCAGTACATTTTAGATGGCGACATTATGCAGGTGGTGTTGTCGCAACGTATGTCGCAAAAATTCACTGCGCCACCGTTAAGTTTGTACCGTGCCTTGCGTAGCTTGAATCCATCACCTTATATGTTTTATTACGATATGGGCGACCATCACGTGGTGGGCGCCTCACCTGAGATTTTAGTGCGCCTAGAAAATGGCACAGTAACAGCTCGCCCCATTGCAGGTACACGTCCGCGTGGCAAAACCCGTGAGCAAGACTTGGCGCTGGCTGTTGAGCTATTGGCTGACCCTAAAGAGCGTGCAGAACACGTGCAACTGATGGATTTAGGCCGCAATGACGTAGGTCGAGTGGCGCAAACAGGCACGGTTAAAGTGACTGACAATATGATGATTGAGCGCTACTCGCATGTGATGCATATTGTGAGCAATGTAGAAGGCAAGCTCAAGGCTGGCATGGATGCCATTGACGTGATTAAAGCAACCTTCCCAGCAGGCACAGTAAGCGGCGCACCTAAGGTGCGTGCGATGGAAATTATTGATGAGCTAGAACCTAGCAAACGCGGCATTTACGCGGGTGCAGTAGGTTATTTAGGTTTTAACGGCGATATGGATGTGGCGATTGCCATTAGAACAGGCGTAATTAAAAACAATATGCTCTACGTGCAAGCAGGTGCGGGCATCGTCGCCGATTCTGTGCCACTCTCGGAATGGGAAGAAACGCAAAACAAAGCCAAAGCAGTATTACGCGCGGCCGAGTTGGTGCAGGCTGGTTTGGATTTGAATATTGATGCTGCACCGAAAGCGGGGAATTAATATGTTACTCATGATAGATAATTA
>NZ_JABFRA010000086.1 GCF_013141425.1 Methylotenera sp. | reverse complement strand
CGCCCCGCCTGTTTAGCTTCATATAGCGCAGCATCAGCACGTGGTAGCACGGCATCAATCGTTTCACCCGTTAAGCGCTCTGTGACTCCAGCGCTAAAGGTGATGAGAACACGCTCTTTGTTATGCATGAAAAAGTTTTTGGTTAGATCGCGCTGCACGTTTGTGATGACATTAACGGCATCGGACTGTTTCGAGCCTGGGAGTAGAATGACGAACTCTTCTCCACCGTAGCGGGCCAACACATCGGTGCTGCGTAGCACGCTTTTAACTACCTTAGCCAAATGTGCAAGCGCTACATCCCCAGTTGAATGGCCCATGGTGTCGTTAATTTTCTTGAAATGATCAATGTCAATCATGGCAAATGACAACGCCGTGTTGTGCCTATCTGCGCGTGTAAATTCACGTTCAATCGCCTCATCCATACCGCGCCTATTGAGCGCACCCGTTAAAAAGTCTTCATGCGCTACTTCGCTAATATAGTCTAGCTTAGTGGTCAGCTCATTAATTTGCTTTTCAGCTTCTTCCACCTTTTTCTGTGTTGCTAAAAACGCGGATTGTGAATGCTGAGCATCGGCATTCATGGTATGAATGTCGACCACTAAACTTTGCAAAATGACATTTAATTCTGCTAAATCCTCCGTGGCTGAGATTTGTTCCTGATACCTACTGATTTTAGCCTGATAAGTTCCGGTACTTTCTGTTATATCTGCCAATCCACTTATAAACGAACTCATCATGCCCTTTAGAGTTTCTTTTGCCGCTAATAAGCCTGGTTTGATATTAGATTGCTTGAAAATCAGTTCTTTAAGGCTGCTTTCTGCGTTATAAACGCTGTCCAAATTCAGTGGTTTATCAATAATGTCTTGCACAATGGCAATCTGCCCATGTAGCCATTTATCCTCTACTGTGAGTTCACCCATGCTGGTCACTAATAAGCGTAGCATTTGCACCAGCGCTTCTTGCATACGATGCTGCGAATCCGTTTGCATCTCTGCCCTTAACAAGGTGGATTTTAGCGTTTCGCTTAATGCATTGACTTCCTCCAACGTGTTGGAGGATTGCGCACGTATAATTAATGCTTCTATTCTAGAGGCCGCCGCCGGAATACCAGCAAACTGCGGTAGCACAACTAAGGAAATAGTTCGAACCAACAAATCACGCCAGCTAATTGCAAGTTTGAGCTGATTGTCATCGACTTCTGGCTGGGCAGGATTTTTTGGCACTAATGCCGAAGGTGCGCTTGCTATGGCGGGTGAGGACTGCTGACTAATTTCATCTGGAATATTTTCAGCAGACAAGGTGACTTCTTGTCCTTCGCCCCAAGAGGTTGCGAGCGCTTGAATTTTTTGCCCTAGCTGGATAGGATCACTCGAAAAGTTGGTAATGACGCGACTCAAACCCTCTTTCTTCCGACTGAGCGTTATACCACTGTGATTAGCATCCAATTGCTTTAATAAATAGCGTATTAAAGTGCCCCAGTTCACGCCATCCGCACCATTTGCTGTAGTCGGCAAGAGGTTACGTAGTTGATTTTCCAAATTAACCGCGTCATGTTTATTGACTAAGGTCGCTATCTTCTGTGCAATGGCCTGAAACTTAGGCTGCTCTTTACCAAGCTCAACCAAAACTTTATCAAATGTTTTATTGAGTAGCGTGCTGCTATCAACCGACTTCACACCAGCAATCTCATCATAAACGCGATGATAGTTGTCAGGCGTAGGCGGGCTTTGGCTTTTTGAAAGCTGCATCAAAGTCTGACGTGCCAACTCTAAAGGGCTCAATTGTTGTTTCATCATTTCACTAACACTCTCATCTTTAATAGGGAGTTATACCATAATGTTCTAATGTACATAGTAAACTTTCGCGATTCATTTAATTTGATGATTAGCCGCACTTTTGCACGCCAAATAGCAAACTAACGTACCATACTATATCCAAAAAGCCAGTTCCAACTACATTATTGATGCGGCCTGACGCTAAAATTGCTATTATCTGATTTAGATAAATCAGGCGCAAGTGAATGAGCAACTATATTGAAATTGAAGTGAACGAACTGCTGAACATGATGGCCACTAAGCCCTTAGTATTAGTGGATGTTCGAAATGATGATGAAGTGACGCGCGGCATAATCTCAGGTGCGATTCATATTCCTTTAGCCTTATTACCAGTGCAATACGATGCACTGACAAAGAGCGAAAATGTCGTGTTTTACTGCCATAGTGGCATGCGCTCTGCCCATGCAGCAGCTTTTGCGTCAAGTAAAGGCTGTAAGCATGTTTACAACTTAAGTGGTGGGGTGTTGGCTTGGGCTAAGGCTGGCCAACCATTTGTAGCAATAAATGAAGGGAAAACAAAATAATGGAATTCGATAAAGAAGTAGATGCAACTGGTTTAAACTGCCCATTGCCCATTTTGCGCTGCAAAAAAGGCTTAAGCGAAATTGAAAGTGCGCAAGTATTAAAAGTCATCTCAACTGATCCTGGTTCAGTTAAAGACTTTAATGCATTTTGCGTGCAAACAGGCCACGAACTTTTACAACTAGACCAAGATGACAGCACGTTCACGTTTTATCTCAGAAAACGCAGTAACTGAATAATAGTTACTAGTTTTTAAAAGATTGTCTGCTCTGTCGAATTGCTCTGGCTAAAATTAAAAAACCCGCTTACGCGGGTTTTTTAATTGCTAATTGGTTAATTACTCGTCAGCTTCCGTTTCAGATTTAGCCTCGGCAGCAGGCGCTTCAATCAAAGCTTTCATGCTTAAACGCACTCGGCCTTTTTCATCTGCCTCAACTACTTTAACCTTAACTACATCGCCTTCTTTTAAGAAGTCACTCACCGCATTTACACGCTGATGGGCTATTTGCGAAATGTGCAATAAGCCATCTTTACCTGGAATTAGCGACACAATCGCACCAAAATCAAGCAATTTAAGCACAGTACCTTCGTATACATTGCCGATTTCAACTTCTGCAGTAATCTCGGCAATACGACGTTGCGCTTCAGCCCCTTGCTCAGAACTTGTACATGCGATTTTCACTGTACCATCTTCAGTAATATCAATGCTAGTGCCTGTTTCTTCCGTTAACGCACGAATTACCGCACCACCTTTACCAATAACATCACGGATTTTTTCAGGATTAATTTTCATGGTAATAATACGCGGCGCAAATTGTGACATTTCTGAACTCGCTCCACTTACCGCTTGTTTCATGATGCCCAAGATGTGTGTACGCCCCTCTTTCGCTTGCGCTAAAGCCACTTGCATAATTTGCGCTGTGATGCCTGTGATCTTAATGTCCATTTGCAAAGCCGTAATACCATCTTCTGTACCCGCCACTTTAAAATCCATATCACCAAGATGATCTTCATCACCTAAAATATCGGTTAACACAGCAACACGGTTACCTTCTTTAATCAAACCCATGGCGATACCAGCCACGTGATTTTTCATCGGCACACCTGCATCCATCAGCGCTAGACAGCCACCACACACTGACGCCATCGAGCTTGAACCATTTGATTCTGTAATTTCTGAAACCACACGCATGGTGTAATCAAAATCTGCTTGGTCTGGCAAAGCGGCAACTAATGCACGTTTTGCCAAACGACCATGACCAATTTCACGACGTTTTGGCGTACCTACGCGACCTGTTTCACCAGTTGCATACGGAGGCATGTTGTAATGCAGCATAAAGCGATCTTTAAACTCGCCTTGTAATGCGTCTATCACTTGCTCATCACGACCTGTTCCCAACGTTGCAACTACCAAGGCTTGCGTTTCACCACGTGTGAATAATGCAGAACCATGGGTACGTGGCAACACGCCTGTACGAATGCTGATTGGACGCACTGTACGTGTATCACGTCCATCAATACGTGGCTCGCCATTTAAAATTTGGCTACGCACAGTTTTAGCTTCTAAATTAAAGATTTCATTTTTAATTTTGTTCGCTTCTGTTGTAGATGTTTCTTCAGTAATCAACTCGCCTAATACGCGATTCGTAATTTCTTCCAACTTCGCTGAACGTGCACCCTTCGCCTTGATCTGGAATGCAGCATTAATATCTGCAGCAGCCAAGTCAGCCACTTTAGCAATAAGCGCAGTATCTGGTTCTGGAGCAACCCAGTCCCAAGCGTCTTTACCAGCTTCCGCTGCCAACTCGCTAATCAATTTAATGACCGTTTGCAATTGCTCATGGCCATATACTACTGCACCTAACATAATTTCTTCTGAAAGCTCTTTCGCTTCCGATTCCACCATCATTACCGCTGTTTCTGTTGCAGCAACCACTAAGTCCAATTCCGTTTCTTCTAATTGTGCTTTTGTTGGGTTTAATACATATTCATCATTGATATAACCAACACGTGCCGCACCTAATGGGCCAAAAAATGGAATGCCTGACAACGACATAGCGGCAGAGGCGCCGATAATTGCAGGAATGTCAGCATCGATTTCTGGATCGGATGACAATACGGTCGCCACTACTTGCACTTCGTTGTAGAAAGCTTCTGGGAATAATGGACGCAGTGGACGATCGATTAAACGGCTTGTGAGTGTTTCTTTTTCTGAAGGACGGCCTTCACGTTTGAAGAAACCACCAGGAATTTTACCGGCAGCATAAGTTTTTTCCATGTAATCTACTGTTAATGGGAAAAAGTCTTGGCCTGCTTTTACTTCTGATTTGCTGGTCACAGCGACCAACACTACGGTATCACCATAACTCACCAACACTGCCGCATCTGCTTGGCGTGAGATTTCACCTGTTTCAAGGGTGAGCGTATGTGCACCGTATTGAATACTTTTAGTTACTTTATTAAACATTTATTTTCCTTTGTCTTATCAATAAGCGATTATTCACTACCCAATAATCGCTGGTTTTTCTTACTCAATTATAAAATTTACAGTGATATTTTTCAAAAACGAAAAAGCCGACGCATATCACCATGCAATCGGCTTTTCTTATATTTACAAAAGCGAGCTAAATTTTAACAAGAAGTCACTTTTATAAAAATTACTTACGTAAGCTCAAGCGCTCAATCAAAGTTTGATAACGGCTTGCATCTTTACGTTTTAAATAATCCAACAAGCTACGACGTTGACTTACCAAAGCCAACAAACCGCGACGTGAATGGTTATCTTTTTTGTTAGATTTAAAATGCTCTGTAAGGTAAGTAATGCGGCTAGTTAAAAGCGCAACTTGCACTTCTGGGCTAGCAGTATCATTTGGAGCACGTTGATATTCTTTAACGATTTTTGCTGTATCTAAAGCTGTAATTGCCATTTTTTTTCCTAATAATTAGCGTCAATGCTAAAGCAGAAAACCCACTAAAGCATTCATTTACAAAATGAACTCAACATTTTAATGATAAATCCATGATTTATCAAGCAGTTTTATATATTTAAACGAATTTTGCGGTTTAATTTTCCATTTGTCGAATGAGTCGCTTAGGTGCGATTTTGCCATCCATCGCTAACTCACCTAAGCCCAAAAAAACTTGCTGCTCAGTGTAGAGCCGCAACAAGCCCTGCGGTACCAAGCCACTCTTCCATACCGCTTGGCCTTGTTGCAAATAAAAGGTACTGTCATCATCTAAAATAACTACTGGCAAGTGCAACACAGTGCTATCTTCTGACATTAAAGCCGCCTCTCTTTGTTCAGGCGTCATTGCTTCCAACTGCTCTAGCGTGACTGTTTGAGCAATCTTATAGTTGGCGGTTGCTATTCTGCGTAAGCCAATTAAATGCGCTCCGCAATCAAGCTCCTTACCTATATCTTCAGCTAGCGTACGTATGTAAGTACCTTTTGAGCAAGTTACAGAAATCACTGCCACATCTTGCTCAAACGACTCTACTGTGATGCGATAAATAGTAATTAGTCGAGATTTTCGTTCAATTTCAATACCAGCTCGCGCATATTCATACATGGCTTTGCCTTCGTGCTTTAAGGCAGAATACATGGGTGGAACTTGGTTGATTTCGCCTAAAAATAGCTGACATGCAATTTCAAACTGAGCGCGACTAACATTCACTTCACGTCGCTCTAGTATTTCACCTTCAGCATCGCCGGTATTAGTCGTTATGCCTAACTTGAGTGTAGCAACATAGGTCTTGTCCGCATCAGTGAGGTAATGGGCGAACTTGGTCGCCTCACCAAAACAAAGTGGAAGCAAACCAGTGGCTAACGGATCCAGTGTGCCAGTGTGGCCTGCCTTTGCGGCCTGATACAGCCATTTAGCTTTTTGTAATGCTTGGTTGGATGAAAAGCCAATTGGCTTATCCAGCAACAGCACACCATTTACATTTCGTTTTGTTCTTTTAAACTGCAAGAATCTGGCCTCTGCTGGCTAGAGAATAGAATTACTTCTTGGATTTGTCTGACAGATTGTCTGGATTGGTCGCAAGTGCTTCATCAATCAATTTTGACATCATCATGCCATTATCAATGGATGCATCATAAACAAAATGCAATTGCGGAACCGTACGAAGTAACATGCGTTTAGCCACCTGCGTTCTTAAAAAGCCTGCTGACTTTTCTAAACCTTGCTGCAGACTATCGCTCGCCTTACTCGCGCTATAGAAAACCTTTGCATGCGCCATATCACCCGTCACTTCAACAGCGGTAATAGTGACCATTTTTACACGTGGATCCTTTACTTCAAATTGCAGCAAATCAGCGAGTTCACGCTGCATTTGCTCTGCAACTCGGTGGCTTCTTGAGAAATCTTTTGCCATATTTTATTTATCCAATAACTTAAAAAGTCTAAATGAGACTAGGCGCGAAAATAAAAATTGAGCGCAGCATATGGGTTATATGTAAGCGAACATTTTTTGTTGCGCAACGACGTGTCATGACGAATTTTTAAGTTATAGCGTACGTGCTACTTCAACGATTTCATACACTTCTAAGATGTCACCCACTTCAATATCATTAAAGCCCTTCAATGACAAACCGCACTCAAAGTTATTTTTAACTTCTTTTACGTCATCTTTAAAGCGTTTGAGTGAGTCTAGTTCACCCGTATGAATAATCACATTGTCACGCAATACACGCACTCTTGAAGTACGTTTAATCATACCGTCTTGCACGTAACAACCAGCAATAGCACCGACTTTAGAAATACGGAATACTTCACGAATCTCCACGGTACCAATCATGCTTTCTTTCTGTTCTGGAGCTAACATTCCACCTAAAGCCGCCTTAATTTCATCGACTGCCTCGTAGATAATATTGTAGTAGCGCACATCAATACCCAGTGTTTCGATTAGCTTACGTGCACCAGAATCGGCACGTACGTTAAAGCCGATTAAGACGCCTTTCGATGCGGCAGCCAAGTTCACGTCAGACTCGCTAATCGCGCCCACGCCAGTATGAATAATATTCACTTTAACTTCTGCAGTAGAGAGCTTTTGCAAGCTAGTAGCCAAGGCTTCGTATGAACCTTGAACATCAGATTTAATAATGAGGCCCAGGGTTTGTTGTGAAGCACCATCCCCCATTTGATCGAACATATTCTCAAGTTTTGCGGCTTGTTGTTTGGCTAATTTCACATCACGGAATTTACCTTGACGGAAGTTGGCAATTTCACGAGCCTTACGCTCATCATTCAGTACAATAACGTCTTCACCTGCAGACGGCACATCGGCCAACCCTTGAATTTCAACAGGCATTGATGGGCCAGCCTCTTGAACGTCTTTACCAGTTTCATCCAACATAGCGCGCACTTTACCAAATGTGCTACCCGCTAAAATCATGTCACCGCGTCTTAAGGTGCCTGAAGTGACTAAAATTGTAGCGACTGAACCACGACCTTTATCCAGGCGGCCTTCAATGACCAAACCCTTGGCTGGGGTGTTTTTCGGCGCTTTCAATTCCAAAATTTCCGCCTGTAGAAGCACGGCTTCCAATAATTCATCAATACCTTGGCCTGTTTTAGCAGACACTTCTCTAAACATGACTTCGCCACCAAAATCTTCTGGCACTACTTCTTGCGCCACTAATTCCATTTTAACGCGCTCAGGCTCGGCACCTGGCTTGTCGATTTTATTGATTGCGACAACCAATGGCACACCCGCCGCTTTGGCATGGTGAATCGCCTCAATGGTTTGTGGCATCACGCCATCGTCGGCAGAAACCACCAGAATCACCACATCGGTTGCCTTTGCACCGCGTGCTCGCATGGCGGTAAACGCTTCATGGCCTGGGGTATCCAAGAAAGTAACCATTCCGCGTGGCGTTTCAACGTGGTAAGCGCCGATATGTTGCGTAATGCCACCGGCCTCACCAGAAGCAACACGGCTCCGGCGAATGTAATCCAACAAGGAAGTTTTACCATGGTCAACGTGGCCCATCACCGTTACAACAGGTGGGCGTGTTTCAAGGATAGCTTCCGCGTGTTCTGCTTCTTCAATAAAGGTTTCAGGGTCATTCGGTGCTGCGGCAGCGGCTTTATGCCCCATTTCTTCCACTAGAATAATCGCAGTTTCTTGATCCAGTACTTGGTTAATGGTAACCATCATGCCCATGCCCATCAGCACCTTAATAACTTCACCGGATTTAACGGCCATTTTATGCGCTAATTCGGCAACGGTAATTGTTTCTGGCACTAACACTTCATAGACAATAGCTTCCGTAGGCGCTGTAAAGCCATGTTGAGAATCATCGTCCTGATGCTTATGCTTACCTTTTGGGGCACGCCAGCCTGGTTTGCCCGCCGTAATGTCACCACGGGTTTTCAGGCCACGTTTTTTGTTTTCTGCGTCAGTCCATTCTTTGTTATTGCCCTTGCCTTTTTTCGCTTCTTTTGCGGCTGGTTTAGCCGCGCCCTCTTTGGCGACTGGCTTATGCAAAGTACCTTCAGACAGTTTTGCCGCTTTCAGTTTTGCCGCTTCAGTTTCAGCTAATTTTCTGGCTTCTTCATCTAAACGCCGCTGTGCCGCTTCTTCTTTCTTGCGCTTATCTTCCGCTTGCATCGCGGCCAATGTGGAATGGCGTTTAGCTTCACGTTCACGCAGGGCAATTTCTTCTGGGCTTAATATATCTTTACGACCGATTGTTTTTGTAACTTCCACCACTGCAGGTTTTTCAATTATTGCCGGCTCAATGACCTCAGCAACCACTTCAACTTCCACAGGCAGTTCTACAACTTCAACAACTGGCGTTTCAATCACCACTTCTAATGGTGCCGCCTGCTCAACTGGCACTTCAATTGCCTCATGTGCCACTTCTGGCAAGTCAGCAGGTTCAATCAACTCAGACTCGTCACGTTGCTCAATCACACGTTTTTTACGCACCTCAACCTGAATGGTACGCGCACGACCGGTGTTATCTGTTTTCTTAATCTCGGTGTTTGATTTGCGCGTTAAGGTAATTTTATTTTTAGGTGCAAGAGTACCGTGCTCTTTACGCAAGTGTTCCAACAACGCAGTTTTGTCAGCCTCAGTGAGCGAGTCTTCAGCAGTTGATTTTTGCACGCCAGCACTATTTAGCTGCTCTAATAGCAGTGCTGTTGGCAGTTTTAATTCGCCAGCAAATTGTTCTACGGTTGTTTGTGCCATCTTGTTGCTCCAGTATTCTTTCCTAAGCTTTATTGCCTAGCTTTACAGCTTATTTCTTGTTTGCGCTTTTTAACTAATTAAGTAAAAACAAATTGCCTATTTAAACCAAGGCGCGCGCGCGGTCATAATCAAGGCTTTAGCCCGCTCTTCGTCCATTTTAGTCAGGTCAACCAATTCATCTACGGCTAATTCAGCTAAATCGTCCATCGTCGTCACGCCTTTAGAGGCTAGCAAATGAGCTGTGGCATCGTCCATACCGTCCATTTTGAGTAAATCCTCAGCGGCGTCTTCCACTTTCTCTTCTTTTGCAATCGCCTCGGTGAGCAATGCCGCACGTGCGCGTTTACGTAGTTCTTCAATGGTATCTTCATCGAACGCTTCGATTTCATTCATCTCAGCCAAGGGTACGTAGGCAATTTCCTCTAATGTGCTAAAGCCTTCTTGCACAAGAATTTCTGCCACTTCTTCATCAACATCCAGCTTTTCCATGAATAGCTGACTCACGCCGGCGAACTCATCCTGATTTTTCTGAGCCGCTTGATCTACCGTTAGAATATTTAATGTCCACCCCGTTAACTCAGAGGCTAAACGCACGTTTTGTCCGTTACGACCAATCGCCAAAGCTAACTGCTCTTCTTCCACCACTACGTCCATGCTGTGTGTATCTTCGTCCACCACAATGCTGGTCACTTCCGCGGGCGACATGGCGTTAATCACAAACTGTGCTGGCTCAATGCTCCACAACACAATATCCACGCGCTCGCCCGCCAACTCACCAGTAACCGCTTGTACGCGCGAACCGCGCATCCCCACGCAAGTGCCCACTGGGTCAATGCGTTGGTCATTCGATTTAACTGCGATTTTAGAACGTAAGCCAGGGTCACGCGCCGCAGCACGAATCTCGAGTAAACCTTCTTCAATTTCCGGCACTTCTAACTCAAACAAACGAACCAGAAAGTCTGGCGTGATTCTAGACAAAATCAATTGCGGACCACGACCACCACGCTCAATACGAGACAAATAAGCACGTACACGGTCACCGACCCGTAAATTCTCTTTTGGTATCATTTGCTCACGCGGCAATAAAGATTCAATACGACCCACTTCAATAATCGCATTGCCTTTTTCCATGCGCTTAATCACACCAGTGACCAACTTTTCATCACGCGCCAAGAAATCTTCTAGAATTTGCTCACGCTCGGCTTCACGCACTTTTTGCAAAATCACTTGTTTTGCGGCTTGGGCGCCAATACGACCAAACTCGATGCTTTCTAAAGGCTCTTCATAATAGTCGCCAATATTCAGGCCTTTTGCATGATCGCTTTCTTCATCGATTTGATAGGCTGAGTTTTCAAGCAAATCATAATCCACATACTGCCAGCGTCTGTAAGTTTCATAGTCGCCAGTTTCTCGGTTGATTGATACGCGAATATCGGCATCATCATGATGTTTTTTCTTAGTGGCAGAAGCTAAAGCCAGCTCCAGCGCCGTAAAGATTACTTCTTTGGTCACATTTTTTTCATGTGCCAACGCATCTACCAATAATAAAATTTCACGACTCATCATCTATCTCCGACTATAAATTGCAGGTTAACTGCTTTATTTCATTAAATTCTTAAATTGTTTTTCTTCTAAATCTGTCACAAATAAGCGGCTTAAAACTAAAGCACCTAAAAAACTGGGCTTAAGCGCGCCTTATCAATATTACTTAAGGCCATTTTGTACACAACGCCTTCAAACTCCAGCAGCACATGGCCATCTTCAATACCTTCAATTTGGCCTAAAAACGTCTTGCGCGGCAAAGTCGTTTCTGTCGCATTCGCACTTTGGTCTTGAATACCAACGCGCAATTTAATCTGCGCACGCTCGCCCTTAAAGCGCACAAAATCGGCTTCTTTTTTCAACACTCGATCCAAGCCCGGCGATGAAACTTCCAAGCGATCGTAATCAATATCATTTTCTACCGCCAGCAAATTGCCCAATTGATTGCTCACCAAGCTGCAATCGTCGATATTGACACTATCTTTAATATTCGCCGGGTTCAGCTTATCAATAAACACGCGCAACAATTTACCGCGATTAGAAATCTCTAAATCCACAAGTTCATAGCCCAATTGGCTTACCGACTTTTCAATCAACGTATGCAAATCTTGCATGTTTACTTAATCCTATTGTTGGTTGCAACCCGCTAAGCGCATGCGTAAGTTGCAGAAACAAAAAATGGGCCCAAAGCCCATCGAAAATTTCTTGCACATTATACCTATCAATTCAATGAATTGGAAATATAAGCGCTAAAAAATTACATTTAACGCAATATCCCGCGCAATTAGCCCCACATTTACCCCAACCAAAGTTTTATATTCGTTTTGGTTATAAATTTATAAAAAATGATTCTTTTTAATTGTTTAACAAAACACTTATAGTGCAAGCCTAAATATTTGTTTTTGTGAATTTGAGAGTTGCCATGCCAAACAGCCAGAGTACTTTAAAAATCAGTAGCGAGGTGTCGCAAGAGATTTTACGCGTGATTGAAGAAATTAAGCAAGGCTCTGGTTTTGGTTCGGTTGAAATCGTTCTTCATGAGGGACGAGTCACGCAAATCGAAAAACGTGAAAAACTACGATTCACTCAAGACAATTCGAAATCTGTGCCTACTGTAAGAACAGCGGCTAAATAAAGAAATTCTTTAATCTGGGCCGACCAGTTAACTGGACGCTTTCAACGGGAGATATACATGCAATTCAAATTTACCAAATTCGCTACTGTGCTAATCGCCAGCGGCATTATTTCACTACCAATCACCGCCAGTGCGAACGACAGCACAGAGCTTGAAGAGCTACGCGGCTTGGTGCAAGAGCTGAGCCAACAAGTAAAAATCTTGGCCCGTAAAGGTGAAAT
>NZ_JABFRA010000017.1 GCF_013141425.1 Methylotenera sp. | reverse complement strand
ACGTTTAAAGCGCTCACAAATAATTTGTAATTTACTACCATATTCATTCCAAAATCCTTCGTCTCCTAGACCAATGCCACCTTCGCCATTGCCCTCAGCCATACCACTCGAATTGGCACCACTACCTAAGCCAAGCCCACTACCTGATCCAATACCAGTCCCAGTTCCATCTCCAGAACCAAGTCCACCTCCCACTGGACCAGTACCAAATTCAGAACTCCCTGCAGATGGGTCAGCACCAGACTCACCTTCTTTCATAATGGGTGCCAATTCACTATTCGTACTAGCAACTGACTTGGGAGCCTGATCTACTTCTGAAATAGTTTGCGGGGAAGACTTTGGTTTGATGGTCTTTCGGATAAATGGAGTTTCATCTTTTGCTAGATCAGGTCTAGAAATAATATCCCTCTTCGACTCTGGTTTCAGCGTAAGGCTTGCAACTTCTACATACTGGGGCGTCATAACTTCTGATCCCACATGGTTTTTCATGTTAATCAAGATGCAAACAAATATTGCATGCAGTATAATCGAGAGGCGAATTCCTAGATTCGCCTCTTGCGGTTTATACACTTGAAAAACAGTATTTTTATTGATTGGCCAAAAAATTGTCATGGTTAATCTGTAAATAACTTTATTTCATAAATAATCTTGCTTGAGTTCATCATCATTTCTGGTTATTTTGTTTTCCATCTACTTGAAAGGTTAACATGAGAGGTCGGTCTAGGCGATCTTCCTATGCAAAAAAACAGCCTGATATTAATCTAAATTCATTTTTAGACTTAATTCTAAATATTTTGCTGTTTTTTGTATTTGCTACCGAACTTGCCGTATTCGATTCAATCGATGTTGCGGTGCCAGTGACTGAGTATTCCGATACAACATCTTCACAAAACCGAACATTTATCATTTTTATTACTAAAGACAATCAATATCTTGTTGAAGGAATAAAGGTTGCTATAGAAGGTCTCGCGAACACCCTGATTCAGAAAAAAAAGACAGATACAACTTTTACCGGAGTCGTTGTAAGAGGTGATTTAAACAGCAACCTACAGGCATTGGTTGATGTGCTAGCCGCTTGCAGGTTAGCGGGTATCGAAAATGTTAAAGTAGAGACAGAAAAACCTTCAAGCTAACCTTATTATTGCGAAAGTAAATTATGTTATTCAGCGAAAACTATCTTGACGAATATATTCTGCAGGGCGGACTTACCATGCTTGGGCTAGTACCACTGTCTATTTTTACCTTTGGTGTGGTGCTACAAAGGTTTATCGAATTGCGTGCAACGCGGGCCATTCCAGAAACTTTGGTAAATAAAGCTAAAGAAATCAAAAATCAAGAGTCGTACAACCTATTTGTTAATAATCTAAGCACTCAGGCATCACCACTAGCCAAAGTCATTCTAGCTTATATCGAAGCTGGCGAGCGTGGCGAGCCAATTAACCCAGATGTAAATATCATCCCGATTGAAGATGTAACAGATAAGCTTTATCAGTCATTATCACCAATTTCTATGGCCTATATCATCGGTCCATTACTCGGTGTACTCGGCACCACTATTGGCATCATGGGTACATTTGAGCAATTTGCAGTGGTAGGTAAACGAGATATGTCTGCGCTAGTTTCTGCGATTGATAAATCTCTAATCACTACGATGTGGGGCCTGATTATTGCAATTCCCGCCTATTACTTCTTTTCGATCCTACAAAACAAAATATTTAGATACGAGAGAGAAGTTCTACCAAAACTATTAAAGGAAATCATGCAAAATCTGGCTCCTTTTATTAAGCTTAAACCTATTGGTTCTTTTGAAAGGGGACATGCTGATGAAAACGATGCAGGCCTTAGCTAATTTTATAAAGTTGTCTTGCTTTATAATCAAGACTAAATAAGCTTAGCCTTTGATTATTTTTCTTTACTAGCACTTAACGGAATATAGGCAAAATACCACTCCCCGTAATATTTTTTATTTTCAAAATGTTGATATTTCGGTCTGAAATTCTCGGTTTTAAAAGGCTTATCGGCCGATAAGCTATAAACGCCCATAATGCCGCCACTTGGGGCTTCCAGAACACCCCAACCTTCTCGTTGCGTGACTGGATCTAAATAGAGTTTTCGTAGATAACGTTTGGGCACAGGGAATCGCTCGTCGTGTAAAAGTGCTTCTAAATTGGGTGGGTACTCTTTTACGATACCTGGCGTTTGGTTGTAATAATTGCCAATCGCGGTTCGAATGGTATCGCCAACCTTAAGTAACTCTTGCTCTCTTTCGCGCTTTCTAAGATCACTCCATTTAGCTGAGGCTTCTGTTAAGGCAAAACCAGCCACCATAATTAATACCAGCATACCCACTAGTATGTAGCCTAGTTGCTGATGCGCTCGGCCGCCTTTACCAATCAGCATATTGACTACCGTCGGCGGCCACTGCTGGCGAACCGCTATGAATGTCGTAAATTAGGCCTTTTGCCTCAATGTCGGGCGGTGGGATTAGCACCCAAGTTAGCGCGCTTTCTGTGATTGGGTCATCAGGAATAGTGCGTAAATATTTGTGTTGCACTAAGTCTTGTAGCGTATCTGGGTAAATATTTTTATCGCTGTAATATTTATCAATCGCCTCTCGCATCACAAGCAAATCATGTTTGAGTATTTTTTCTTTAGAGCGGTCAATGGAGTCAAAATATCTTGGCGCGACCAAACTAAGCAAAGTGGCAATAATAGCGAGTACCACCAGTATTTCGATTAAGGTAAAGCCTTTTTTTAAATAAGCCATTTACCACTCACGATAAGGTTGCTGATTGATGCCGACTTCAATTGAAAGCGAATAAACATCGTAGACATCTTCACCCGCTTCTGACGTTTCAAATGAGCTTCCATAGCTGCGTTTCCCCCATGTTTCTTCAGCGGAAAGACTGCTATCGGTGGCAAATGGATCACGCGGAATATTACGCATAAAAACCAACTTTTTCTTTTTAGGATCTTGAATATTTTCTACACCCATGACTAATTGCTGCAGCGAAGCAGGATAGCCAGATTCATCTACCGACTTCTTGATTAAGCCATCATCTGCTGCCTGTTTATACGCATCAATCGCATCGCGCATCTGCCAGAGCACTTTTTTAAGTTCCTGCTCTTTATTTCGCTTAGCTGATAACTGCATCATTGGTGCGGCAGACGTAACCAGTAAAGCCAATAGCACAAGAGCGACCAGCAACTCGATTAAGGTAAAGCCTGCCGGTTTTTTATAATTCAGTTGTGACATTTTTTAGGGATTAGACTTCGCATCATTACTGCCGTTAGATTCAATGCTTTGCTGCAATACTTGGTTAGCAAACTCTTTATCAGTTTTTGCCTGATCTGCCTGTACCGCCTGTGGCGTTATCACCACGGGTTGAGCTTGAGTAACAGGGACAATCTGTTCAGCTTGTCTAGGCAAATTATTGCCACCCCCATTTGTTGAATTTACACCCGATGGAAATAAAGAATACACTGCATTTGCGGGGGCAATGTTGTGCAAAATGCGGGGTGTAATCAGCAATACAATTTCGTTTTTACGTCTGTCATTATTTTTATCTGAAAACAACTTACCAATTAATGGTAGGTTCGATAAGCCTGGCACTTTATTCGAGATGCGTTGACTATCATCGCGAAATAACCCTGCCAAAATCTGTGTCTCACCATCTTTGAGCTGCAAAATGGTGTTGGCGTTTCGGCTACCAATGGTATAAGCCAACACGCCAGAATCCGTTTTGACTTGATCAGTCACATTGCTAACTTCCAAACCCACCTTAATATTCACTTGATTTTGCAGCAAGATAGTCGGCTCAACATCCAACTTAATACCAACTTCGATGTAACTCACAGTTTGCGAAACAAAACCCGTAGAATTTGCCACGCTGGTGAGTACAGGAATTTTATCACCCACATGAATCTTGGCTTTCTCTCTGTTTTTTACGCGAATTTGCGGATTCGCCAATAAATTCGTATCAGTATCTTGCTGCAGTAAATTCAACGCCAAGACTGGGTCAGTAATAGTAAAAACGCCTAACCCAGAATTAAAACTTTTAAGCTCCGCAAGTGTTAATCTACCTGGGGTGGTATTCACCACCCCAGCTGTAGTGCTGGATTTACCTTGCACACCGACACTCATCTGCGTTGGATATTTAATGCCGATTGCTTCTAAATTTTTACGATTAATTTCCATCACCTCAACTTCCAGCATTACTTCTGGTTCCAGCATGTCTTGTGAGGCAATAAGCTTTTCTGCAATCTGAATCGCTTCTGGCGTGTCGCGCATAATTAGAGTGTTGAGCTTTTCATCGATGTAAACATCTTTGGTTTTTACCACGGTTTTAATCATATTCATGGCACGCTTAGCATCCATACTATTCAGATAAAAACTGCGAACAAACTGCTCTTGATACTCCTGACTGCGGCTTAAGGGATAAATTAACAAGGTATTGTCATTCAATACTTTTTTTGCCAATTGGTTTGACGAAAGAATCACTTGAATAGCTTCTTCAATTGTAGTATTACGCACAAAAATACTGGTGATGAGATCTGTGCGTAATTCTTGATCATACGAAAAATTGATATTGGCAGTTTTACCAATCAACTCAAATACGGTCTTAATCGGAACATTTTTAAGTTCCAAGGTAATGGTTTTCTTAAATGCAGACTTGAGTTGTGGGGTAGCAGTTACCTTTTTAATGCGCTTATTTTCTATTTTCTCAAACAAAGCACGTGCGCCTAGGTCATTTGCATCCTCGGCTAGTATGGCGCGTAACAGATTTTGTGCCGAATCATCATCGCCTTTATCAAAAGCCGTTTGCGCATTGGTCAGCATCATGGCGTGGTTTTGCAGCAAGCTCAATTGACGCAAGCCGTCTTGTGCACGTTGATTATCGGGAGCTAATGCCAATACTTGCTTATAACCAGCCTCAGCTTCACTAAATAACCTTTGCCGACTTTTATCTTCAGCGGCTTTAAGCAAATTTGTAATTTGGAATGACTGCTGTACTTTGAGCATAGTGCGATATTGGGCATTGTCAGGATATTGCGCTACCAGTTGCTGTAGTTTAGCAATGCCCACCTCCACATCGCCTTTATTGATAAGTTGCCTAGCTTCTTCATAGGCTTGAATATCTTCAGCATGCATATTAAAGTTAGTGCGATTTTGCTCACCATTTAAGCTCGTGCAACTCACCATTAACAGCAATGTTGTTAGCAACAAGGCATAGTGGTGCCGCCCATGGCTGGACTTATTATTTTGATACAAACGATTTAAATTCAACTTGTTGCTCCAATTTCCATCTGCATTTCAATTTTCAAAGGTAAGTTTCTTAGCGTCATATTGGGCGGCGAAATTGATTTCACTTTCCAAGTTTCTTCAATGACGTCGCCCACATTCACTGCATGGCTTTTTTCACCATCCAGTAAAAACACCGTTACTTTGCCATCTTCTACAACCTTACCTGCATAAACAAAGGGGTTCACAGGTGCGCTTTTTTGCGGTGCTATATTTTCTGCACCTGCGTTTTCTGCAACTCCAAAAGTTGTAAAGATATTCTTAGGCTCTTCACTAATTTTCGGCCTCGCGATGGCTATGCTATTAGCAGCTGAAGCTATACGTTGCGACTTTATTACTGAGTTAGCGCCTTCAGTTTCCAAAAGAACATTACTTTTCAAACCAACGGCATCATCAGATTCTTCAAGTTGCGAAACCCAAGCGGTAGCCGTGAGTGTAAATGCCAGCGCAATCCATACGCCATATTGTTTAATCATCAACATACGTTTCTGCTAACGGTCATTTTGAACATACAACGTAAATTGAATACGCGCATCTAAAACTTCTGAGGCAATATCATCACGCCTTAAGCTAACTTCATCCAAGGCTAGCGAAGGCAAAGTATTGAGCGCTTGATTGATAAACTGGCGAATTTGCTTATAACTACCTTGCGCAGGCAAATTGACGTGATATTGAACAATAGAGGTTGCCGAAGTTGACTGAGCATAATCAATTTTATCTGTAGTTAAACCATTGGCCGACGCCGCATGAAGGATAGCAGTGATTTTACTGTTTGCTTGGCTTTTATTAGGCAGTAGCGCATAAAACTGCTGCTCCACATTAAAATTGGCATCGACCACATCCAATTTTATGTTTTGCTTTGCGCTTAAATTTTGTTCCGCCTGCTTTAATTGCAAGGCCTGTAATTCCTGTGCTTTTGGCAGACTAACAAAAAATAAAATGAGTATGCTAGCTAAAATTAACGAGGCCCCAAGAATGCCTTGCCAGCCAAGTTGCTGTAATTTATAAAGAAGATATTGTTGGCCTAACTGGCTTGCACTTGGCTTTAGAATCGAGCTTGGCGCTGCATGGCCAATTAAATTAGCTGGCACCTCGCTTACAGCTTCTGGCACGAAATTGATTGTTATGTTTTCCATACCGTCTCAATCACAAATTGAATCGCCGCTTGACCATTTAACTCCGTACTTTCTTGTGATAACAGCACAATGTTATTCACTAGTTTTTGCTGCGTTAATACATCCACATAGGCCATCATGGTGTCAGCATTTAAAGTGACGGCGGTCACACGAAAGCCACGCTCATTAGCATTCCTAGCCTTTGAACTTGGTTCTAAAGCCAGCAGTTTCACCTCGTCAGGAGTGGCAACTTCCAAGGCTTTAAATATTGCAGGCCAAGGTAGCAAAATGCTAGAAATCGCCGCGTTAATTTCACTTGTTTTTGCGGCTTGCTTCGCGTTATTTTGCTGTGATGCGCTTGAAGAATTTGAGGAAACTTTTAACTTTTTAGCGTGTTGTGTGCTTTGCTGCAACTCTTCCTGCAAACGTTCGGCTTTGGTTGCAACTTGTTGGTAATAGACAAGCGATGCTGTACTCAGCAAACCACCTAACAACAAGAGTGCTGTCGCAAGCTTCGTTGTGTGAAGGTTTGATTGTGCATGATTCAGTCTTACGTGATTCATATCGGCAACCAGTTCACTGACGCATTTGAAGTCTGACTATTTTGCAGGTCAAATGGATGCGGCAAAATTTTAATGGTTTTCTGCTCGGCAAGTTTCAAAGGTTGAGCATGATGAGACTCTGGCCAATACAGCAATACTGGCGCCTCAAATTTGACATTACAATTCACCGTTTCACGCTGAATCAATGCGGCTACTTGCTCAGAAACGTCTGCCTCGATTGCCACGTTTTTAACAGAGCGCCAACCACCGTTTTCAAGCAAAGTTAAACACACGCGACCATTTTGAATGGCCACCAGCCAAAAAGTGAGCGCACGCTTTTGTTTATTCACCTGCGTGACAGTTTGATTAATGGCCAGCATCAAATGTGGGTGAACCGCCGTTAATTTCATATCAAACTCAGCAAACACCGATTGCAACGCTTGTAACAAACCCAAGTGAATTCCACTTGCTATGGCGGGCTGGCCAAACACAGGCTCGCTCATGCGCAAATCCCATGTTTTTGCCACATCGCCATACGCCAAACTAAAGCAGTGTTGCATATAGGCCTGCCGCTCACTCTCCACAGCCAGTTCAATATTCCATGGAATCACCGCATAGCGCACAAAATGATTGGACACAATGACCGTAGGCACTGCCCCTTGCCATTTTTTATGGCTCAGCACCAGGCGCAGACAATGTATTAAATTTTGATATAGGCTCTGCGTTTGATCTGCATTCGTACCTACTGGCTCTATATTCTGCGGAATTTCGATCACTTGCTTATGAACAACTATCTGTTTTAAACCTGTTTTAATTGTTCGAGTTAAACGCAAAATCACAATGCGCCGTGGTTGAACAAACACCCTAAGCTCGTCAAAAAACAATGCCTGTAACCCGAATGATTTAAACCAATGAAGTGACACGGTTAATCTCCTGTAATGTGGTTTCGCCACGTTTGACCAACTCTAATGCGGCTTCACGCATACTGCGCGTGCCGTTTAATCGCGCAGCTTCTTTAACCTTACGCACTGGTTCGCGAGTCACAATCAGTTCGCGTATCTCATCGTTAAAACACAATAATTCAGCGATGGCTTTTCGCCCTTTGTAACCCGTGCCGTGGCATTGCCCGCAACCTTGGCCTTTTTTAAAATTGAAGCCGACTGTTTGCGCTTCGGTAAGGCCAGACTTTGCAATCAGCGCTTCGTCTGGCATCTCATGCACCGCACAATGTGTGCAGTTAATGCGCACCAAGCGCTGTGCCATAATGCCGTTAATGGCAGACACAAAACTGTATGGGTCTACCTGCATATTTGTAAACCGACCAATCACATCAAACACATTATTGGCATGCACAGTCGTAAGCACTAAATGGCCAGTGAGCGCAGACTGCACGGCGATCTGCGCGGTTTCTGCATCGCGAATCTCGCCCACCATGATTTTATCCGGGTCATGCCGCAGAATAGAACGCAACCCACGCGCAAAGGTCAGGCCTTTTTTCTCATTCACGGGAATTTGCAACACGCCTGGCAATTGGTACTCCACGGGGTCTTCAATGGTAACAATTTTGTCTTGACCGGTATTAATCTCAGAAATAATGCCATACAAGGTAGTAGTTTTACCGCTACCCGTTGGGCCTGTTACCAGTAACATACCATAAGGTTCTTCGGCTAATAAGCGAAATCGCGCCATAATGTCAGGCTCAAACCCGAGCGTTTCTAGGCTCAAGCCTTGGGCTTCGTTGCTCAGGGCTTTACGGTCTAAAATACGCAATACAGCATCTTCACCAAACACACTGGGCATAATTGAAACGCGCAAATCCACTTCTCGCACTTTGCCATCACCGCCTGTCACCAATACTTTAAACCGACCATCCTGAGGAACGCGCCTTTCTGCAATATCTAGCTCCGACATCACCTTAATGCGCGAAATGGCTTGTTCTGCTTGTGCAATCCCTTGAATGCCGCCCTCTTGCGTCAGCACACCATCAATACGGTATTTCACTACAAGGCCATTTGGATCAGTTTCCAGATGCACATCACTGGCACCTGCTTTTAACGCATCGTACAAAGTGGATCGCACAAATTTAACAACTGGGCTGGTATCTTCACTAATCGAGCGCAGTGAAATATCTTCAATGCCATGCTGGCTATTTTGTGCATCGGCATGTTCAGCAATTAAGCCATCCATCGCTCGCATAGTGGTTTCATGGTGCGCCAGAAATGCGCTCAAATCTTTATGATGCGCCAAGCTCCAAGTCAGCGGATACTGTTCAAGAGAATAATAACCAAGCTGCGCGTTAATTATTAACTCAATCTTGGCCTGCAGATAACTATCAAACGGATTTGCATAAACCAGTTGAATCGCGTCATTCTCATCGCGAAGTGCAACGCAACCATATTTGCTCGCCTCAGCAAACGGTAATAACTGGAAATCAGGCTTTAGCGCATATAACTGCAACATGTCAAATATAGGAAAATGCATTAACTGACCAAGCGCCGTCAGAAAATCATCGGCGTTTAGTCCCGAAATCTCTTCCAGCACGTCCAGCAAAGGCTGTTTGGTTTGGCTGGCAATGGCTTTTGCCTCATTTAATTGCTCGATGGTAATTTTCGGATTAATTCGCTGAGCATTGCTATCAACCAAAGTATTGATAAGCATATTCATAAAGCCATCGAACAGCGCAACGCCGCAATTCGCCCCACAAAATAGTTTTGCAAAGGTCTCATTGAATGCTCCCTGCTAACTCAAATATTGGCATATACATCAACACCACCACCAAGCCCACCACTAGGCCGATAATAATCATCAGCAAGGGTTCTAGCAGTTTGGTAAACCATTCCACTTTGCGCCCAATTTCCTCATCGTAAAAGGCTCCAATGCGCTCCATCATGTCGCCCATTTGGCCAGTACGTTCACCGACGCGCAGCATGCGAATCGAAATCGAAGTAGTCATGCCATGCTGCTCCATGGCGGCAGACATCGGCTTACCCTCGCGCACATCATGAATGACCTTGGTTAAGCTGGTACGCAATAACGGTTGCAGCAGCGATGCCACCATGCCCATCGCTGTCACCAATGGAATACCACCACGCAACAACATACCAAGTGTGCGATAAAACCGCGCTAATTGATAAATACGCATCGCTTCGCCAAGCGCAGGAATTTGCCAGACTTTACGCATAATGGCAGCACGCACGCTTGGTCGACTTAAGGTGAATACAAGTAAAGTCGACACTGCAGAGAACACCATCAACACCTCTTTGCCATGCTCATGCAATAAACGCCCCCAACGTAAAAGCATCTGCGACATCCAAGGCAAATCCGCCCCCGTGCTTTCATAAATGGTACTAAATTTTGGCACCACGTAACCCAATAAAAATAAAACCACTAAGCCACCAACTACCAATAAAATCGCTGGGTAAATCGAGGCAGAAATGATTTTTTTACGCACCGCATCAATCTGCGTTTGGTAAGTCACATGCCTTGCCAGCGCCTGCGCCATGTCACCCGTGCGCTCGCTAGAACGAATCAGCGCCACATAAAGCGGGTTAAACACTTGCGGCACTTTTTCCAATGCGGTTGAAAATGGCAGGCCTTCGTATAGGGCCGACATCACCTGATTCAATATTGCTTTCGATTCTGCTTGCTGCTCTTTTTCGGCCAAGGCCTCAATCGCCTCCACCAAGCTCAACCCAGATTCCAGTAATGCCAATAATTCTTGGCTAAACAACATTAAATTGAATTTAGGAGCGGCTAACTGCCCAGAGAATAACTGCTGAAACGATAAGCCAACGCTACGTACCGCCAACACACTAAACCCTTGCGACTCCGCAATTGAACGTGCTTGTGCCACGTTACTGGCCTCTAATGCCAGCGAACGGATTGACTCGCCTTGCGCAACTTTTAACTCAAATTTCATGTGTGTTTATGTACCCTCTTGTATCTTATTTACCCTCTCTACAACCTCTCTCCCTAGCGGGCGAGAGGCTCAATATTCGCATCTTTAACAATGGCGTGGGGCTCAACAGTCCCCTCTCCCGCCTGCGGGAGAGGCTTAGGGAGGGGGTAATCAGTATCATTCCCAATTCACCACATCCGCACCATCATCCTTACCGCCACTGGTCCCATCACTTCCGAACGACCATAAATCATACTCACCATGTTCACCTGGAAATTTGTATTGGTAAGCTTTACTCCATGGGTCTTCTGGCACTTTTTTCTCTAAATACGGGCCCTTCCACTTTGGTTCATTGCTTGGTGGATTATTTAAAGCATCCAAGCCATTTTCCGTGCTGGGATAATGCCCCACATCCAAGCGATATTGTTCAAGCGCTTTACCCAAGGCGTTAATCTGCGCTTTGGCAGTTTTCACCTCAGACTTGCCGAGCTGAGCAAAATACTTAGGCCCGACATAACTCACTAGCAAGCCAATAATTACCATCACCACTAATAGTTCGAGCAAAGTAAAGCCCGATTGCATACGTTTAAATTCCGTTGTTTTTATTGTTGGAGAATATATTTTAAACGATAGATTCATGCATTACTTTCGTAATATTTTTAGAAGAAACTTTGTATCACAATCTGAAAAGATCTAAATCTTAATAGCAAAAAGCAGGCAGACCGAAGTCCACCTGCTTTAATCACGCCTACGCCTTAAGCAACAATCACATCACTCGCCGCAAAGGTATTCACACCGGTCAATATAGCAATATCCACCTTCGCCCCAGCACCGTTACCATCCGCATCGTAACTCAATGTTTTGGTCGTGGTGTTGTACAACAAGTAGTCATTGGCATCCTGTGCTGTACCTGTGTTATTCACACGTACATTGGCACTGGTGATGCCACCAGTTAATGAAGTGTATTGATCCACCAACAATTGAATCTTGTCAGTACCACGTGCAAAGTCAGTAATCGTATCTTTACCAGATAAGTTAAACGCTGTATTGGTATAAGTTTGTTCAGTATCTGCTGCGCCAGTCACGATTTGCTCGTAAACTTTACCAAATACAAACTTATCAGCCCCTGCACCACCGGTTAAGGTATCGTTACCACCATTGCCTACAAACACGTCAGCTTTGGTGGTACCAATAAAGGTTTGTGTATTGGCATTGCCTTCAAAGCGTAAGCCATTGGTTGTTACACCAGAAGCATTCACCACCACATTGTTAATGCTGCCACCGTTGTTGCCTAAGGTATCCGACAAGTTAGCCACTGAGCTGTTAGCACGGTGGTAGTAGTGGTCATTGATCAGTTGCAATGCACCGTCTTCGGTATTGATACGACCTGATGTACCACCGACTTGCACCACTTCCATGCTTTGGAAGTTAGCGTTGGTCAAGGTAATCGTGCCTTTCGCTGCGGTGTTGGCGCCAATACCCGTAGTGATACGTAAGGTATCCACACCTGCACCACCGACAATCAAATCACCTGAAACCCATTCAGCTTTACCGTCGTCTACTTTAGAGGTTGTGCCTTGTGTACCGCTACCGAAGCCACCAACAACAAAAACGTCATCGCCTGTACCGCCGTAGAGTT
>NZ_JABFRA010000094.1 GCF_013141425.1 Methylotenera sp. | reverse complement strand
GCCTACTGAGAAGCCCGCAATCACATAACCAAATTCCATATGGAGTATCCGTTATAAAAAATCGTTTGATTTCAAACGTGCGAACTATAGCAGTAAATAATAATTTTTTTTAGAATATGTTATTCTATGCGTATAATTTTTAGTTATATTAAAATTCCTTACGCTTATAAAGAAAATTTAGCGGAATCATCACTCTATGAAACTACAGCAATTACGTTATTTACATGAAGTAGCACGTCAGAATTTAAACATTACCAGCGCCGCTGAAGCTTTATTTACCTCGCAACCAGGCGTAAGTAAGCAGATCCAATTATTTGAAGAAGAAATTGGTTTGCAAGTGTTTTTACGCAATGGTAAGCGTTTAACTGGAGTAACAGAACCAGGCCAGCAGATATTAACTTTAGCTGCAAAAGTGATGCACGATGTTGATAACATCAGGCGTGTGGGCGACGAGTTTAGTAATATCGAAACTGGCACGCTCACCATTGCGACAACGCATACACAAGCACGCTACAAGTTGCCAGCGGCCATTAAAGAGTTTATGGCAGCCTACCCGCATGTAAAACTTAATATTCATCAAGGTAACCCGAGCCAGGTGGCAGACCAAGTAGCCATAGGTGATGCGGACGTTGGCATTGCTACTGAATACATTAGCGATTATGAGAATTTATTATGCCTGCCTTGCTATCAATGGAATCGTTGCGTGGTCGTGCCACACGGACATCCCTTATTGTCAGAAGGTGAACTTACACTTGAGAAACTGGCCGCACATCCGCTGATTACCTATGATTTTGGTTATACAGGGGGGTCATTAGTATCCAAAACATTCAGCGATGCTGATTTATCGCCGAATATTGTACTGACTGCAATTGATGCAGACGTCATTAAAACCTACGTCACCTTGGGCTTGGGCGTTGGGTTGCTGGCAAAAATGGCCTATGACCCTGAGCGTGACACGAATTTAGCCATGATCGATGTGAGCCATTTGTTTGCAGATAGTACGACTTATTTAGGTGTGCGCAAGGATGCATTTTTACGTGGCTATATGTACGGTTTCATTGAGCTGATAGCACCGCAATTTGATCGTCAAGCCGTGAATGAGGCGCTTAGATCAGGCTTATATTAGCCAACTCTTAACTGTTTAAAGTTAGCGAGGTAATTTATGTCTAAATCTTTAATAATGATTTTTTGCTTGCTATTGGGTGTGGCGTGTAGCACAGTTAAGCCAGTAATTTCTAACAATAATGCATTCATCGGTCATGTGCGCGCAGGCATGCCCGCCATTGACCCCGGCTCTGCGATTTACGAGTTGCAAGTACGCGAAGGCGTAAGCTATCAAGATGTTGTTGATAGCCTTAAAAGCATTTCAGAAGGGTTGAATTTTGTAAATCCTGCCAATTTCCCAATTGCCGAACATATTAAAAAACGTGGCATTGACCCGCAGGGTATTAAAGAAGTGCATAGTTTCTGTAACTTAAGTTTAGGCACGGATATTTTCTTAGATCACCCTGAGTTTTTAGTATTTGCGCCTTGTCGTATTGCAATATATGAAAAGCCTGACGCAAATCAAAAGCTAAAGTTGTTTATAGGTTTGGCAAGACCCACGTTTGATTTGAAAAGTATCAGGAATCCAACTTTACGTGCGCAAAAATCAGCGCAAGAACTAGAAACTACTTTGCTTGAGATTATGGATAAAGCCAGCCGGGGTGATATTTAATCACTAAATTTCTGCTTATCCTTTGGGTTGGTGCATGGGGTTAGTTCATAGGGCTTGTACATACATCAAAATGATAAGCTAAGTTTTGTTACAATAGCTTATCCATTAGCTTAAGCGATAGGTTTCAAACATATGTCAACCCCATTGTTATTAACCCCACTGTTAGTTGCAAAAAATAGTGAAGTCTCGAGTTTTATTCTGCCCAAAATGGCCAATCGCCATGGCTTGATTGCAGGCGCGACAGGTACAGGTAAAACGGTTACTTTACAAAGTCTGGCCGAGCAGTTTTCTAACATCGGCGTCCCCGTATTTATGGCTGATGTAAAAGGCGATTTAGCGGGCATGAGTCAAACTGGTGGCGGCAATCCAAAAGTGGAAGCACGTGTTCAGCAATTGGCTCTTTCTGAGTTCAGTTACAAAAAATCGCCTGTGACATTTTGGGATGTGTTTGGTGTAAAAGGGCATCCAGTGCGCACTACCATTGCTGAAATGGGCCCATTATTATTAGCGCGTTTACTTAATTTGAATGAAGTGCAAGGCGGCGTACTAAATTCGGTATTTAAAATTGCGGACGATAAAGGTTGGTTGCTGCTGGATTTAAAAGATCTGCGTGCCATGATGCAACACGCCGCTGAGCATGCCGCAGAATATCAAGCCGCTTATGGCAATATTTCTGCTGCTAGCGTTGGGGCTGTTCAACGCGGCTTACTGGAGTTGGAAACGCAAGGCGCAGATCAGTTTTTCGGTGAGCCTGCGTTGAATCTTGATGATTTGATGCAAACAGATTCGCAAGGCCGTGGCATTGTAAACATTCTTGCTAGTGATAAATTGTTTAATTCTCCGCGTATCTACGCGACGCTTCTATTGTGGTTGTTATCGGAATTGTTCGAAAAAATGCCAGAAGCAGGTGATTTAGATAAGCCAAAATTGGTATTTTTCTTTGATGAAGCGCACTTATTATTTGATGACGCGCCTGAAGCATTATTACAAAAAATCGAGCAAGTAGTCCGCTTAATACGCTCTAAAGGCGTTGGGGTTTATTTTGTCAGTCAGAATCCGCTCGATATTCCAGATGTGGTGCTAGGTCAGCTTGGTAACCGCGTACAGCACGCCTTGCGTGCGTTTACACCACGTGACCAAAAAGCTGTCAAATCCGCAGCTGATACGTTTAGAAGCAACCCCAAAGTGAATGTCGCAACGGCCATTACTGAACTTGGTGTGGGCGAGGCTTTGGTGTCGTTTTTAGATGAAAAAGGTATTCCGACCCCGGTAGAGCGCACTTTTGTTTGCCCGCCTGGCAGTCGCATTGGTGCGGTAACAGATGCTGAACGTAACGAATCTATTCAAACTTCAAATGTGGCTGGCTTCTATGAAAAGACCGTGGACCGCGAGTCGGCCTATGAAGTACTAAAAGTACGCGCCGAGCAAACCGCCACCGAAGCAAAAGCCGAAGAAGGCTTTGATTGGGGGGGGATGTTCGGGGGCGGTAAAAAGTCATCGAGTAGTCGTTCCGATGGTGTCTTAGAAGCTGCCGCAAAAAGTGCCGCGCGAGCGATTGGCTCACAACTGGGTCGTCAAATTATCCGTGGTGTGCTTGGCAGCCTACTTGGCGGGCGCAAATAGTTAACAATTGTGATGCTTTTTGAAAATGAAAATGCACAGTGATATTGAAATAGCGCAAGCCGCAACACTCAAGCCTATTTCTAAGATTGTTGCTAAACTAAACCTAAAAACTAAAGATTTGATTCCTTATGGGCATTACATTGCCAAAATTAGTGCAAAGTGTGTTCAAGCTTTGCAAAGCAAGGCGGATGGTCAATTAATCCTTGTCACCGCAATTAGTCCAACTCCCGCTGGTGAGGGAAAAACCACCACGACCATTGGCTTGGCAGACGCGTTAAATCAGGTGTTGGCTGACAAAGGGCAACAGGCGATGGTTTGTGTGCGTGAACCTTCATTAGGCCCTGTATTTGGCTTAAAAGGTGGGGCTACTGGCGGTGGTTATTCTCAAGTGGTGCCCATGGAAGACGTTAATTTACATTTCACGGGTGATTTTCATGCCATTACCAGTGCCAATAATTTACTTGCCGCTTTGATTGACAACCACCTCTATCAAGGTAATTTACTTGATATTGATCCAGCTAGCATCACTTGGCGGCGTTGTATGGACATGAACGACCGTGCTTTGCGAAATATCACTTTGCATAGTAAAGATAAAAATGGTCAATCCTATACACGGCAAACGGGCTTTGATATTACCGTAGCCAGTGAGGTAATGGCGATATTCTGTTTAGCCAGTTCATTAGAGGACTTACAAGCACGTTTGGGTAAAATTCAAGTGGGATTTACCACAACTAAAACACCAGTTTACGCCTGCAATTTACAAGCAGAAGGCGCAATGGCGGCATTATTAAAAAACGCCTTTCAGCCCACCGTGGTGCAAACCTTAGCGCATACGGCTGCATTAGTGCACGGCGGCCCGTTTGCCAATATTGCCCATGGCTGCAACTCGGTCATTGCAACCCGAACCGCCTTGAAATTAGCAGATTTTGTGGTTACAGAAGCGGGTTTTGGTGCAGACTTAGGTGCTGAGAAGTTCATTGATATCAAGTGCAGGAAAACTGGCCTAAGACCCGCTGCGGTGGTTTTGGTTGCCACTGTGCGTGCACTTAAATATCACGGCGGTGTTGAAGTTACGCAACTTAATCAAGAAAATTTAACCGCATTAAAAGTGGGAATGGCAAATCTGGATAAGCATCTGCAGAATCTTCAACAGCACTTTGGCTTGAAGGTAATTGTGGCGATTAATCATTTTGCCAGTGACACGGAGGCTGAAATTGATTTACTGCAAACAGCAACCAATCACTTAGGTGTTAACGCTATTGTTTGCAAGCATTGGGCACAAGGGGCGGCGGGCGCTATTGATTTAGCGAATGAGGTGTTGGACGTTATTGCACATAAAAAAGACAATTTCAGACTGTTGTATCCAGACGAAATGCCCCTCTTGCAAAAAATTCAGACAATTGCCGAAAAAATATACGGTGCAAGCCAAGTTGAATTGACAGTAAATGCCCAAATGGCGCTGATAACGCTGGAGAAAAATTATAGTCATTTTCCAGTATGTATTGCTAAAACACAGTATTCTTTTTCATCCGACCCTAGCTTACGTGGTGCGCCCACTGGTCATGCGCTGCAAGTACGTGAATTAAGATTGTCGCGTGGTGCAGAATTTATTGTGGTGATTTGTGGCGACATTATGACCATGCCAGGCTTACCTAGCCAGCCTGCAAGTGAGCGTATTGGGGTTAATCAGGCTGGCATAATTACAGGGTTAAGTTAGTTGTTTGTTATTACACAACCAGGCTTTGCCGAGCAAACCATTACTAAATCACGATTTATCGCCATGGCTGTGGCTTGTGCAGACGAGCGTGAAGTCGGGCAGGCATTGCGGGCGTTTGCCGCACAACATCAAAGCGCGCACCATTTAGCCTACGGTTTTCGGCTTAAAACTGAACAAGGCATTGTGCCGCGTTTTTCAGATGCAGGTGAACCCTCTGGTACAGCTGGTATGCCAATATTAAAGCTCATTGAAGGTCGAGACTTAATCAATGTTTGCGTGGCGGTGATTCGCTATTACGGAGGCATCAATTTAGGTACAGGCGGACTTGCGCGCGCCTATGGTGGTACTGCTAAATTGGCTCTGGATGCCGCTAAAACATTTATTTTTGTTGAAATGAAAAGCTATCCGCTCACGATTAATTATAAACAAATGGACTTGCTCACCAGCGCATTGTCGAAGTGTAATGGTAGTATTGTGTCTAAGGCATTTAACGAACAAATTGATTTGGTCGTGCTATTGCCAGTAGACGAAGCAAATAATTTTATTAATCGCTTTAAGCCTTATGTTGAATCGTCTAAATAATAAATTTAAAAGCTCTTGAAATTAAAGGCTTTTGAAATAAGACGCACCTTGCAATTCAAGAAATTTTATTGAGACTGAATAAGCGACATGACTAAAACTGCAACCACTAAAACAGCGCCTAAATTACCCCCGACCTTTTATGAAAAATCTGCTTGGGCACTGGCGATTTTCACTTTGTTTTTTGTGCTGCAATTTCATTTACTGCCAGCTTTGCTATCTGGTCTGTTTGTGTATGAGCTCGTGCATATCATTACACCATTTATCGCACGTCGGTTTCCCACTAAAAAGCCCAGTAACCGTTCAAAGTTATGGGCAGTGGGTATTCTGGTGATTATTATTGTGAGTTTGTTAGCCTTGGCCGGCGCTGGCTTGGTGGCTTTTTTTCGTTCGGATGCAGGTAGTCTAACGGTACTGTTGGCCAAAATGGCGCAAATTCTAGAAGACTCCCGCAAAATCTTGCCGACTTGGTTACTAGAACATTTACCGCCCGATGCCATTACATTTAAAGAGCAGGCCACCACTTGGTTGCGTACGCACGCTGATGAGTTGCAAGTGGTCGGCAAAGAGGCTGGGCGTGCCAGCGCGCATGTGCTGATTGGTATGATTATTGGCGGTATGCTGGCGATACGCGATGTCGTCGTCATTGACAACTACAAACCCTTTGCACGTGCGTTGGCAGAACGGGCCGATATGTTTGGCGACGCCTTTAAACGCGTGGTTTTTGCACAAATACGCATTTCAGCCATCAATACACTTTTTACCGCGACGTATTTAGCGGTCGTTTTACCGTTGATGGGTATACACTTACCACTGGTTAAAACCATGATTGCCATTACCTTTGTGGTGGGGTTAATTCCAGTGATTGGTAACCTTATCTCCAATACCATGATTGTGGTGGTAAGCTTGAGTCAATCATTGGGCGTTGCGATTGCTTCGCTTGCTTATTTAGTTGTGATACATAAATTTGAATACTTTTTGAATGCCCGCATTGTCGGTGGTCAGATTCGTGCCAATGCTTGGGAGTTGTTAATTGCTATGCTGTGTATGGAAGCGGCGTTTGGCTTGGTGGGTATTGTTGCGGCACCCATTTATTACGCTTACATTAAGTCTGAATTGCGTGCCAGAGGCTTAGTATAAATGGAGCCTTGCTCGAAATGATTTACGCCTTTATTCTAAATAGTGTGCTTGTCGCGACCGCGGTGCTGATACATTTTGAGGCGCTCAACTGGCTCACTAAAATCATCCCCACACTAAACATCAAGCCTCGAGCACGCGTGTTATTTGGTGTGTTTGGAGCAATTTTTGCCCACGTGGTCGAAATTTGGGCGTTTGCTTTTGGCTATTATTTCATGATTCATCAAGGTGGCTTTGGTAGCCTTGAAGGCCATTTTGATAAAAGCCTGATGGATTGCAGCTACTATTCCTTTGTCAGTTACACTTCGCTAGGCTTTGGTGACATTATTGCCAAAGGTGATATGCGGTTTCTTTCCGGTTTAGAGGCGTTAACAGGATTAGTGCTAATCTCTTGGACCGCCTCTTTTATGTTTATTGAGATGCAAAAACTGTGGAAAGATAAATAGACGTTTTTTCAAACACAAACAATTCAAGCACAAACAAAAAGAGGCACTTTCGGGTGCCTCTAAATTTTTAAGTGGTATATTTATTTAAGGTATTGGGAATATTGGCCTGCGCTTTATTTTTGCCTGTCATTAATAATCTTAGCCGCCCAATCTTTCCCACCCAAGCCAAAGGCAATCGCCAGTGCCAAGAAAATTGCGCCAAATAAAATCACAAATAAGGCCGTAATTAACTGAGTGCCAATATCCAACTGCTCCAGCGCCACAAAAATGGCGAATATTTGTACTAAATACTCGGCTGAAGTGCTAATGGCCAATGCGCCATCAAATTTAATACTGTGCAGCCAAGCAAATACTAAACGATTAATAAAGCGGCTTAACAAAGTACCAAATATTAGCACCACAATCGCCACGATAATTTTGGGCAAGTAGTTCGCTAATTGATTCAGCATCGTTGCTACCTCAGTCAGGCCCAATGCATTTGCGCCAGTAATCACAAACAGCAGAATGACTAACCAATACACCACTTGACTGACAATGCCGCTAAGTGAAATGTCAAAATTATCATGTTTTAAAAAAGCTTCTAAACCAGACTTGCCCGCATATTGATCAAACTTAAGAAAGTTTAAAAAACGACTCACCCCAAGGCGCGCCACTTTAGCCACTAGCCAGCCAAAAAATAAAATCACAATCACCGCCAGCAACTTAGGGAAAAACATGGCAACCTGTTGCCAGAACTGATTGAGAGATGAAATGAACGTATCAATTTGATATTGCATCGAGAACTCCTTGTTTGATTTTTTCTTCAATCTAATACACGGAAAAAGGGGTAAAACCCCTAAGATGACAAATAATACAACTGGCTGAATCGCTTTTTTGAAAATTTATTATCGCTTAATCAACTATGTGTCGCAATAGAAATAATAGTTGACCATCATTTTTGATCGTTTAGACAGCATAAATTTGCATTGGCTGATCTGATAAATAAATATTTGCAAATACCATCCAACTTAACTTGGATTTCACCTGGTGCGACAATTTGTCACATTCCCCCACACTGTCATTTCGCTTACTATGTTGTTTTTATGTGAAATTAATACATAAATTCACTAATTGGTATCCAGTAACCATATAAGTTACTCAATTTACATGGTAGGGAGTTTGTATGCGCAATCCATTTTTTAATGTTGCCAAGCCCAAAGCAACAATGGTCAATAGCTACCTCAAACTAAAATTACCTTTAATTTGCACAAGCCTGCTGGCCTTAACTGCTGTTATATTAACCGTTCAGCCAGCAAACTCGGCTGCCAAAGATAATGCCATGCCAAATTGTGCATTAACCTCGCTAGAAGGTAAACAAACAGAAGACTTGCATCAACATCACGGCAAAGTGTTGTATGTAGATTTTTGGGCGTCTTGGTGCGGCCCTTGTGCGCAATCTTTTCCATTTTTAAATGATTTAAATCGCGAATTTAGCGCAAAAGGGCTACATGTCATTGGCGTTAATGTAGACGAAAGTGCTGAAGATGCGCAGTCTTTTTTAGCAAAACACCCTGCCAGTTTTAATATCGCAGCCGATGCCAGTGGCCAGTGCCCAAAAAACTTTGGCGTTAAGGCAATGCCATCCACTTACTTGATTGATCGGAACGGCGTTGTGCGCTACACCCACTTAGGTTTCCGCACGGGCGAAACCAAGAAACTGCGTGAAATGGTAGAAAAGTTATTAGCAGAATGAACCATTGTTAATTGATGTCAATTACTGCATAAAAAGTACAAAAAATGAGTAGAAATATAACCTGAAAAAAATTTGTTGTTAAGTTTAGTAATACCAAGGGGAGCTAGGGATGAAATACAATAAACAGGCACTCATCGTGCTATTGATGGCTTTGGGCATAAACCTGTCAGGCTGCACCCATGTAGAACCTTGGCAGCGAGGCAATCTAGCCAAGCCGCATATGGCTTTAGACCCTAACCCGATGCAAAGTACCTTGCGCAACCATACCTACAGCAGCCGTGAAGCAGCCTCAAGTGGAAGCTCTGCGAGTGGAGGTGGTTGTGGCTGTTACTAAAAGGAAATCTAACCGTTCAGCTTCAAGGCGATTCAGTAAACTACTCGCGCAACTGTTGCAACGCATGCTGGGTTCTGCAAGATTAAGACCATGCAAAGCTCAACCGAAAGCCTCACCACAAAGCGCATCTTTACGTTCACTCACCCTAGCGGCATTAGCCTTGCCTGGCCTAGTTGCTTTGCCAGCTTATGCGGCGGATGAGGATAGTGTAGATTTTCAGTATAGTCATTATCAGGAGGGTAAGCGCGATGTGTATGGCTTGATTTATAACGTTGATACACAATTAAATAGTGTTGCAAAATTACCAAATCATTTAAAACCAATCGAGGTGGATAGCCTGCATGGTAGCGCCAAGATTACACTGACTGACCGCGCTAAGTTACAGGTGAACTACACACAAGATACGTGGTCGGGCGCAACGCCCGTTTCAACAGCACCAATCACAATAGGTGGGAATCGCCCTCAGTATAAAGATGTCAATCCAAATTCTATTAATCATATTCTTACAGGAGCCTCACCATTAGTTGGAGATTTGCAGGGTTTGTACTTTGATCAGAATCTTAATCCTTTACAATTGGCTGGGTATGACCCCGATACAGGGCAAGCTGTAGTTATCCCTGCAAGTAAAAAAAACAATGATAAATTAGTACACACCATGGGGACAGCATCGCCAGAAACACGCAAACAAATTGACTTTAAGTATAGCTATGAGTGGGATGAAGCAGGTGTTGACGCAGGTGCAGGTCTATCTGTTGAAAAAGATTATAAGTCTCGATTTTTAAATCTAGCGGGGCACTTGGACTTTAACCAAAAGCTGACCACACTCAATTTTGGGTTTAATTATGCCAATAGCGATACTTCTGCCAAGTTGGACCCTGATTCATTGCAATTTTATAGCACCGATAATTACGATAATTCTTACTATGATTTCGTTGAAATTGATGCTGATGGAAATGATGTGTGGAAAATATTACCAAAGAAACCGCTAGTTTCTGCGGGTGAGGTCGAGACTACCTACGATTTAAAGACTCTTCAAAAAACCAGCGCAAAATTACTTGGAAACCGCCAAGATTGGAGTGCACAACTTGGAGTTACACAAATATTAAACAAAGATGCCCTAGTAGAATTTAATATGGGCTATACACGAAGTGCTGGTTATTTGGGAAATCCATATAAGTTGGTCACCTTGATTAGCATTAATCCCTCAACAGCAGAGTTAAGTTCAAATGAAGTTTTACCAATCTATGGGTCGGCCATGACTTTGCTAGAAATACGCCCAGATGAGCGTAATCAGTTCAATTGGAATTTAGGTTATAAGCAATACATTAATACGTTTAATGCCGCATTACACTTGGATTACCGTTATTCGCATGATGACTGGGGTATTAAGGCACATACTATTCAAGCCGACTGGACGCAACCATTGGGGGCAAGTTGGACAGTGACACCACACCTTCGATACTACTCTCAGTCAAGTGCGGATTTTTATTTGCCATACATTAAAACTGTTCAGGTTTATGATGCAGATACCTCTGAAGCGGTAGCCTCTCCTTTGAATCGAGCTATGCCAAAATATTACTCTAGCGACCAGCGTTTATCTGGCTTTGGCACCTTAAGCGGAGGCTTGATTGTCAATAAACAATTCAATAAAGGCGTGAGTTTGGAAACAGGCTTGGAATATTACACACATAAAGGCAGCCTGAAATTAGGCGGTGGTGGTGAAGCGGATTTTGCCGATTATGACTACTGGACGGCTAATATTGCGCTAAAAGTTGATTTAGATAAGATTGCTTCCCTTGGTCATAGCGATGTTGCTTACAGTGCGTTGGACAGTCGCCATGATCATAGCGAACATAGTCATCATGCCAGCCATGCACCAGCAGGTGTGATGTTTGACCATGTGCTGAGCAACGCAGGTGACTTTATGGTGGGTTATCGCTATGTGCGCAACAAACAGGCGGGCGGTATGTTGCATGGCAACAATTCCGTCAATGACAACACTGTACGTCTGGCTGGATGCGGTGGTAAAGAATGCGCTGTGACCCCCGATGACATGACCATGAACATGCACATGCTGGACTTAATGTATGCACCCACCGACTGGCTGACCCTAATGGTGATGCCACAATGGGTGGATATGGAAATGAATATGACACCTCTAACAGTAGCGCAAACAACAGGGCATAACCACGGTGGTGCTGTCCATAGCCACCAAACTGGTGGACTTGGTGACACTGGGGTTTATGGTATCTTTAAGCTTATAGATCAACCTACAAGCCATCTAAATCTAAGTTTGGGTGTAACAGCACCTACTGGTGATGTAGATGTTATGCTAAGAAAAACCAACACAGTCCCTAAAGGCACTTTAATTCACTATGGCATGCAACATGGTAGTGGAACATGGGACTTAAACCCCAGCCTGACTTATACAGAAGAATCAAATAAATTCTCATGGGGAGCGCAGGTTACGGGTACCAAACGATTAGAAAAACGAAATAAATCTAACTATGCCTTAGGGGATATTTTTCAAAGCAGTATTTGGGGAGGTTACCAATGGGCGAATTGGCTTACAAGTACTGTACGCGGTGTTTATACATCGCAAGGGTCTATCCATGGAGCATATCCGCCTTTAATTAGCGAAAGTACCGGATTACCTTTAGGTACACAACATGTGGGTCCTGTTGACCAGCCTAAAAATTATGGAGGACAGTTCTTGGATGTTGGACTTGGGCTAAATCTAGGTACGATAGCGGGTAGTCAACTAAGTGCTGAATGGCTTCAACCAGTGAAGACTGATTTCAATGGTTATCAACTCAAGCGCAAAGGTTCGTTGGCGGTGAATTGGAATATCGCTTTCTAAAATATAGCTGAGTAAGCTATTGATATATATAATTTAAGTCTTAAACTTGACCATTCAAATGATTTTGAACGGTATTACCTTATGAATCGCATGCAATATTACCGTCACACATTCAACGCGATGGGCTCGCCTTGTGATATTCAATTATTTGCAAGTGGTGAGCTGGAAGCCAAACGGGTGGCCGAGCTTGCTGTGGCGGATGTTCAGCGGCTTGAGGCACGCTATTCGCGCTACCGTGAGGATAGTTTTTTGTCTGAAATCAATCGCGTGGCTGTAATAGGCGGCAAAATTACGGTGGATGATGAAACCGCGGGCTTAATGAATTATGCCGCAACTTGCTATGCGCAAAGTGATGGCATGTTCGATATTACTTCTGGTATTTTGCGCCGCGCTTGGAATTTTAAATCGAATCAGTTGCCCGATGAACTGCAAATTAAACGTCTTTT